>DASYXF010000034.1:0-12979 GCA_035935335.1 Candidatus Acidiferrum sp.
GACTTCCGCTGCAGCAATTCGGGAACGGTCACTTTCGCACTGTTCCCATTCGGAATGATGCTCATGTCGGCCTCCGGTGCCATTCCCTGAATTCGGGATACAGCCCTCGCGCGAACAGCCTAACTATAACAAATTGTGATGCAAGTCACCATAATTAGTGATTCTCAACAGTGCCTTGACAGCGGTAGCTGAGCCGCCCGGCTGGATTGCCTCGTTTATTTGGCGGGGATAGCGTAATGGGAAGCAACGACCTGCCATCGGCCGTCAGACATCATCATCCATACATCCGTTAGCCGGTCGTGGAATTCGTACGGCTTGCCACCCGTGGTCCCTTTTTCATGGTATGCGCCAGTCACTATCACAGTATTCCCATGCATCCGGACCTTGAGGTCGGACATATTGGAGATCAGGACCTTGTTGTCCGAATCTCCCGAGCGCGCTATATAGCCCGCCTTGCTGAACGTCGTGCCATCTTCGACGGTGATTATGAAATCGTCAGCCAGCAGCGAATTCATCGTGGCGACGTCCCCTTGCTTGTAGGCCTCATTCCATTTATTTTCAAGCGCAAGGATTTTGGAGGTGGCATCGGACTTCTGTTGAGGAGCCGGAAAATTCGCGGCCGAAGCCACAAGAAGCAGAACCACAGCCAAGAAGAATTTAACTCTCATACGTGTTTCTACTGCCCAAATTGTCGCGCTGCTCTCCGGGCAAAGCAACAGTAAGAACCGCCGCTGAGCACGGATAGTTACGCTGTTCTTCGATAGCTCGTTGCGGATTATTTCTGGTTGCCCGGTTCCAACAGACTGGGCTCCAGATTCCACCCGCGCAACCCAATCGACACACCCGCCTTGTCAGCTTCTTTTGAGCACTCGACAACAATCTCTTTCTTCTCCCCCGGCAGCAGCGAAACATAGTTGTCGCTGTAATACGCGGGCAGCACGCGCGTCTTTCCGTCTGCCTCCAGCAGAGTCAACTTCAACTCAATCGCGGCTACGTTTCCCGTGTTTTCCAGCACCACTTTCACGCGCTTCTCTGCGCCTTCGACGGCGGTTCGCACCATCGTCTTAATCTGCGCCTGTCCCAGCCGGTTCAATTTCCGGTAGTCCGCGCTGGTTCCGCCCATCCAGTAAAAATTGTCGGACACCATCTTTCCGCCCGAATCGCGCAGCTCCAATTTCACCAGAGCCACGTTCTCTTTCAAAAATGGCGCCAAGTCCAACGCGAAAAACTCCGTTGTTCCGCTCGCCGCGTCTTTCTTCTCTTCATGTTCCGCCAGCAATTTATTCTCGAGCGAGTAAACGCGAGCGTGTGCCGTCAGCCCCGTTTTCGTCTCCGGCAGCGAATTGGCTACCTCCACCGCGTAATTCGAAGGGTCCAACTGCACGTGCACCATCTCGCTCGCTTTCTTCACCGCATAAAACGACGCCTGCGTGTCGTAATCCGAGCTCAAAATCTGCCACGTCGAGCTCGGCCACGCAGGCTGCGTCATCCACAACATCCTCCCGGTATTTGGCGCCCACAGGTGTGCGTTCATTCCTTCAAACACCGCGCGGTGCTGCACGTAATTGAACATCTGCGCCTTCCGCTCAAAATCTTCCAGGCTTGTCGGCGCGCCAAATTCCTTCTCCATCTCCGTCATGAACGGCGTCATGTCCCCATTCGCGCTCTGGTGCCAGTCGTGGTACGCCCAGTTGTCGCTGATCGGCCATAAATCCTCGCGTGGAATCCACGCCTTCCAATTCTCCAGCGTCGGAAACGACGGCGTCCCCGTCTCCACGGAAAATCCATGATTCAGCATCGTGAAATACAGCTTCGGCTCCACATATTTGTACGGCCCGCTGTTCTGCAGGTTTACCTGGTTCGAAGTCGGCGTGAAATACCGTGTTCCATCCACCGTCCGCGTCAATTCCTCCAGTCCCTCGTTCAGGATCGGCTGCGGCACGCCCTCATTCCGGCCGCACCATATCGCGATCGACGGATGATTCCGGAAGCGAGCAATCGTGTCCCGCGCATTTTCCAGGAACAGCGCCGGGTCTTCCGGCTCAATATTGTAATTCTGTGTCGAGGTCCAGAAATCGTTCCACACCAGCAAGCCGTATTCGTCCGCCAGTTCGTAGAAAACTTCCTCGGTGCTCTGCCCGACCCAGTTGCGAATAATGTTCACGTTCGCGTCGCGGTGCAGCCGGAAAAACGGCTCCAGGCGCTCCCGCGATACGCGTTTCAGCATGTCGTCCATGCCCCAACTGCCGCCGCGCGCCGCAATTCGCACCCCGTTCACCTTGATCGTCAGATAAGGCGTCGCGCGCGTGTCCTCCAGATGTTTCACTGCTGCCGATTTCTCCGCGCCTGGCATCAGCGAAGCCGCCCACGACTTCCAGCTGTCTCGCCATTCTTCGGGAAAAATCGAAGGGAACGGATCCGGCGACGGTACGTTGCGGATTCCCGTGTGTGTCGCATTCACAATTTGCTCTTGTTTGGCCCTCGCCGCTGTGGGCGAAAATTCCACGCGTTCCAGATGCCCCGCACTGTCGAGCAGGCTCAATTCATACGTTAATTCCCGGATTCCGAATCGCACATCCCTGGAGTCCGATTTCTTTCCGTCAACCGTTACCGCAATCTTCAGCGTATACAATTCCGGCTTGCCGTACCCGTTCGGCCACCACAACCGCGGGTGCTGCACCTTCAGTTGCGCAAACTCCGTCGGCGCTAACGTCACCGCATTCTTTCCAGGCGCCAGCGTGACCGTCTTCGTCACCTTCACACTGTCGAACGACGCTTCCACCACCCCATTCACGCTTGTGTTTGTTTTGTTTTCAAGTGGCACGGTAATTTCAACGTCCGCCGAACTCGTATCTGGCAGCGGCAACTTCGTCACCACTTGCGCGTCGCCAATCTTCACTCCGCGGGTCGCCCGCACTGTCACAGGCTGCCAGATCCCTGTGTCGCGATCGCGAATCGAGGGAATCCAGTCCCATCCTTCCGTATCCACAAACGTCGGCCCGTCCAGGCACATAAGGCCGCCATTTTCGCCGGGCCCCGCCTTGATACTCTGCTCGTGTGGAATCCCCGGATGCGGAGGCGGCGAAACGCGCACCGCCAGCACATTCGATCCGTCGGCCTTGATCGCATCCGTCACGTCAAACACCCCGCGAATAAACGCGCCCTTGATCGTGCCGGCCCGTTTCCCGTTCAGCCAAACTTCCGCCGCGTAATTGATACCCTCAAACGTCAGCGTCAGCCGTTGGCCCCTCCAATCCGCTGGCGCCGTGAATTCGCTGCGGTACCAGTAATCTTGCTTGTTCAGACTTTCCGGAATCGCCAGGTTGTTCAGGCCGTATTCGGGGTCGGGATAAACGCCCTGATGAATCATCGTCGTCAGCACTGTTCCCGGCACCGTCGCGTCCCACCAGCCGTTCGTTGCAAATCCGGTTTGCGATATTGCATCGCCGTTCGCCGAAATCTCCGGCGCCGGCCGCAGCTTCCAGCGCCCCGAAATCATCCATTCATTCGAACTCCTTGCTTCCAGTCCCGTTTTCGATTCGCGCACTGCTTTCTTCTCGGGCCGGGAAAACCCCGCTTTCGTCGTTGGCATGGTGTCCGGATCCTGCGGCGCTCGATATCCCGCCTGAGCCTGCGTCTGCACCGGCCACGGCTTCGATCCCTCTTCATACACAATCGCTGCAAAATCCGCGGCTTTCGCGTTCATCTCCTTCAATTCCTCTCCGTTCAAAGCGCGCCGCAACACTGTCAGTCCCGCTATCTTTCCCGCAAAGTGCCGGTTCTCTTGTGCGGAAAATTGCGCCGGCGCAATCACCAGCAGCGGACTGACTCTCCCCGCATCCAGCTTCCCGCCGGCCACCTTCGCTCCGTTCGCATAAATCTGAACTTCCCGCCCGTCAAACGTCGCCGCTACAAATTGCCACTTGCCTGGCGCAAGTCCGGCGCTTCCCGAAAGCGTTGCGTCCTTGCCTCCCCAATAAAACAAATTCTCTCCATCCACTCCCAGGCAGCGCGAATATTCCTCGCTGGGATCTCCCACGCCCGCAAGCAGCACTGCGCCCCGCGGCGCTTCATCCATCCACACCCACGCGTACAAGCTCCAGGGCGAATCCGCCCGCAGCACCGTATCGTTTTTCACCAGATGTTTTTTTAACTCGTCGCCGCCCGCCAGAAACGCGCCGTTGTACGGCCCGTAGAACGGGGGATCGTTTGTCGGTATGTAGCTCTGCCCGCGCGACTGCTGAGCGCAAAGGAGCACGGCAACAAGCATCATCACTGCAGCAAATTTGATTTTCATGGTGAACCCGCAGTTCCCGCTGGGTGATTTGGATTGTTCCACAAAAATAGTTCCACAGGATCGCACTGGGTGGAAAGGAATTCCGCGGCGATCCTGTTGCAAGGGAATGTCGGTTTACTGTATGGAAGATTTCACGGGCGCTTGCGACCGCCCTTTCCACTGCCCCCCGCGTCCCAGCCAGTACCGCACCGCCGAAACCCAGGTCGCATACGTATAAAATGCCGCCGCCACGGGCAACGCCGCTGCCCACACCGGCGACATCCGGTAAAAACGTACCGTCGGCAAATACGTAATCGCCATCAGCGCCCACGCCGTCAGCCCCAGCCGCCACACCACCGGCTGCGCGCCGAACGTAAAAATCACCGGCAGCAGATATGTGATGAGCATTCCCAGCAGCGTCCCCGCCAGCGCCAGCCCCGAATATCCCAGCTGCGTGAACGCCGTCCGCGCGATCAAATCCTGTATCTCCGTAAATGACGTGTACGTCCGCAGGCTCACGCTCTTCCGCGTCAATCCCATCCATAGTCCGCCGCCCGTGCGTTTCACCGCCCGCGCCATGGTGCAGTCATCGATCACCTCGCTGCGAATCGCCGCAAGGCCGCCAATCCTCTCGAGCGCCGCGCGTCTCAACAGGATGCAACCCCCCGCGGCTCCGGCGGTCTTCCGTTTTGTGCTCGCGATCCAGCTGGGGGGATAAAGCTTCAGAAAAAAATAAAGAAACGGGGGAATCAGCAGGCGCTCCGGCAAAGAATTTATCTGCGACAGCGCCATCAGCGAAACCAGATCCAGCTTGTCTCTTTCCGCGCGCTGCACGATCCGGCGCAGCGTGTCCGGCGCATGCTCGATATCCGCGTCCGTGAACCAGAAGTATTCTGCGTCGCGTCCAATGTCGCTCTCTACCCCCTGCTGCATCGCCAGCAGCTTTCCGGTCCATCCGCTCTCAAGCGCTGCGCTCTTTAGAATCAAAACGCGTTCGGAGGCCCCCGCTCGCTCCGCCGCTTCCTCCGCCAGCGCCCCGGTTCCATCCTCGCTATGGTCGTCTACAACTACCAATCCCAGTTCCCCGGCGTACTCCTGCTTCACCAGCGATTCCACGGTCCGCGCAATCGTCTCCGCCTCATTGCGTGCCGGTACAATCGTCACGATCCGCGGCCATCGCGCCAACGGCTCCTGTTTCGAAATGTCGTCATCAAAAGGGAGGAGTTGCCAGAACCCTCCGCGCAAAAAGGTAAGCACAACCCAGATCAACAGCGAAACGATCGCCAGTATGAGGGCCAGGGAATTCACGCCCCATTCTGTCTCAAATCTCTACCAGCCGCCACTCTGTGACCTACGCCAAATCCTCCGCCCGTATCGGCAACCGTCGAACCGGCTTCCCCGTCGCCGCAAAGATCGCGTTGCAGACTGCCGGCGCAATCGGCGGCGTCCCAGGCTCTCCGATGCCGCCCGGCCCGTCATTGCTCTCCACGATGTGCACTTCCACCTGCGGCGCCTCGTTAATTCGCACCATGTCGTAGTCGTTGAAGTTCGCTTGCTCCACGCGGCCGTTGGCAATCGTAATCTCGCCTTTCAACGCCGCCGTCAGCCCGTAAATGATGCCGCCTTCCATTTGCGCCCGAATCGTCTCCGGATTCACGTGCCGCCCGCAATCCACAGCCGCCACCACGCGATGCACCTGCAGGGTGTGTGCCTTGCGGTCAATGCTGATCTCCGCCACCTGCGCCACATAGCTGCCAAATGATTCCACCACCGCAATCCCGCGGTAACGCCCCGTCGCCACGGGCTTCCCCCATCCCGCCTTTTCCGCCGCCAGTTCCAGCACCTTGCGCTGCCGCGTATCCTTGCTCAGCAAAACGCGGCGAAACTCAACCGGATCCTTTCCCGCAGCCTTCGCCAGCTCATCCACAAAACATTCCGCAATGTACCCATTGTGCGAACTTCCCACCGACCGCCAGAATCCCACCGGCACACCGGTCTCGGTCAGCAAGTACTCCACCAGGAAATTCGGCACGTCGTATTTCAGTGTCGCGATGCCTTCCGTCGCCGTGTCGTCCAGCCCGTTTTTCACCGAGCCGGGAAAAAACCGCGACATGATCGACGGCCCCACGATCCGCGACTTCAACGCCACCGGCGCTCCCTTCTCGTCGAGCCCCGCCCACAATTTCACCAGCACCGTCGGCCTGTAAAAGTCGTGCTGCATGTCGTCTTCCCGCGAATACGTCACCTGTACCGGCGAGCCCGTCGCTTTCGAAAGCTCCACCGCCTCAATGATGAAGTCCAATTCCGCCCGCCGCCCGAATCCGCCGCCGAGATACGTCGTGTGAATCTTCACTTGTTCCGGCTTTAGGCCCGTGATCTTCGCTCCGGTCATCTGCGCAAATGTCTGGAACTGCGTCGGCGCATAAATGTCGCACCCGTCCCCGCGCACATCCGCCGTGCAGTTCATCGGCTCCATCGTTGCATGAGCCAGAAACGGCACCTCGTAGACGGCCTCCACTTTCTTCGCTGCACCGCCCATCGCCCCTTCTGCGTCGCCGTCCTTGCGCGCGATCACGCCGGCCTCCGCCATCCGTCCCTGGTACAGCTTGTGGATCGCGTCGCTCGAATTCTTCGCGTTCACGCCCTCCTCCCAGTTGATCTGCAGCGCGTTCCGTCCTTCCATCGCCGACCAGGTGTTGTCGGCTACCACCGCCACTCCGGTCGAAACCTGCACAACGCTCTTCACACCGCGCACGGCCTTGGCCTTTGTCCCATCGAAACTTTTCACCGTGCCGCCGAACACCGGGCACCGCGCCACCACAGCGTGCAACATCTGCGGTCGACGCACATCAATTCCAAATTCCGCCGTGCCGTTGACCTTGATCCTCGAATCGATCCGCTTTGTCGCTTTCCCGACATATTTGTAGTCCTTCGGATTCTTCCGCTTCGGGCTCGCCGGAACGGACAGCTTCGCCGCATCTTCCACCAGCGCGCCATAACCGATCCGCTGTCCGGACGCCGTATTCACCACCGCGCTGTTTTCCGTGTGGCACGCGCTCGGCTCCACGTTCCACCGCTTTGCCGCGGTGGCAACCAGCATCTCTCTCGCCGCGGCCCCCGCCTTTGCCAGCGGCTCCCAGGAGCCGCGAATGCTTGTGCTGCCGCCCGTGCCTTGCAGTCCAAAAACCGGATTGAAATAGACCGGTGCCGCAGGCGCGAATTCCGTTTTGATCTTTTTCCAGTCTAGGTCCAACTCATCCGCCAGAATCATCGTCAACGCGGTATTGATCCCCTGTCCCATCTCGGATTTGTCGATCAGCAAAGTGGTCGTATCGTCCGGCGCAATCCGCACCCAGGCGTTGATTGCCGCCGGATCTTTCGCCGGAGTCCCTGCAAGCGCCTCATATTTCCCTGGCAAATACACGCCGATGACCAGCCCGGCGCCTCCGGCGACACTCTTCCTTAGAAACTCACGGCGATCCAGTGAGGATGCAGTTGCCATGACGACCTCGTTCCGCCGTGCGGCGATCTCGCGCGGCTATTGAATTGTTTGAATTTACTTTCCGGCTTGCAGCGAAGCGGCGTGGTGGATGGCCTTGCGGATGCGCTGGTACGTGCCACAGCGGCAGATGTTTCCGCTCATGGCATCGTCAATATCCGCGTCGGTCGGATTGGGTTTCTTTGCCAGCAGTGCCACCGCGGACATGATCTGCCCGGACTGGCAGTATCCGCACTGCGGCACGTCTTCTTCGATCCAGGCCTTCTGAACCGGATGCGACGCATCCGCCGAAAGCCCCTCAATCGTCATAACCTTCTTCCCGGCAACACTCGAAACTGGGGTGATGCACGAGCGCGTCGCCTCGCCGTTGATGTGCACCGTGCACGCGCCGCACAACGCCATGCCGCAGCCGAACTTCGTGCCGGTCATGTTCAGCGTGTCCCGCAGCACCCAGAGGAGCGGCATTTGCGGATCGACTTCAACGGTCGTAGACTTTCCATTCAGCGTAAAAGTTGTGCCCATAATCGTCTCCCCCAACTCGTCAAATATCCTACAACACCCCGCGACGGTATGGAAATCGCCGAAAATCTGTCGCTGGCGCCGCCCTCGGTTCTGTCCGCAACTTCCTAAATGTCCGCGGCGCTTTGCCTCGCATCCCCTAATTCCTCCCGGCCGCTTCCGCTTCCAGATTGCGGCGCAGGTATCCTTTCGCTCGGAATATCCTCGTTCTCAGTACGGGCAGGCGCGTTTTCAGTGCGCGAGCGATCTCCGAATAACTCATTCTCTTGTAATAAAGCAGCATGAGCGGAACCTTGTATCTTTCCGGCAGGCGAGTTAACCGCTCTCGGATCTGGCGGTGTTCATCCTTGCGCAAAAGTTGCGAAAGCGGCGAAGGAATCGAACGATCTGGAACGCAATCGAAATTGGTTTCTTCCTGGAAAAAACTCCGCTCTCGCTTTTTGCGCCGCAGCTTATCTATGCAGTGCCGCCACGCAACTTGTGAAACCCAGGGGCGGAAGGGCAGCGTCTCGTCTTTTTGGTGCAAAACCCTGTACAGCTTCAAAAAGACTTCTGCCGCTGCATCCTCGGCATCTTCCGGCCTTCGAAAAAATCGCCGGCATATCCCCAAAACATAGCGATAGTGAGCGGTATAGATGCTGCTCAGCACCTCCGGGCAAATTGGCTGAGCGGGGGGCAGGGCTGCCCCGAACCCCGCACTTTCCATAATCATATATGCGGATTTTGTTGCCATCACCGGTCCTTTCCTTTGACTTTGCACACACCAATAGCTTCAAGCCCGTTGGGTACAACTTGCCGAGCTCGTCTCCACGCTTGGTCAGTTATCCAAACTCGTCTCTGCCTTGCTCGCGGCTTGCCTCGTCCGAACATCGGGGTTCTTGCGCCTGCGTGACCCCAAAATCGCTTTGTCGGTCGAGGACGCACCATCCGCCGCTAAGCCTTCGCGCCGTCGGACAATCACGAGCGTCAAATCATCGCCTGGCGGGCAGGTATCGGCGAAGTCGAGCACCGCCCCAAGCGTGGAGAAGAGAACCTGGTTTGCCGTTCCGCCGCTGATTGCCTTTGCCGCGGCCGCCAACCTCTCCATCTCAAACTCTTCTTCCAGAGAATTCCGGCATTCCGTCAAGCCGTCGGAATAAGCAAGCAGCATGTCGCCCGGGTTCAGGCACACCCGCCCTGACTTATAGGTTGACTCTTGCAGCGCGCCCAGCATCGGGCCGCCTTCTTCGAGCCGTTCAATTGTCCTGTCGCGCCGTAACACCAGGGGAGGCGGCAAGCCGGCGTTGCAGTACTCCAGTTCACCGCTGGCCGGATCGAGTCTCGCAAAAAACAGCCCCGCGATCGGCGGTTCGTTCTGATCCCGGCAGAGGTCCCGGTTGGCCGCTGCGACAGCGTCCGCTGGGAGCGCGCAGGTTCGTGCGCACCGCTGAATCAAATCCATCAAATGCGCTTGCCATATCCCCGCCGACAATCCTTTGCCCGCGATATCGCCCACGGTTATCCCGAGCATGGCGTCGAGCTTCATCACCTTGAAAAAATCCCCCGACAGATGCCGCACCGGGAAAATTTCGCCTGCGACTTCAAATTCACCCCAAACAAGTTCGCGCGGCGCGCAGAGCCGCCGCTGGATCTGCGCTGCTTCGTATACGGCCTGTTGCAACTTCGAATGATCCCGGCGCAGGCTGTCGAGTTCTTCCCTCAGAGCCACAGTGCTTTCCGCGGGCTCGCTGGCAATGGCGGCCGGGGTCTGCTGGTCCGCCGGACGTTTTATTGACGTCTTCCTGGCCGCCTTCGGTATCTCTATGCCTGGCATCGTCATGTTCATTTCAACCCACGAACTTGTAACCCACTCCGTGTACAGTCAGAAAAAATCGCGGTTGTTCTGGAACCGGCTCAAGTTTTTGCCGGATCCGCACAATATGGGCGTCCACTGTCCGGGTAGTAGGAAAGTTCTCATACCCCCACACCTCATCAAGCAGCCTCTCGCGGCTCAGTGTCTCCCCGGAATGACATAGAAAATGTTTCAGCAGCTCGAATTCTTTGTTCGAGAATTCCACCCGGTTGCCGCCCCGCGTCACCTGGTAGCTGCGCAAATTCACGTCCACATCCCCAAAGGTATAGCGGTCCTGATCTTTCGGAAGCGTCTGCGCCCGCCGTAAAACGGCTTTCACGCGAGCCAGCAATTCCCGGATCGAGAAGGGCTTCGTGACGTAATCATCGGCCCCCAGTTCCAGGCCTACCACCTTGTCCACCTCCTGGCCCCGTGCCGTGAGCATGATGATGGGCATCGAAGGGCGCTTGGCCTTCAACTGTTTGCAGACGTCCAACCCGCTCATGCGCGGCATCATCACGTCAAGAACCACCAGGTCCGGAGAATCCTTCAGCGCCCGTTCGAGTCCCTCTACTCCATCCAGCGCCGTCAGCACCTGGAATCCCTCGAACTCGAAGTTATCCCGCAGGCCGGAAACCATGTTCGGCTCGTCTTCCACGATCAGAATCTTGACTGGACACATTCCGTCTCCCCTTTTTGCCAACCGGACGACGACCCTCCGTCTCTCTTACGCAGGTGCGCTTCCCGTTTGTGACGCCGCCGCGAAGGGCAGTGCAATCGTAAATTTGCTGCCTTTCTCCGGCTCGCTCTCCACCAGGACATCCCCGCCATGCGCGCGTGCTATATGCCGGACCAGCGACAGGCCCAACCCCGATCCCTTCACGTTGTGCACCAGCGGATCCCCGCAGCGGTAAAACTTCTCGAAGATTTTGTCCTGTTCGTTGGCCGGGATACCGATACCCCGGTCCCGGACTTCCAGGTTGATGGTGCTGTCCGAACGGTACAGGCTCACGCCGATGAACTTCCTGTCTTTCGAATACTTCAGCGCATTGTTCACCAGGTTCAGCAGCGATCGCGCGATCGCCTCGCGATCCACCTTCACCGGTGGAATGTCTTCGGAAATGTTTTCCTCGAACGCGAAACCGTTTTGCTGGATTTGGAAGCGGTAAGACTCCAGGGTCGAATGAACCAATTCCCCCAGGTTCGTTTCCTGGAACTCATATTCCTTCCGCCCGGCCTCGATTCGCGAAAAATCCAGGATGTTGTTGATCAGCGCCGTCAGGCGTTCGCTCTCCTCGCGGATGATTCGAAAATACTCCTGGTATTTCTCCTTCGCCGTCAGCCGCCCCAACTCCAGCGTCTCGGCATACAGCCGGATCAGAGCCAACGGCGTCCGCAATTCATGCGATACGTTGGCGACAAAATCCGATTTCAATTTTGCCAGTGTCATTTCTCGGGAAACGTTTCGGTAGGTGAGCCAGATTCCGCCCACCATAAACACGGAAAGCGCCGCCAGGACCATGTAGTTGTAGTGCAGGAACCTCGACCCGATGTCCGCGACCGTCGTTCCCTGGTACTTGATCGCTACCATCATCTCCGGGAAAACATCCGCAAATCTTCGCTCCGCCTCCGGCTTGCCTCCGTCCCAGTTTCCCGATGCCACCCAGGGACTGGAATCCTTCATAGGGTGGATCATCATGACCGGCGGATTGGCATCGGCCTTCAATACGCTGTTCTTGCCCATCAACACGTCCTTCATCACTGCCGGAAGGAAGTTCTTGCGCACGTAGTCTTCATCAAAGGCTACAATTCCAAGCGCCACCCGATCCCTCGGAACACCCGGAAGCAGAAAGTACGCGATGTTCCAATAGCCCGTCTGGTTTCCGCGGGGCGTCCATCCACCATAAAATGCCACCGGCGGTTCTTCCTTTTCCTCCATAACACGTAGATGCTTGACCATGCTGGGCGCTTCCACGGGCAGCCAGGTCCCGAGCATCTTGATGTCGTCTTCCGCGTATTCGCAGTAAATTGCGTCCTGGTCGCGGCCTGGCTGGGTCCGGCTTATGAGTTGGTTGCTCTTCTTGTCGTACAGAGCCGCATACGAATATTCGGGATGTCGCAGCAAAATATGCTCGAGAACGGCCTTCGTCTTTGGCCCGTCATCGAGGTTCGGAAATTCCTTCCGCACCGGCGCAACCATTTCGTTCGCCTTTTCCCAGCTTTTCTTTTCCGCGATTTTCAGAACGTAGCTGAAATCGCGCTGGATGGCGGCTTCGATGGCCTGGTCCCGCTGGATCTGCTTCAGGTTCCAGATGCTGAAACCCATCAACGCCGCTGCCGGCAACACAATCGCCAACTCCAGCGTCAGCAGCGTTCGCGTGCGGTCTGTCAACCGCCATTTCTTGGACATTTTGACCCTCGCCCCATGGCTAATCGGTGCTGATTCCCTCTTACCAGGGCAAGACTATAAAGGCTTGCCAAAACGAATGTGTCAAGCCAAAGCAAACGATTGTAAAAAGTTGTAAAAAGGGGTCTCTGCGGTACAGCCGTTTTCGAACGGCCCGCCTGTCCGGGGGTTGAACTACAACGTCGCCGGCTCCATTGCCGGCGGCTCCTTCTCCACGCCCTTCCATCCCACCGGCCGCCCGCTCACCGCTTCTTTCACCGAACGGAACAGCACGATGTACATCAACTGCCGGTAATAAAATCTCTGCAGCAGCACGGGAATCAGCAGCGCCCAGTCCTCATGCCGCTCCAGCGCAAACGCCACCACGCACGTCAGTACGTCGATCAGCAGAAATCCCAGGAAAAACACCACCGAGCGTTGCACGTCTTCCGTCGTCCACAAATGCTG
>DASYXF010000035.1:0-12043 GCA_035935335.1 Candidatus Acidiferrum sp.
GCAGAAGGTGTTTTCGCGGTTGGGGGAATTGAGGCCAGCGGCCAGTGACCAGCGACCGGTGGCCAGTGAAGAAAGAGAGCCTAACGCAGAGTCGCAGAGGGCGCAGAGTTCGGCGGAGAAGAGAAACCCAAGCGCACAGCCAGGAATGGCTGTGCCACAAGAACCGAAGCACCCGAACCAGAGGAAGATTGTGAATGCGGGTGGGGGAAAGATCATTGGGGTGCTGGGGTGCGTGGCACAGCAGGAGGGTGAGGAGATATTTGAGCGTGCGCCGTGGGTGAGTTTGGTTTGCGGGTCGGCTAGCTACAGGAAATTGCCTCAGTTGATTGCGGAGCTGGAGGCAGGGAATCGTCGCGTGGCCGGGTTGGATACGGACACGGACGAAACGTTTGAGACGGAGATTACGCGGCGGGACAATCCGTGGCGGGCGTATCTGACGATCATTGAGGGGTGCGACAAGGCTTGCTCGTATTGCGTGGTGCCGTTTACGCGGGGGCCGGAACGCAGCCGTGCAAGCGCATCGATTCTGGAAGAGGTGCGGCGGCTGGCGGAGGCGGGGTACAGCGAAGTGCAGTTGCTGGGACAGACAGTGAATTCGTACGCGGACCCAAGTGCAAGGAAGATGCGATTTTCGGAGTTGCTGGCGGCGGTGGCGGAGGTGCGCGGGATGCGGCGCGTGAGATTCACGACTTCGCACCCGCGGGATTTCGGGAAAGACATCGTGGAGGCGATTGAGGCGCATCCAAATATTTGCGACCACGTGCACCTGCCGGTGCAGAGCGGGTCAACGGCGGTGCTGCGGGCGATGGCGCGGACGTATTCGCGGGAAGAGTATCTGGAGAAGATCGCGCTGATGAAGGCGGCGCGGCGGCCGATCAGCATTACTACGGACATGATCGTGGGATTTCCGGGAGAGACGGAAAAGGATTTTGAGGAGACGCTTACGCTGCTCGATGAGGTGCAGTACGACAGCGTGTTTGCGTTCAAGTATTCACCGCGGCCGAATACTCCTTCGTTGAAGATGGCGGATGCGATTCCGGAAGAGGAGAAGGGGCGGCGGCTGGCGATTCTGATGGACCGGCAGCGGGAAATTCAGCGGGCGCAGAATGAAAAGCTGGTGGGAGAGACGTTTGAGGTGCTGGTGGATGGAAAGTCCCGGCGGGAGAGTCAATGGTCGGGGCATACTAGTTCGAATCGCGTGATGAATTTTACTTCACCGGAGCGGGAACTTCTGGGAGACTACGTGCAGGTAAAGGTGGTTTCGGCGATGCCGAATTGCCTTGTGGGAGAGATGGTTGGTAGGACGTAAGGTGGGCCACGTATTTGTGATTGTGGTTAGGAATACGGGATATCAGTAATCAGCGATCGGTAATCAGGAAGAAAGAAACAGAAAGAGAAGAATTTAACGCAGAGAGCACAGAGGAAGAGCGCAGAGTTCGCAGAGAAGAGAAGAAGGCGGCCTAAAGCCGCCCCTACAATGAGGCGAGATTGGATTTAGTTGCAGGATCGGCAGGGGATAGGGGGACGCGATGGAAGTGGAAATGAAGATACGCGGCCTGATGATGGATCCGGTTACACAGATGCCGATTGTGGTGCTGAAGGATGTGCAGGGGCAGTCGGTGCTGCCGATCTGGGTGGGGGCTTACGAAGCCAACGCGATCGCGCTGGAGATCGAGAAGGTGTCAACGCCCCGGCCAATGACGCATGACCTGCTGAAGAACGTGCTGCTGGGCCTGGATGTGCAAGTGCGGAAAATCGTGGTGAACGATCTGCGCGACGATACGTTTTTTGCGCTGATCTGGGTGGAGCGCGAAGGCGAACTGATCAGCATTGATTCGCGGCCAAGCGATGCGCTGGCGCTGGCGTTGCGCGTGGATTGCCCGATTTTCGTGGATGAAACGGTGCTGAAGAATTCGAAGGTGGCTACGGCGCTGGCGGAGCGAAGTTCGAATGAGCAGTTGCGGAATTATCTGGAAGGGTTGAGTGACGAGGACCTAGGGCGATACAAGATGTGAGGGTATTTAGAAAATAGAAATTGGAAAAGGGAAATTGGACGGCGCGAATTTGGATTCGCGCCGTTTTTGTTTGGGGAGAGAAGAAAGAAGGGACTTAACGCAGAGAGCGCTGAGGTAAGAGCACAGAGGTCGCAGAGGAGAGAAACCCAAGAGCACAGATGGGGAATGGCTATGCCACAACTGTAGCTAAATCGGGAGGTGGTGGAGGCGGCGGCGCCAGAAGGTCAGGAGGAGGATGCCGATCAGGATGAGGGAGGCGCTTAGGCCGATCCAGAGGCCGAGGACTCCCCAATGCTGGCGGAAGCAAAGCCAGGCGCCGAAGGGGAGGCCCATGAGCCAGTAGGCGCAGAAGTGGCAGATCATCGGCGTACGGGTGTCGCCTGTACCGCGGAGAGCGCCGGTGGCGACGGTTTGGATGCCGTCGAAGAGTTGAAATGCGGCTCCGGCGGCGAGGAGGACGACGGCGTTGTGGATGAGAACGGGATTGTCGGTGTAGATGCGGGCGATGTATTTCGGAAAGACGAGAAGGACGACGCTCATGAAGGACATGAACGTGGCACCGACGAAAATGGCCGTGTTACCCGCGCGACTGGCGCCGGGGAGATCGCGGCGTCCGATGGCCTGGCCGACGCGGACGGCAGTGGCGGACGAAATGCCGAGAGGAACCATGTAAGTGAAGGCGACGGTGTTGAGGGCGATCTGGTGACTCGCGAGAGGAATGGCGCCGAGTCGGGAGATCAAAGAGGCGACGGCGGCGAAGACGGCGATCTCGGCGGTCATCTGCATCGCCGCAGGGAAGCCGAGCGCGATGAGCCGGCGGATGCGCGCGAGATCGGGACGGAGCGAGGTTTGCCGCAGATAGGCGTTGTTGCGGGCGTCGTACCAGAAAAGAAAGACAATGAGGACTGTAGCGAGGTAGGCCCGGGAAACGGCGGTGGCAATTCCGGAGCCGACTACGCCGAGCATGGGGAATCCGCCATGGCCGAAGACGAGGAAGTAGTTGCCGAAGACATTGATGAGATTGGCGGTGATCAGCGCGAAGGCTACTGGACGGACGAGATTCATGCCTTGGAGGGCGCGGCGGAAAGTGAAGTAGAAGAGCAACGGGACCAGGCCGAAGGCAAGCGTATGCATGTAGGGACGCGCTAGGACGGCCACGTCGGGCGAGACTTCGAGTTGACCGAAGAAATGGGGGAGCACCCAGACGGCCGTGAGGAGGATGGGTGCGATTGCGAGACTGAGATAGATGCCGTTGACGAGGGAATGAAAGCAGTCTTCGCGGCGGCCGGCGCCAAAGGCTTGGGAGACCAGAGTGTCGAGGCCAATCAGGAGACCTTCGCCGAAGAAGGCGAAGACGAGAAACAAGCTGGAACTGATACTGACGGCGGCGATGGATTGGGCGCTGTTGGGGAGGCGGCCGACCATCATGGTGTCCACGATGGCCATGCTGATCCAGCCGATTTCGGCGAGAACCAGCGGCAGGGCCAGGTGGAGAGTTGGCCGAAGCTCGGAGCGAAGGGTGGACCAGGAGAGCATGAGCGAATAGGACAGTGTACGGGGGAGGCGGGAGGGAGGTAAAGGAGGTTTCCAGAGGTAAAGAAGTTGAAAGTGAGGAAGTTACTGGTTGGGAGTACCGTAGCGGAAGTTCCATTGACCATGAAGGAGGCGGTGGATACGGTGGAAGATAAGGACCGGGTGTGTTGATCGCTTGCGCCGTGCGGCGCACGGAGGAGACGAAAGTGGCCAGGATCGATGGATTAGCGGAGTCGCGGGGGGAGCACGTCCGGTCTGGAGAGCGGCTGAATTCACGGGTTCAATTGACCGTGGAATGGGAAGAGGGAGGAAAGGCACTGCAGGCTAAGGGATACACCGTGGATATCAGCCCGAAAGGGTGCATGGCCATTGTGGAACAGGGCTTGCCGGTGGGGCAAAAATTGCGGGTTGTGAACGGAATCACCGGGGAAAAAACGGAAGCCACGCTGATTTGGCGGGGCCATGAAGGCCGCAAGGGATGGGAAGTGGGACTGGAGCTGGCGGGGTTTGAGGGTGATTTTTGGGGAATGGAGTTTTAGAGGGAAGACGATAAGGGATAGCAGCGATCAGATAACAGGAAGCAGTTTGGCGGCACAGTTTCGACTGTGCCGTTTTGGTTTTTTGGGGGAGAGAAGAGACGGATTTAACACAGAGGGCGCTGAGAAGAGCAACCCAAGAACGGCCCGCCTCCCCTCCTTCGTCGGGGCAAGCAGAAGGCGGCCCCTACAAAGATGGGAGCGGACGGAAGAGATTTCCACTGGGGGCTGGAGAAATTGCAATTTTGGCTTGCGAATTGTGGGCGTGAAACGTAGAGTGGGCGTATGCCTTGTGGCCTTTCTGCCGGCATAACAACATACAATTTAACTGGAGTCGAGGTGCCTCGGTTGGGGTGTGGGCGAATGTTTTGAGAAAACGCGAAGAATTAGGATTTAACGCAGAGGTCGCAGAGGCAGGCGCGCAGAGTTCGCAGCGAAAAGAAGAAGGCAAGAGAAAAGCAAGAAGGCAAGAGAAAAGCAAGAAGGCGGCATAATGCCGCCCCTACGGGAAGAAGGAAGAGAAGAGGGCCAGGCGAGTTGGAGAGAATGCGGCGAGGAGCGGAGGCAGAGATTCGATGACTGCCATTATTACGGTAGCGAATCAGAAAGGCGGCGTCGGTAAAACGACGACGGCGATCAATCTGGCTGCGGCAATCGCGAGCAAGGGAAGGCGCACGCTGCTGATTGATCTGGATCCGCAGGCGAATACGACCATCGCATTTTTCAATATGGGTGAAGTGACGGCGTCGATGTTCGATGTGTTGGGCGATGCGCACATGCCGATGGCGGAAGTCATCAAGCCGACGAAAGATTCGATGCTGCATGTGGGCAGCGGGCGGCTGGCCCTGGCGAAACTGGAGACGGTGCTGGCGGGGCAGTTTGACGCACCGTACCGGTTGAAGGACGCGCTGGCGCCGGTGCTGAAGGACTACGATTACGTGATTGTGGACACGCCGCCGTCGCTGGGAATTCTGACCGTGAATGCGCTGGTCGCCTCAACGCACCTGCTGGTGCCGATTCAGGCAGCGTATTTTGCGATTGAGGGCACGGACGATCTACTGGAAACGTACGAGCGGATTCGCGCGCGGCCCAATCCGCAGTTGAAGATGCTGGGCGTGGTAATCACGCTTTACGACAAGCGGACGAATATTTCCAAGGACACGCACGGGCAGATTCGCGCAGTGTTCGGCGAAGTGCTATTCAAGACGAAAATCGGGAAGAACGTGCGCCTCGAAGAGAGTCCGGCGTACAAGGAAACGATTTTGACTTTTGCTCCCAAATCGCCGGGGGCAGTGGAATACAAAAAGCTGGCCGCGGAGGTACTGCATCGTGTTGAAGAAAGCCGGGTTGCCCGTCACGCTGAAGATGCGGCATGACGCGCATTACGTAGAATCACTCACAAGCTATAGCGGGGCGGCGGTTGGACGCATGATCCCCGTGGACCAGATCCGGCCGAATCCGGATCAGCCGCGCAAGGTGCTGGGCGACCTGCGCGAACTGACGGATTCGATCAAGGAAAAGGGCGTGCTGGAGCCGCTACTGGTGCGGTATATCCCACGCGAGGATGCGTACCACATTATTTCGGGCGAACGGCGGTATCACGCGGCGCGAGCGGCAGGGCTGCGCGAAGTGCCTGCCATCGAGAAGATGGCCGACGATGCGGAGACGCTGGAAATTGCGCTGATCGAGAACATGCAGCGGAAGGATTTGACTCCGTTTGAAGAAGCAGACGGGCTGCAGCGGCTGGCGACGCAGTTTGAATACCGGCATGAGGATCTGGCGAAGAAGATCGGGAAGTCGCGGACTTCGGTGTCGGAAACGATGGCGCTGCTGGCCATTCCAGAGCCTTTGCGGAAGAAGTGCATTGAGGCGGGAGTGACGAGCAAGGGATTGCTGCTGCAGATTGCGCGGCAGCCTACCGAGAAGAAGATGCTGGAGATGTTTGCGAAGATTCTGCAGGGCGGATTGACGCGGGATGCGGCGCGGCAGGATCGGAATGATGAGAAGGGGTTGGCGCCGCGTTCGCAGCCGTTTGTGTTTCAGTTTGAGCCGGAGAATGAAGCGTTCAAGTTCCGGTTGCAGTTCCGGAAGAGCCATGTTTCGCGGGATGAGTTGATCCGGACGCTGCGTGAGATTTTGGAGCAGCTGGAGGGGGCGGAGGAGACGCATTCGGCGGCGTGAGGCTGAAGAAAGTAATCAGTAATCGGTAATCAGTAAGAAGGCGGCGCGGGTTGGGTGCGCCGCTTTTTGTTTTGGGTTGGCGGAAGAAAGAGGGATTTAACGCAGAGGGCGCTGAGGTCGGAGCGCCCTTCGCAGAAAGCGCTCAGGGCAAGCAGAGTTCGCTGAGAAGAGAGATGCACGCTGGCCGGCAGGATGCCGGCGCTACCTCCGGGTATAATTTGGGGATGGAATTCACAGAAGCGCAGATGCGGGTGGTGGAGCGGCTGTTTGAGGCGGGGTTTCGGCCGATTGCGATACCGCCTTATGAGAGTGCGCTGATTATGCACAAGGGCGAGTGTGCGGCGGTCCTGGGACAGGTCGAGAACGGCGGGTTGAAGTTGCTGGTGCCAGTGACGTTTTTGGTGGATGGGAATTTGAGTGTGAAGTTGAAGAAGAGTTCCGGGGATGTGTTTGTGTGGAAAAAGAAAGAAGTGGCGGCGACGGAGGAGAGGTTGAGGGAGTTGGAAGGATTTCGATTGGGGTTGGAGGGAATTTTGGGAACGGGTGGAGAGCAGTAGAGAAGGTGACTATGGCACGGTTGCGGAGACAAACATAACCCTCGCGGGATGAACCGAATCGAAAGATTATGACTACTTATGACATTGTTTGCGTTGGGGCGGGGCCGACGGGATTGGCTTGCGCTATGGAGGCGAAGCGGGCCGGGATGCGGGCGCTGGTGATTGATAAGGGATGCTTGTGCAACTCGATTTACAACTATCCGGTGAACATGGTGTTTTTCACGACGCCGGAGTTGCTGGAGATTGGCGGGTTGCCGATGGTGACCGGTGGGGACAAACCGACGCGACTTGAGGCACTGAAGTATTACCGCAAGGGCGCGGAGCATTACGGGTTGGAGTTGCGGCTGTTTGAAAAAGTGCTGAGAGTGGACGGGCAGGATGGCGCGTTCACGGTGGTTACGGAGACGGCTAGCGGGCGGGAAGAGAAATATCACGCTAAGAAAATCGTGGTGGCTACCGGTTATTACGATTTGCCGAATGAGATGGGTGTGCCGGGCGAGCATCTGCCGCATGTGAATCATTACTACACGGAGCCGCATCCGTTCTGGAATCAGGACGTGGTGGTGATCGGGGGGAAGAACTCGGCGGTGGAGTCGGCGCTGGATTTGTATCGGAATGGGGCGCGGGTGACGCTGCTGGTGCGGTCGAAGGAGCTGGGGAAGTCGCTGAAGTATTGGGTGCGGCCGGATATTGAGAACCGGATCAAGGCGGGGCAGATTCAGGCGCTCTTCAGCACGCGGGTGAAGGAGATCGTGCGCGAGGGGATTGTGGTGGAGAACGATGCCGGCGTGCAGGAACTGGCGGCGAAGCAGGTGTTTGCGTTGACAGGATATCACCCGGACTATGATTTTATTGAGGCGCTGAGAGTGCGGCTGGATCCGGAGAGCCGGAGGCCTTCGCTGGACCCGAACACGCTGGAGAGCAATGTGAAGGGGATTTATCTGGCGGGCGTGGTGGTGGCAGGGCGGCATACGGGAGAGATTTTCATTGAGAATGGAAGATTTCATGGGAAGCAGATTGTGGAAGGACTGAAGTAAAGGAAGTAAAGGAGAAGAAGAGGATTTGGAGTGGGCGGCGGGGGTTTGGTAGACTGACTGGGCGGAAAATTGGATGCGTTCTAGCGGCCGATCTGAAGATCGGCCACTACAAGGGATTATGGCAAACCTGATTGGGGAAGTGGCAGAGACGACCGTTGCGCTGGTGAAGGGGTTCGCGGTCACCTGGAAGAATATGTTCCGGAAGACGGTAACGGAGAATTATCCGCACGAACCGGTGCATTTTCAGCCGCGATATCGTGGGATCCATGTGCTGCACCGGGATGAGAGCGGGTTGGAAAAGTGCGTGGGATGCTTCTTGTGCGCGGCGGCTTGCCCGGCAAACTGCATTTACATTGAGGCCGCGGAAAATACGGAGACCAGCCGGATTTCGGCGGGGGAGCGGTATGCAAAGGTCTACAACATTGATTATTCGCGGTGCATTTTCTGCGGGTACTGCGTAGAGGCTTGCCCTACCGACGCAATTACACACGGGCATGGATTTGAACTGGCGACCTATGACATCAATTCGCTGGTGTACCGCAAGGAGCAGATGTTGGAGAACACCAAGGGAGAGATGCCGGCGATACAAAAGGTCTAGAAATTAGAGAGTAGAAAATTGCAATTGGAAAAGCGCTCCGGGAGACCGGGGCGCTTTTTGTTTTTCGGAGACAAGAAAAGATTTAACGCAGAGTTCGCAGAGAAAGAGCACAGAGGTCACAGAGAAGACAAACGCAAGAGCACAGCGAGGAATCGCTGTGCCACGGGTGTGCTGGCTGACAGGGTCCTCTAAGAAATATACAGAGTCCAAGACGTAAGTTGGCGAGGTGAGTTGTGAGGAATGCTGATGCCGGCTTGGAACTGAGATGCGTTGGAGCGCAGGGTTGCGAGGCGGCGGCTTGGCCGCTGGGGAAGAGGCTTGCTGGACACATAGAGAGGGCTGCCGGGAACACACCTTTCCGTCCATGCGGGGCGCGGGGCTCGCCGGACAAGATCAGAAAAATCGAACGGCTTTCGCCACGAAGAAGCGGCGAAAGGTCACTCGCGGCGGCGCGAAACGTTTGCGCGAGCGAGTCGATCCGCCAAAAGATTATCGGACACAGAATGGCCGTTTGCGGGCGCCGGTTCGGAGGCGGGCTGGTCCGACGCGGACTGGGCTTCCGCGGCGAGAACCGTGCGCTCGCGCTGCTCGATCAGCCAGCGGGCCACCATGGCATTGGAGTTTTCGTCGAGCCACTGGTCGAGCAGGGAAGAGATCTCCTTGCGGAGATTGGCCGCGTGGCCGAGGCGAGAGAGTTCGTAGCTTTGCAGGGTGTTGCGGGTGG
The DNA here is from genome assembly GCA_035935335.1 of Candidatus Acidiferrum sp. Lineage (GTDB taxonomy): Bacteria > Acidobacteriota > Terriglobia > Acidiferrales > UBA7541 > Acidiferrum. The sequence goes on from DASYXF010000035.1 coordinate 9,182, forward strand.
CGGTGAGAAGGAACTCCCAGGGCGGCTGGGTGCGATAGGTGTTCACGGGGCCCTCCATTGGACTGTGGTAACGCCAAGCGTACTGTACTGTACGCATAGCCATTCTATGATTACTAGTAATCGCAACGTTACTACGCTGTGGAAAAATGTGGAAAGTGAGGAAATCTCCGCACGGGCTTGCAGCGGCTGCGCCGGGGATTATGAGGATCCGGATCGAAGCGCCTGGGAGGAGGAGTTCGAAGAGGAGGACGAAACGCTCCTGGAGGAGGCGGGTGATGAGCCGGGACCTGACGAATGAAGCGGTGGCTCCGTCGCCTGCTGGAGAGAGCGAATGGATGTTTCGGCCCGGACGGCCGCAGCGGGAAACGCTGCTGATGGTGCTGCGGATTGCTGCGCAGTACGAGACGTGGGTGACGCTGGCGGAGCTGGCAGCCAAGACAAAGTTTCCCCCGGCGAGCATTTCGGCGCAGTTGCGGCATTTGCGGAAGGCTCAGTACGGCGGGTGGAGCATCGAGAAGCGGAGGCGGGAGTGGGTGACGGAGGAGTTGGTGTGGGAATACAGATTGGCGGAGGGGAGAAATGAAGTAACGAAGTAAAGACAAAACGGTGGGATTGGAGTTGGTCGAATACGCTTCGACCGCAAAAACGGCAGCAGGGCTGCCGCACTCCAAACGGAGGGGAGATGAGCGTGAAGCCGGAGATGGCGTTTGATGTTTGCTGGGAAGTGTATCGGGGGGCGCGGGAGGTGATGGAGTCGAAGCGGGGAATTGCCGCGCTGAACATGGAGATGGAGACGAAGTACGCGTGGCGGCCGGATGTGCGGCCGAAGATGAAAGATTGGGTGGCGGATTTTGCTCTGGCGGGGCAAGCGGCGCTGGAGGGGCCGGAGTGGGCGTCGAGGATGGTGCTGTTCCGTTTGTACTACTTGGGATTGACGCCATATGAGAGGGCGCGGCATTTTTTGGGGTTGAGCGAAAGAGGGTGGGTGAACTGGTCGGAGGAGATCCGGCGGCGATGCGGGGCGGAGATTTTACGGCGGGGGATGTTTCCCCCGCGGAAGTATTTTGGTGGTTAATGAATGTGGGTATTTTAACTGGATGTAGATAACTCTTGAATACATAATAGGGTTTCGGTAGAGTGCTTTTCCCGATGCCATTCGCCAATCCCTTGGAGAGAGCGACCCATTACCTGCGTCACGGTGCCCAGTTTGGGTGCACTACGGAAAATGAATATGAGAAATTGGCGGAACAATTTTTGTTCGGGACTATGGACGGCCACACGAAGGAGTGCGTTCGTCCCAGTGGGAATGACCGACTCCGGTTTAGAGCGTTGAACAGAGACTTTGGCGTCGCCTGTGTAAAGCCGATCTTTATTCGGACATTTTACAAGGTTCGTTTACTCAAGATACAACGCCACGGCGGTCCTGATGCCTTCTTTGCCGACGAATGTGCGAGAATAAACCTATGAAATACCAATGTCCGGTGTGTTTCTACGATGGGCTGCCTTACCCTCCCAACGATTACCATATTTGTCTCTGCTGCGGGACAGAGTTCGGAAACGACGACGAAGACTTTAGCCATGCCCAATTAAGGGAAATGTGGATCGCGAGCGGAGCAGGATGGTTCTTCCGCATACCGCCCATCAATTGGAACCCGTGGGCACAATTGCAAAGAGCCGGGGCATTTGAGTCACTCCCGGACATTCAGAAAAGGGCCATGATTGATGCCGCGTTCGCTTCGTTTAGGGAGGATTCCGATGGTCTAAGGCAAGAGGCCCTAATCGCCGAAGAATTCAGCCGAACGGATTGGGAGGCCTTTGAGATTAGCGAAAGAGAGTTAGCTGGAATCGAGAGTTAGATGATAAAGGGAGATGTGTATCTAGCTGAACTCGACCCATCCCAGGGATCAGAACAAGCGGGTACTCGCCCCGTTATTATCGTCAGCCGGGATGCAATAAATAGAGTCAGTCCAGTCGTGATCGTCGTCCCCCTCGCACTCAGGGGAAACAGGAATAGAATTCTTCCCAGTCACGTTGAAATCAAAATGGGTGATGGGGGTCTGACGGCAGATTCGGTCGCCCTGTGCGAGCAGGTCCGCGCAATATCGACGACACGGTTAAGAAGGTCGCTGGGCCATTTAACCGGGGCGGCACTCTCTCAAATAAGTGTGGCTCTCAAGATAGCGTTAGACCTACCTTAGTTCGATCTCCCTCTCGCGTTCGATAAATCTCGGGCACAAAGCGTATTAAAGCAGGCGCAGAGGATCGCCGACGCGGAGGAGTTTGTTGGTTTCGGTTGGGGCGACGCGGGTGTTGGTGGATAGGCGGTAGAAATGGTCGAAGCGGGGGCGGGGAGACCAGGGCGGTAGCGTGGATTCGCGGAGTTGGGTGAAGCGCTTTTGGAAGCCTTCTAGGATTTCGCCGGTTTGGGGATTGCGGGGCGGGACGGGGCAGCGGGCGCAGGGGTTGCTGCCCTCGAAATTTACTTCGCCGATTTTGAAACGGACTACGCTGCGTTCGTCTTCGCCGAAGAGTTGGTCTTCCCAGAAGGCGGGCAACTTTTCGCCGAGTGCGACCCTTGCCGGGTCGACGTCGATTTCCAGCGTAGCACGAAAGCGTTGGCGGGCTTCGTCAACGGTGATGCCTGGAAATCCTTGCGGGGTGGGACCAAACCCTTCGTTCCTCAGGGTAAACCACTCGGAGACGGATTCGAGCGAGGCGGTGGAGACGATGGTGGGGCCGCTGGCTACCGGGTCGTCGGGGAAGCCGTTTTCGGAGTAGCGGACGATGATTTGCTGCTCGAAGAAAACGCTGAACCAGTCGGCGGCCTCTTCGTGGGCGCTGGGGAAAGCGAAGGTGCGGGTA
>DASYXF010000036.1:0-13116 GCA_035935335.1 Candidatus Acidiferrum sp.
GTCACGGTGTCCCAGATTTCCTTTGCGACCCAGATTGGCCCAACCAGCAAGTACACCGGTCCCTGGAAAAATGCGGGCTTGTTGCCCTCAATCCGGTGGCCCAGGAATAGGAGCACCCACCCGCCCACAAAGCACCCAACGCCCCAGCGCCACCGCAGCAGCACCAGCAGAATCAATCCCGCGAAAATCAGCGGAATTCCGATTCCGTGCAAAATCTTGTTCCACGTTGAATGGTGTTCGTGGTCATACTGTGCCATGTAGTGCTCGAGACCAGCCATCTGAGCACCTCCTACCCCGGTTCCATCCGGAACCAGCGCGATTGGCGGGGACTTCCCACCGCAGGCCTGCACTTTACCGTGATTTGCCCCCCCTGCCTAGAGGACGTTCATTCTGTACGTACTAGCTCTCCGGGCCCACTCGTTTCGGGGCCGAAATTGGTACTCGCCGGCCCTTGTAACGGGCGAGCGTTGTCATTCTGAGGGCATCCGACGAGGATGCCCGAAGAACCTCACCTTCAGCCTCACTTCAAAACTCCTGTTCGTCTCCCACCTCAAACAAAAAATCCCCGAAGAAAATCTCCAGGGATAGACTCTCAGAAACTTAGAAAAGGCGCCCGCCTCAGAAGGCGGCCGCTACACGCTTGCTTTTCCGCTACAACTCCCGCCGCCCCTCCATCGCCTTCAACATCGTTACCTCATCCGCATACTCCAAATCCGCTCCCACGGGGATCCCAACGCCAATGCGCGTCACCCGCACGCCCAGCGGCTTCAGCAGCTTCGACACGTAAATCGCCGTAGCCTCCCCCTCCGCCGTGGGATTCGTGGCCACAATAATCTCCTCCACGCCTCCGCCCTTCAACCGCTCGATCAAGCTCTTGAGGTGCAACTGATCCGGCCCGCGCCCCTGCAAGGGTGAAAGCGACCCGCCCAGCACGTGATACATCCCGCTGAACGTCCGCGTCTTTTCAATCGCCAGAATGTTGTGCGGCTCTTCCACCACGCAAATTGTCCGCTTGTTGCGGTTCGCACCCGTGCAATAAAGGCACGGATCCGCGTCCGTAATGTTGTGGCAAACCGAGCACGTCCGAATCTTCTCTTTCGCGTCGCGAATCGCCTCCGCCAGCCCCAGCGCATCCTCCGCGGGAATCCGCAACAGGTAAAAAGCCAGCCGCTGGGCAGTTTTCTGTCCAATTCCCGGCAGGTGTTTCAGTTCATCGATGAGTCGTTCGACAGGAGCAGCAAAATCAGGCATGTTCCTTAGTTAACACAAGCCGCTTCTCTCCGCAAATTCCCACCTCGTTGCCTCAAATGGCCGTGTTAGCATTTGGGACATGAGACCTCGTCGTACGGTCCATCTTGCCCTTGCGGTTATGTTCGGATTTATGTCGTCGGTTTGTCTTAATGGAAATCCGACCGGGCCCAAGGATGAATGTTCACGGACCGCTCACATGCAGGTTTATTCAAACGCATTCTTCTCAGAAGAAGCTGGCGATGTCGTCGGATACGAGCTGGCGCTTCAAAAGCTGAATGGAGATGCAATCGACGCACGGCTTTATATTTATCAAGGTGAGCCGAACAAAGACGGCATCAGTATGTCCGGTCAGATTTCTGGCGGAAAGTTAACGATAAAAGGTAACTGGGTGCAGCACAGCATCGAGTTTCCCTCCAAAAAGGAAATTGTTGAAACACAGCTCGTCGGAGTGGATGGGACACTTAATTCGACTCAGTTCCGAGGAACGATAAGAGTCGAGGGACTTGTAGCACCCATAAAAGTAGGGCTGAAGCGCGTGGACCATATTTGGCTATGTAAGCGCTAGGCAACTACCCAACTGCGAAGAGCGATCAAGGCGTCGAAGTAGTGCGGCTTGCTGCTTTGTAGTGACCGCGTCGAATGGCTCTCCCGGATTCTGCCAATTCCAGGCCAACTCGCTAACTGGAATCGTGGCGACGGAGCAGCGGGGGACAATTTGAGATTGACTGTAGCGGAGGCTGGCCTAGGTGCCGGATGGCCAATCCGAAGGCGGAAACGCCACACGCCAGAAACTCGGCGCAGGCTTTGCGAATTCCACGGCAACCGTAGGTGGTCCCGCCGGTTGCTTATTCACGGAGATCACGCGGCACTCTTGTTGTTCTCCACTGGAAGTATTCTGCAGCAAAAGCCGTTGCTTGGGAGCAACCATGCCTTTCAGGGCCAACAGCGCGCCATGCGCATTCACCACAAGGGTTTTCGTATTTTCGCAGAACTGTGGGCCTTCACCATAGGGCCTCTGGACCATTACGGGAACGTCCAGATCAATCCTCCGGCTACGCCGGCTTTTTAACCTTAGCGCTGGTTTGGTCAATTTCTGGTCGAGCATACAAAATCAGGATAAGCCCCTATCTCCCGTGCGGGGACAAGTGTCGCCTGCCAGTTTCATGAGACACAACTGGCCATGAGTTCAGGTACGGATGAGCATCGCCTCAACTCCGGACAGGACGGGTCCGGATAGGACGGGAATTTGGTCCACTCTTCGCAAACTCCCGTGTCGCTTGGCGTTCATCTCAGACCACTCCATCGCGGCTTCCTACTTCGCCCCGGCTGTGCTGAGCGGCAAATTCACCGACGTCATCTCCTGCCGCTTCGCTAACTGCTGTTCTTCGCGCGTTTCCAGCAGCTCCCGGCCCTTCTCTTGCCCCGATGCCCAGATCGCGGCCAGGAAATAGCGTCCCCGGTAGTTGTGGAACACCACGTGCGAGTTCGTCACGGTCTTCTCCCCGCGGCTGATCACCGGCAGTGTCAAAGAATTTGCCACACCCTTGCCGTCTTTCCCCTGAATCTGCAGCCAACCGCCTTGTACCAGCACCGTATACTCTCCGGCGGGCAGCTTGTTGTCCTCCACCTGAAACGCAAACGGCGCCTCAAACTTCAGCACTCGTTCTGCCTGCTGCGCCCGCACCGCGGGACCGCTTACGACCATGACCAATCCCGCCAGAACCATGCTCCTCAGAATGTTTTTCATTTACGTTCTCCTCATGTGAAATTGGTTCCGTTCCTCAGTAACGCGCCCAATTTCACAGAACCGGCCCGACCCCACAATGCCCGCCGGGTAAGTCACAGGAAAAAGGAATCTCACCGCCCAAGGCATAGAAAAAAAGCAGTTTAGCCATCTCTCTCAACCGCGATTGATACAGCCCCCATCAAACTTTTTGTGCTAAAGTCTCGTCTTTACCAGCAGGAGATGTTTCGTGACCACCTCGCCCCAGCTTCCCTCGGTCGTCCGCTTCGGCGCCTACGAGGCCGACCTGCTCTCCGGCGAACTGCGCAAGTCGGGCATCCGCCTGAAGCTCCAGGACCGGCCCTTCCAGATCCTCGCCATCCTTTTGGAACAACCCGGCCTAGTCGTCACCCGCGAGCAGCTCCAGAAACGCCTTTGGCCGGAGGACACATTCGTCGATTTCGAACACGGCCTCAACACCGCCATCAACAAACTCCGCGACGCTCTTTCCGACGAAGCTGACAATCCCCGCTTCATCGAAACTCTCCCCAAGCGTGGCTATCGCTTCATCGCCCCCGTTTCCGCGAGCGCCGCGCCGCGCGCCCACCTCCACGTTGTCACCCCGTCGAGCACGTCAGCAACATCGCCGTCCCCGGTTATCTCATCCACTGAGTCGTCGCCTGTTTCCGCGCCCGTTCCTTCCGCCCCAGCCGCCAAATCTCGTCTGACCGCTTATCTCGCAGCATCGGCGATGGTCCTGTTATTAGTCGCTCTAGTTGGCACCTGGTATTTCTTCGCCCGCTCCCGCGGCGCTTCCGAACCTTCCGAAATTCGCATCGCGCCGCTAAACGGTCTTCCCCGCGAGAGCGACGCTGCCTTCTCCCCCGACGGCAACCAAGTCGCCTTCGTCTGGGCCGGCGAAAAAGGGGGCTACGCCCACATTTACGTCTCGCAAATCGGCGCAACCGATTCCCCGCGCCAGATTACCGGCAGCGGTGAAGGCACCTTCGAATTCGCCCCGGTCTGGTCGCCCGACGGCCGCTATCTCGCATTCTTCCGCTTCAATGACAAAGAGAAAGATCTCGCCATTTATGTCACCGCCGCGCTTGGTGGTTCAGAGCGTCGTTTGTATACCGTGAAGTCCCAACGAAAAGTGGATGCGCTCGATTGGTCCATGGACGGAAAATTTTTGGCCTTCTCCGATAGCGCCTCACCCAGCGAAGCTTCTCGCATCTTTCTTCTCTCGCTCGACACCCTCGAAGTTCACCCGATAACTTCTCCTCCCACCGGCACGCTCGGAGATACCACCCCGGCCTTTTCACCCGACGGAAAATCTCTGGCTTTCGTTCGCGACACTCTCGACGTTCGCGAGATTTACCTGCTCCCTCTTTCCGGCGGCGCTCCCCAACAAATCGCCCCCGTACAAATCACCTTTGATCACGCGGATATTCAGGGAATCACCTGGACCCCAAAAAGCGACAAGCTCATTTTCGCCTCCTCGCGGCAGGGGCAAATCAGTCTCTGGAGCATTTCGGCCAAAGGCGGCACCCCGCAACGTCTTCCCATCGCCGGCGCCGGCTGGTCGATGCGTCCCGCCCTGAATAGGAAAGGGAACCGGCTCGCGTATACCAGCGTCGTGTATTCCTCTTCCATCTGGCGGGCATCCCTCACTCCCGATCACAAAGTCGTTGGTCCGTTGGAGCATTTCATTTCCTCCACGGGACTCGAGGAGGGGCCGCAGTATTCGCCCGACGGCAAGCACCTCGTCTTTCAATCCACGCGCACGGGCTATCACGAAATCTGGCGCGCCGATGCCGATGGCTCCAATCTCATTCAGTTGACGCACTTCTCCAAGAATCTGACGGGCACGCCGCGCTGGTCCCCGGATTCGAAGTGGATCTCCTTCGATTCGCGCCCCGCTGGTCACTCGCAGGTCTTCATCATCAACGCGGAAGGCGGCCAGCCCCGCCAGGTCACGCAGGGAGATTCCGAAAACGGTGTCGCCAGTTGGTCGCCCGACGGCAAGTGGCTCTATTTTGCTTCCAATCGCGGCGGGACCTGGGAGGTCTGGAAAATCACACCGGAAGGAACTTCCCCCACGCAAATTACCCGGCACGGAGGGTTCGCAGCCCTTCCGTCTCCAGACGGTAAATTTCTCTACTATGCGAAGGGCCGAGATGTTGCGGGACTTTGGCGTGTGCCCGCTGACGGCGGCGAGGAAACAAAACTTCTCGATGCACTTCCGGTCGGCGCTTGGGGATATTTCGCCGTCACCGCCGACGGCATCTACTACCCGGAAGTTCCCGCTCCCGGCAAAGGCGGGATCTTCTTTTACTCGTTTGCCAGCCAATCAAGCTCGTTGGCGTGGTCCGCGGATAAAGAGCAGGCGGACAACGGCGCGCCCGCCCTTGGCATCTCTCCCGACGGCCGCACCATGGTCATTTGTCTCCTCGACCAACCCCTCGTCTACATCATGCTCGTCGACAATTTCCGTCCGTAGCAACGCCATCACGAAGCCCGGGTCATCCTGAACGCATCCGACAAGGACCCGTGAAGAACCTCAACCCCAGACGCAAGCACAAATCTAAAGCAAGAAGGCCGACAATCTCGTCGGCCTCTACTCCGAATCTGATTTTTTTGTCAGCGAAGGGTTTTCAAATTGACTTCGGTAGGTTTCTAAAACAATCCGGGAATCTTCATTCCCGCCATGCCGGGAATTCCGCCCGCCAGGCTCTTCATCTGGTCCGCCAGTTCGTCATCCACGCGCCGCGACGCTTCATTCACCGCCGCCCGCACCAGGTCCTGCAGCATTTCCTGATCCTTGCCCGCAAACACTTCCGGTTCGATCCGAACTTCCAGCACTTGTTTCTGGCCGTTCATCTTCACGGTCACCATGCCGCCGCCGGCCGACGCCTCCACCGCAACCGAATTCACCTGCCGCTGCAAATCTTCCTGAACCTGCCGCAGCCGCGAAAGCATTTGTTGTAGGGCGTTCACTTCCATGTTCATGTCAGCCTCACTTTGCCGTGTGGCTTATTCCTCGCCTTGCCGCCGCACTTCGGAAATTCTCCCGCCGAATCGCTGCAACATCGATTTCACCATCGGGTCGTTTTCGAACTGCGCGCGAATTTCCTGGGTGCTGCTCGCGGCTCGCGATGCATTCGCATCCTTTGCCGCACCAGTTTCCAGCTTAGCACAGACGCGCACCGCTCGCCCTAGTACCTTGCCCGAAACGCCACGGATTTTCTCCAGCGTGTCCCGCCCCTCGATCAATCCAGCGAATGTGCTCTTCTCCGCCGGAAAATAAATTCGCAATTCCATTCCGTCCAGTTCCCATCGCGAAGAATGCTCCAGCAGCTCGCCGATAAATTTCTGTTGCGCCTGTATCGCGGCCTTAATCTCGGCCACCTGAGCCGCATCCAATCCACTCGACGCAATCTCCGCAAACTTTTGCTTCGCTACAGGCGCGGCCGCAGCCTGTTGCACAGCCACTGTTGCTGGCCCTGAAGGAACCTGAAGGGGCTGTGCGTTTTTCTCCGCGAGTTCCAACGCAGGTGCCGCTGCGGCTCCACTCATCGCAAATCCACCCGCACCAGTTGCAGGCCGCTCTTCGTTTTTGTAGCGGCCGCCTTCCGAGGCGGGCGCTTTTTGTTCAATCACGCTTGCCGCGTGCGAAAAACCTGCCGCTGCTCCTGCCGTGGCAGTTCGGGAAGGGAATGAGGGCGCCGCGGAACCTGAACCAGTTGCTGTTCTCGGTCCAGAACCTCCGCCAGGCCCATTACCACTTGCCTCCTTTGCTTCCGCCAACAATTCTTCCAACGGCGCCAACCGAGCCGCGTTCACCAGCCGCAACAATCCCATCTCCAAATGCACGCGTGGATCCATCGCCCGCCGCAGTGAATCATCCGTCTGCAGCAAAATCTGAAAATATCTCGTCAGGTCCTCTTCGCTGAAAAGCGCCGCCGCTTTCGCCAGCCCCGGCCGCTGGTCCGGCGTCGCTGCCAGCAAATCCGAATCCGCGCCGCACACACGCGCGATCAAAAGATTCCGCATGTGCCGGATCGCCTCGCGGCAGAAATGCTGCAGGTTGCGCCCCTCTTTCTGAAATCGGTGCACCAACCCGAGCGCCCGCTCCGCCGACTGCTCCGCAATCGCCTGCACCAATTCATTCAACGCATCTTCCGGCACGACGCCGAGCAAATCTCGCACCGCTTGGTCCTGAATGTCGTCCCCGCAATACGCCCGCGCTTGCTCCAGCAGCGACAGCGCGTCGCGCATGCTGCCTTCCGCCATTCGCGCAATCACCGCCAGCGCGCCATCTTCAATTTTCAAATTTTCTTTCGACGCAATATATTTCAACCGCTCGGTAATCTCGTTGAACGTCAACGCCCGGAAATAGAAATGTTGCGACCTCGACCGGATCGTATCCGGTAATTTCTCTGGTTCCGTGGTTGCCATGACAAAAATGACGCGTTCGGGCGGTTCTTCAAGCGTCTTCAAGAGTGCGTTCGAAGCTTCTGATGTCAGCATGTGCGCTTCGTCAAGAATTACGATCTTTCTACGTGATGACGCTGGTGCATAGCGGACCATCTCACGCATTTCGCGGACTTCGTCAATCCCGCGGTTCGAAGCCGCGTCAATCTCAATCACGTCCAGCGAACTTCCCGCCGCAATCTCTTTGCACGAATCGCAAACACCGCAAGGCTCCGCCGTCGGCCCGTTCACGCAGTTCAAGGCCTTCGCCAGGATCCGCGCCGCCGTTGTCTTCCCCACGCCGCGCGCCCCCGAAAAAATGTAGGCATGCGCCACGCGATCCTTCTTGATCGCGTTCGCCAGCGTTTCCGTCACATGCTCCTGCCCCACAAGGTCCGCAAACGTCTGCGGCCGCCACTTCCGTGCAATCACTTGGTAGGTCATATGTGTCTTGCATTTTCAGCGCCCGCTTCGCAAAAGTCAAAACGGAAAATTCCACGTAGCGTCCGCCTGAAGGTGGACGCTACGCGCGCGGCAAAACGCGAAGCCGTACCATCCGCGCAGGCAAAATATTCCAAAATGATTTTTGTGGGGATCTAGCGCCGGGGAAATACCAACCAACCGCTTCCTGCCAACTGTTATCCGCTCGCTGGTCGCTCTTACTGATTACCGATTACTGAAAACTGATTACTTTCTTCAAATCGAGGAACTTCGGGGTCTCCGCGGCACACTCGGCTTACCCGGTACCGTTGCTCCCTTCCGGGCCTGGCGGGGTTCGCGGGACCTCGTTGCACGAAGCCCGAAGTTCCACGATTCGGCAGTCTCTTGCGACTGCTCTCTCAGTCTAGCATACACATCGCATCGTCAAAATCCGTTCCCTCACTCCACCTTCAACGGTGCCGTAACGCTGCCTGTGTTTTCGTTTACTTTGTCCATCACCGCGAAGCTCAATGAATATTCTCCCGATGCCAACTCCATTGTGCCCGTGAACAAGATCCCTTTCTCGAGGACCTGCCGGGTCTGGGTTTCACTCATCTTCCCCTCGACCACCTTGCTGAAATTCCCCACCATCTTTCCTGTCGAGTCCCGGGCCACGGCGCCGAATTCCAGCTTAAGTTGGTTTCCCGTTTCTTCGTCGATCCGCACCGCTGCCGGCGGAATCGAATACACAAAACTCACTTTCTTTACGCCGGGTTTGCTACCCGCCGCTGCATCCATCAGCCGTACGTTGAGCGGCAGTCCTGTATAGGCAAACGGAGAAAATAACGCCATCTCCATCAGCTTCGTATCCGTCGGCGTATCATGTGCTCCCGAGTTCAGGTAGTAGCCGCTTCGCGCCCGGATCTGCACGTCGCTGCGCATCGAACGCACGCTTAACTTCCTCCACCCAGGTTTTTCGGTTCCGCTTTTGTCGTAAATTCCCAGCAGGTAATAGTCCGAAGAATCGCTCGCCGCTTCCTTGAAGCATTTCGACGCATCCATATTCCGGGTGCAGAATTTCCCCCCGGTCATGTTCGCGAAATTCTCCAGATTTGCAACGTGCATATCCAGCATGACGTGCCGGGGAAGCGGGATCCCAATCCCCGCGCCAACGTAGCCCGGATTCACCAACTCGCTCACGTCCAGCGGATACACAGCGATGTTCGCGGCTTCCAGCGTTCGCCATGTCTGCTCGTACAGCGGAATCAAGCCTTGTTGTCCCAAGCTCTGCAGCGCTCCGCTTCTTTGGAACGCCGACGAGTCGCCCATGTCAAAAGGAAACCCCGCCGTCGCCCAGATCAGAGACTTTCTTCCCGGAATGCCAACAAACGCGTTCGCAATCTCCAGCATCGACAACAGAGTCAGGCGGATTCGCTCTCCCGCACCAGCGTCTTGAAACGTGCTTTCCATTTCCAGTACGCTCAGCCGCGACGCCGCCATCGCCGAATCCTCCCCTGCGTTCTTGGTGTTCGTTCCTTGGACCATCCGGTAAATCTGTTCCTCAGGGTTCCTCGCCGGGGCGTCCATCTCCGTCCGCTCACGCTTCACCTTATTCAGCGCTTCCAGCAATACCTTCGGGTCGGTCGTGAATCCGTGAAGCAGCCATGCGCCCTTGGAATTGATGGCGATCAGGCACAAAGGTTCCTGCGTGTCCAGCGACTTCGACAAAAAATCCAGTAATTGTTTGCGTGCCTCCCTCTGCTCCTCGATCTTCGAATTCACCAGATCCAGCACAAAGATGGTCACCCTGTTCCCGCCTTGCTGCACCGTATTGGTATACACTCCGGGCGCCACGTCGGCTGGCTTCATCACATCCGCTTTTGTGACGACGTGGTCGAACAGGGCGATCTCCTGCCGCTTCCCATTTTCCAGGACCACGAAATCTTCCTTCTTCATGTCCGCGACGCGGTTTCCCTTAGCATCCGTGACTTCCGCCGGGATCAGTACCAGTCTCGTCTGCACCCTGATCGTGGGCGTCTGCTGCGGGCCTGACCCTTGCTTGGTTTGTGCGTAACTTTGCGCAAGGCAGGCAAGAACGATTGATGGCAGCAGAAACATCGAGCGCGGAATACGATGCATCAACCCCATGAATTCCCCCGGTTCGGTCTGATTGCTCTTCATTCTTATTGCCGGAAAGTGTACTCCCACTCCAGCCCATTGCAAATGAGAGTGCGATTGCGATTGCGATTGCCTTGAGACCTGGTTGTCCAAAGGTGCCTTCCACTACAACTCAACCCGCAACCTGGTTGCGTCCCCTGGACTTGTCCACTACTCTTTCTCTCAGGTTGGAGTTCCTCCCCAACCGCCTGGCCACCGTTCGCAGCGGCATCCAGGTCCGCGCGCCAGCGCTTCGCCGCCTCACACGCGGCAATCCCCACGTCACGGGGACACTACACCTGCACGCACGTGCAGCAGGAGGATTTTCATGAAAGCCGCAGTCTCTGTATTTCTGGTTTTTGCGTTGGCCGTTTCCGCCGTTCTGCCCTCACCCGCGTCGGCCGAGCCTCGGCAAATTATTCAAGGCACCGAGGTCCACCTCACTTTACTCACTCCCATCAGCACCTCCACCAGCCGTGAAGGCGACCCCTTCATCGCCATTCTCGCCCAGCCACTCGCTCTCGACAGCCGCATCGTTCTTCCCGCCGGCACACGTGTACACGGCGTCGTCGGAACCATTCAGCGGCCGAAAAATTTCTCGCTCTTTCGCGGCCAGGCTTATATGAACCTCGCCTTCAAGAGCGTTGAGCTCGACAGCCGCCTCATCCCCGTCCAGATGAGCCTGATCGCCATCGGCCATCCGCGCATCGACTCCTACTCCACCGCGCGCCACGACGTTAAAATCATCGAAGGCGAAGTCATCCAGGAAAAGCACGACTATAAAGGCGATGCCTACGGCATGGCCATCGGAGGGGGCGGCGGCACCTTGATGGGCGTACTTTTCAGCAACATCACTCGCGGCCTCGGCATCGGTCTCGCCGCCGGCGCCGTCTACGTCGTAGCTCGCAAGGGCAGGGAAGTCGAACTCCCCGCCGAGACAGGCCTCCTGACCCGCCTCGACAGCACCTTGACCGTCCCCGTGCTCTCCGCTGAGAACGCGGTTCCAGCTGGTGCACCGGCCGCCCGCTAAAGAGCGATCAGCATTCCCGAAATCCCAGCGCCCGCCACTAACCCGGCGGGCGTCCTGTTTCTTTTCAGCGAACTCAGCGTCTTTGCGAACTCCGCGCCATTCTTTTTTCTGACTGATTACTGATTACCGATCACTGATTACTTTCTCGACGGAGGAAAGGGCGCCGTAAGTCATTCAGGGTTAACTCAGGGCGCCCATGAGGATTCTGGCGGGCTGGTTTGAGGCATTTCTTGGGGGTACTTCAAGTCTCCTCTAAGCAATAGGTTTGCACCTATCGCTCCTAAGAGTTTGCAACGTTCTTACGACCTCCCTAATTGCAGGACGCATGCCAATCTCTCTGACCTAAATCCCCTTGCAAACATTGCCTTTACCCTTCCTCGCAAATTTCCATTTCTGCATCAACTCCAAACCCGTGTCCCACTCCGAAACACTCTAGCCCACACTCATTTGCCAGGTGTTAGAACTCATCCATTTCACTATTCGATCCGCCAAGGCGCGCCTTCCGATTGTTCCCCTCTCCACCTATCCGTTTTTCTTATCCTTCCTATTCATTTTTCCTCTTGTGGAAATTCCTTTTTCCATTTGACGCTTCATTTCCCCTCGCGCTACCTTTACGTTGTTGAGGATGTCCACTTCCAATCTGCCAATCCGGCATCTAGCGCTCCCTATCAAGGAGATTCATGTCCACTGAACTGCGTAATTTTCTCTCTCTCTCCTACGACGAACTCGAAGAGCTCAATCTCAAAGCCAAAGAACAGCGCAAAAACCGTACCCCCATCCATAAAATTCAGGAAGAACGCCTCAAATACCTCGGCACCGAAAAGCGCATCAAGGCTGTCACCGTCCTCTTCAGCGACCTGGAAGGCCGCCTGCACATGCTTGACTACGACAAGAAGTTCCTCCTCAAATCCTGGGACAACCTCACTTTCGACGGCTCCTCGATCCGCGGTTTCACCGCTCAGCGCGAAAGCGACCTACGGCTCGGCATCGATTGGGGTTCTTTCTACTGGGCGCCCGCCGACTATTTCGGCAGCGGCAAAGTTCTGGTCTTCGGCGAAGTGATCGACAAAGACGGCTCGCCCTATTCCGCCGATATCCGCGGCGTCCTCAAGGGCTATGCCGAATCGCTCCACAAAAAAGAGGGCTACACGCTCAACGCGGCCAACGAAATCGAAGGCTTCCTCTTCAAAGGCGCCGATGCCGAGCGCCACTATCACGAAACCGGAAAGTTTGAATACGTAAACACCGGCGGCTACTACCACTCGCTCCCCGGCGACCCGCTGCGCACCTTCATTGACACCACCGCCGAAGTGCAACGCGCCATGGGTTTCCAGAACGAAAAAGACCACCCGGAAGTTGCGCCCTCGCAATTCGAAATCAATTACAGCTACTCCGAAGTCGTCAACGCTGCGGACCAGATTCAGCTCTACAAATTGATCTGCCGCCAGGTCGCCAACAAGATGGGCCTCACCGCGTCCTTCCTCCCGAAGCCCGTCGTCGGCGTCAACGGCAGTGGAATGCACACCAACGTTTCCATCAGCGAGAACGGCAAGAATCTCTTCTGGGATCCCAAAGGAGAAGAGAAGCTCAGCAAAACCGGCTGGTCCTTTATTGACCGCATCCTTACGCATGGCAACGACATCTGCCTGCTGCTCAACGCCAGCGTGAACGCCTATCGCCGCCTCGATCCGCACTTCGAAGCGCCCAACCAGATCAAGGCTTCGCCCGTCGACCGCGGCTCCATGATCCGCATTCCCATCGGCAACGAAAAATCCATGCGCGTCGAAGTCCGTTCCGTATCGCCCGATTCCAACCCTTACCTTGTCATGTATTCAATTTTTAAATCCGGCATTGATGGGGAAACTTCAAAGATCAAAAATCTTCGCCAGGCCGAACGCTACCTCCCAGACAACATCTACACCGCCATAGATCTTTTCGAAAAGGCCGACTGGACCACCAAGCTCCTCGGCGCCGACGTGAAAGGCCGCTACGCCGACCTGAAACGCGCGTCTGCCGATCGTTGCCCGCGCGCCCTCGGCACCTTCGTCAAAGCTCCCGAAGT
>DASYXF010000037.1:0-14727 GCA_035935335.1 Candidatus Acidiferrum sp.
CATCCGGAAATCCACGTCAGGGAACAACGCCAGCGCCCGGCCTACTCCACTTGTTACGAATGCCACCACACCTTCCACCCAAAAAGCGAAGACCAGCTCTGCCTTGAGCTGTGCGACTCCTGTTTCGAAGCCCTGCGCTCCCTGCGCGAACCGGTCATCAGCATTCATGTGAAAGCCCGCCCGCAGCACACCAATAACTAGCGTAGCGGCCACCTTCAGTGCTTGCCCTGACGAAAGGGTGGTCCCGCAAATCGTTGTAGGGGAGGGGCTCGCCGTCCCTCTCGTCCTGCGCTGTGAATGGGAAATAAGTAGGAGGGAAACGATTCGGTTGGTTTTTACCCGGATTACTTTCCCGTGGAAAGGGGTTTCTTCGTGGCGGCGCTTGCCGTCTCACCAAAATAATTCTGTTGCCGCAGTGTCCGGTAAATGTGCCCGGCAACTTGCGCGGCCGTCGGGCCCTTTACCCGCCGCGTATTGCCGCGCAGCAGTACTGCCAGAGCGATCCGGGGATGCGCTTCATCCGCGTAGCTGAGGAACCAGCCGATCCGTGAAGGGTTCGTCCGGTCGTCGCACGTTCCGGTTTTTCCCAGCGGGGTCTCTTCTCCGCCCGGATCCGCGCTCAACCGGCCCGTGCCATACAGCACTGCCGCCAGCATGCCTTCGCGCACTTCCGGCAAAACGTTCGCAATGTTCAGGTCGCGCTTCACGCGCGGTTGAAATGCATCCACTTCTTCCTGTGAATGCGGATACTGCAAATAGTAAAGCGTTCCGCCGTTAGCGAACGCGGAGGCGAGCGCTGCCAGTTGCAACGGCGTCACCTGAATCCCTTCGCCGAAACTCGACATCCGCCCCACGCCGCCAAACGCCGGCGGTTGTGTCGGGAACGATCCCGGATGCTCGTCCGGCAGATTGTAGCCGGCCAGTTCGCCGAGGCCGAGCAGACGACCGTAGCGCGAAACCGTATCAAACCCCATTCGGCGGCCCAACTCTTCAAAGAACGTGTTGTTCGAGTGCGCCAGCGCCTCAGTCAAATTCATGTATTTCCGGCGGCCCACCTTCAGCATGGTGTCGCGCGTAATCACATTTTCTTCCAGCGCCGCAACCGCGATCGTCGGCTTGATCGTCGAGCAAGGAATGTATCCGTCGCTGAAAGCGATCTTTTGATTCACAACCGCAAGTATGCGACCCGTATTCGGGTCCACGGCAACGACCGATCCGTTATAGCGCCCCAGTGCATCCACCACCGCCTGGCGTACAACCGGATCGTCATACGTCGGATCATCCGCGCTGATCGAATCCGCATATGTCGGCGCATATCCGCGATACCGCGAAGGCGCCAGCCGCTTGCGCGAGCGCACGGACTTCACCGAAGATTTCGCCGCGGTAATCGCAGCGGATTCAGCAGCAGGCAACGGCATGGCGAGTGACCCCACCAGCAAGCCCGCGAGAACGGTTTTTCCCAATTCCTTGATCATTACGTCCCAATCTGGAGCAGTTCTCAGTAGTCCTAGTATGGAATGAGTGGAAATCTACTCTAATTCCAATCCTTGGTCAAACTTCCGCTCATTCGATGTTTCCGTGAGCCTCAGTGCGCCATGCAGGATTACAATGCATTTAACACCGTCTCAGCGGGTTCTTCTCATCCACAAGCTTTTCAGGGCTCGCAGACTGAGACGTAGTCTACGGGGAACCGGGATGCCCACGCAATAGATAATGAGGACCAGTACTCGCCTATGTGCTTTGTTATGAACGTTGCACCGCTGGCCAGCCCACCCGGGCAGGATTGCCCCTTTGGGCATGGGAAAGTCAGTGCCCATAAGCCCAGAATTCCCTTAGATTTCACATTTTGAGACGCAGAAACAGCACGGGCGATGCACCAACTTAGTGCATCGCCCGTCTTTCCAGATGCCCAACTCGTATTACCGCGAAGGACGTGCCTTGTTGTCCGCCGATGCTACTGCGGCCGCAGCTTTCAGCGGCGCCTTTTCGGTCGCGATGTTGGCGTGGCCGTTGGCGCCCGTCGATGCGGCATTCTGTCCGGACACTGGAATTTCCATTTTCTTGCGCAGCGCGTTTTCCAATTTGTCCCGAATGTCTTTATTCTCTTTCAGGAAATTCCGTGCATTCTCGCGCCCCTGGCCCATGCGCTCTCCGCCATAGCTGAGCCACGTGCCGGACTTCTCCAGAACGCCCTTGTCCACGCCGAGATCAATCAGGTCGCCTTCGCGCGAAATGCCTTCACCGTAAAGAATGTCGAACTCTGCCTCGCGGAATGGCGCAGCCACCTTATTCTTAACCACCTTCGCGCGCGTCCGCGAACCAACCACGCGATCTCCATCCTTGATCGCCTGGATGCGCCGGATATCCACGCGCATCGAAGCGTAAAACTTCAGCGCGCGCCCACCCGTGGTCGTTTCCGGATTGCCGAACATCACGCCAATCTTTTCGCGAATCTGGTTGATGAAAATCAGGCATGTCTTGGACTTCGAAACAATCGCCGTCAGCTTCCGCAACGCCTGCGACATCAGCCGCGCCTGCAAACCCATCTGCGGATCGCCCATTTCGCCTTCGAGTTCCGCCTTCGGCACCAACGCCGCCACCGAGTCCACCACCACAATGTCCACGCCGCCCGAACGAATCAGCGTTTCCGCGATCTCCAGGGCCTGTTCCCCATGATCCGGCTGCGACACCAGCAGGTTGTCCACATCCACGCCCAGCTTCCGCGCGTACACCGGGTCCAGCGCGTGTTCCGCGTCAATGAACGCTGCCTGCCCGCCCAGCTTCTGCGCCTCGGCAATCACGTGCAGCGTCATGGTCGTCTTACCGCCCGATTCCGGCCCGTAAATTTCAATCACGCGCCCCCGAGGAAATCCGCCCACGCCCAGCGCCGCGTCAATCGACAAGCACCCCGAAGGAATCACGTTCACCGGCACCAGCACATCCTTGCTGCCAAGCCGCATGATCGAGCCCTTGCCGTACGACTTCTCGATCTGCGATATCGCCGCTTCCAGCAATTTTGCTTTTTCATCTGTCATTTCACACCTCGGTCGAGGAAATTGGGATTTTCGCGAATGGTCCGGTGCAGCATGTCGCCAGGCGGGCGGGGAACTCCGCCGCGGCCTGTCCCGATACGTTACGATAACGGAATATTACCATTTCGTATCTGGCAATGCTACCCCTGGTTTTCCTTCCGCACTGCAAAGGCTTTCAACGCCCGCAGCCATGCTCCAGTTCGTGATCCACCAGTTGCGCCAGCGCCGCGCGCTCCCGGCGGTCCCACTCGGCCTGTTCTTCGCGGCTGATGCCGCGCAGCCGGGTCAGGTACTGCCCGCGGGTGCGCACCTCAAGAAGCTCAAATGCGAGTCTCTCATGTTCAACGCAGCTTAGAACATCCAAACGGGTCTGGGCCATGGGCCACCTGTTGAAAACCTGATGGCCCCACACTACCCCAAGGGCGAAACAAAAGCAAACATTATTTTCGCCTCATGTTCGCCTAGCTGCTCTACCCATGACCCTCCAGCGTTCGGAAAACGCGCATAACCTCTTTCTCCGTCATGCCGGCGATATAGTCGGCAACCACTCGAACCTCAGAATTGCGACCGCCTCCAAAAAACTTCTCCACCTCGGATTCCTTGAAACCGTCCTGTACGGCAACGGGGAACAAATGCATTTCTCTTCTTCGGGCTGCAAGCAATAGTTTGCGAAAGACTGTCCGTATCGCCTTCCGTTGCCCTGCCTGGGGCATGGCTAGATCTGGTTTTTCGATTATGTAATGCCAGGTAAACTGCTTAAGAATATCCACCTGCCTGCGCGCGCTCCGATCAATTATCACAACTGGTTCCGGGTTCGTCGGACTAGACTCGAATTTGATAGCGTCCACGTAGGTCCGGATTCTATCGGTGGCAAACTGGTACAGCAGGCGGCGGTGTTCCGATGAATCCACAAATCGCACCCGTTCGGTAAATGGAAAATTCTTTACAATCCCCGTAAGAGCGCTCTTGTATTCTTCCTTTGAGGACGTCCAATCGGGTTTCCGCCTAAAAACCCCGTTCATGAATTCGAGGTATTCTACGCTGAGATTTCCGCGCAACCCCTCGATCGGAATACTTCCAGCGCGGAAGAAATCCAATAGATCGTGTATCGCGTACGTGATATCGTCGGCCCAATCGATGATCTCTGCGCCAATACTTCTCTTAAACGCTGGACTGCCCTTTCTGACCCATTCCGCTACTTCCTTCTCAGAATCGTAGAAGCCCCATTTCTCCTCTTTAGAGTCGGGACACCTGCCATGTCCCCAAGGGTATTTCATCACTGCATCCAGGCATTGCCGACTCCAGTTAAGTCCCGCGACCGAGTCTTCATATTCCTCGTTCGTGTTCGGCTCAACTGTCGTAAGAGCATCGCTTGCTGCCAATTTCGTCAAGATCCGAAAAGACTGCGCGTTCCCCTCAAAACCGTCCGGCAACCCGGCGTCTCGGACTAGTCTGTTTAGCTCCTTCTCCCCGGCATGTCCAAATGGGGGATGGCCAAGGTCATGTGCGAGAGCCGCCGCTTCGGCAACATCAGGAAGATCCGGTGTCTCCCGTGCAAGGACTTTATTTTGTGCGAGTAAATTCTGGGAAATTCGGCGAGCGATCTGAGCTACTTTTAGCGAGTGGGTAAGCCTGTTGTGAAATACATAACCATTCTCAGGAGAAATGACTTGAGTGATTTCGGCCAGCCGGGCAAATTGAGCCGAATACAGCACACGATCTCTGTCCCGCTCTGCGTCGGTACGCCTATCTCGAGTATGTTCCGGAAAATACCTTTCGGTTCGACTGATGGGATGCGGGGGACTGTCTTCAGGCTTACTTTCCAAGGGAAATCCTCATGTCGGGTGTATACATGAGTTTTCCGCTACCGATCAACCTCAGGATCACGTCGCGTACCTCTGAATCAGAAACATCATCGACTTCATTTTGTATGGCGTCGAGTATGTTGGTGAGATCAACCGGTTCACGATTAGGCTGGAAGTATCCAAGAACACGGCCACGAATCTTTACCACTTTTTGCGATTCCAAGGCAGTCATGAATTCCCTCCAAAGTCTAAAACACAGTATAACCCAGTCAAGAAGGGATTTCCAGCGTCAGATAGTAACTAATATATAAATTTCAGTAATTATAGAATCCGCGCCCGGACTTTCGCCCCAGCCAGCCGGCGGCGACGTATTTCTTGAGCAGCGGGCAAGCGCGATACTTGGGGTCACCGAGGCCGTCCAGCAGGACGTGCATGATGTCCACGCAAACATCGAGGCCGATGAAATCCGCAAGCTCCAGCGGCCCCATCGGGTGATTCATCCCCAATTTCATCACCGCGTCAACTGCTTCCGGAGTAGCGACACCCTCCATCACCGTATAAGCCGCTTCGTTAATCAACGGCATCAGCACGCGATTCGACACAAACCCCGGCGCATCATTCACCGCCACCGGTGTCTTCCCTAACTTCTTGGCAAGTTCCATCGTAGTGGCAAACGCCGCATCGCTCGTCTGCAGCGCGCGAATCACTTCCACCAGCGTCATCACCGGCACCGGATTCATGAAGTGCATCCCCACAAACCGTTCCGGCCGCTTAGTCATCGCCGCCAGCGTCGTAATCGCAATCGAAGACGTGTTGCTTGTAAGAATCACTTCCGGCCGCAGCAGCTTATCGGCTTCGGTCAGCACCGCCCGCTTGATCTCCAGCTTCTCCGGCACCGCCTCCACCACAAAATCCGCCGCCGCCACCGCCGCCATGTCCATCACCGGCTTCAGCCGTGCCAGCACCTGCGGCTTTTCCGCCTCCGTCAGCTTCCCTTTCTTCACCTCGCGGTCCAGGTTCTTGCCGATTGTCTCCATGCCGCGTTGCAGAAAACTCTCCTGCACGTCGCGCAAAATCACGTTGTACCCCGCCCGGGCAAACACATGCGCGATGCCGTTCCCCATCGTCCCCGCGCCCAGCACCGCCACTGTCTTGATCGATTCCAAACTCACGCATCCTCCTGGCAACTCGCAGCTGAGAGTTAAGGAAACACTACTTGGCGTGGTGGGTCAAGCCACAGGGAACCGCGCAGAAGCTCTACTCTGCCTCCGCCAATACAAGCCAGGCAGCCAGCGCCGCATACTTTTCGTCCTGCGTCCAGGGAGACCCAAACCCTCTGCCGAGTTCAGTCAATCGCCGCAGGAGTTTCTCTCGCTTCATCCGAAGCGTCTCCACGCCGCGCTCCAGCAACTCCCGGTCCCTGATACAAGCAATCTCCACGTTGCAATCCGCACACGAGTGGCGCAGCGCCTCGCGAAAAAGTTCCCCATCCGCCGTATGGATCAGCGCATGCGACAGCAAAATGCTCTCCAGGCCCGGCAGCGCCCTCCCGGACGCCAGCAAAAGCGCCCCTCGCACCAGCTCGTATCCTTTCTTTTCCAGCACTTTCTGTGTCGAGCGAAGCCCACTACAAGCAAGCCTCTTCGCTTCCGCAAGCGACTCCTCCACGAACGCCCGCGCCTTCTCCAGCGGCATTCTCTCCGCCGTATGATACGGCTGCCTGAATTTGTAAATGAATGTCTCGACCAGATGAACCCGCTCGCGGCTCAAAACAATTGGCCCATCGTTTTCGAGGGAAACCGCAACGAGCGCACTCCATCCCGAATGCACCCGGAAACCTACCGCAGCTCGCTTCATAAAAGCCTCCGCGGCAGAGGAAAGAGAGCCTTAATCTACATCGCCGCGAACGAAAAGAGTAGACCGTAAATAGCTTTTGGCTCCTTCACTCCGGCGGGGTCTGTTCGGTCACTTCGCGGACGATTTCACGAGCGCGTGCGGCGTCGTGCGGCAGGACATATAGCCTCGTCTGACTTCCCTGTTCGTCAAGGCGGCAGTGGATGCCGTTCTCATGCAAGGCGGCGACGAGAAACTCACTCTGCTCCGGGGAGTCCGCTGACCAGACATTCACGGTTGCATCTTCCGGATACCAATCCGCCTCTCCACCCGCGGTCGGCGGGCCCGGAATGTTTTCCTCCGGAGCCGGAGTCATCGTCGCCGGAAGTTTCTTAATCCGCTCCTGCGGACTCTCCAACAGGCGTGGCGTATTCAAAGTTTCGCGCGCTTCTTCATCTTCGGTTCCAAACGCTTCCTGCACCGCTTTTTCAGCTTTTTCAAATAGCGAAAACGGCACGCCGACTTGATACGCGGCATAATTGCTCAAATTGAAAAGATGGTCGCGGCGAAACACCGTCTTATGCGGTATCCCGGCTTCCTCCAGCACCTCGCAAAGCTCCGCGTGCACCCGCGCGTCTTCGCCCTTCCAAAAAGAGCAGAACGGGTCCTCATTCGGGTCCCCCGGATCGGCGGCAGGCGACTGCCCTGCCAGTGCGTACTCCGGTGGCTCATTCACCAGGTCCACGCCGCAATCGGCGCAGCGGGTGAAGCCGGGGCGGTATTCGGCATTGCATTGCGGGCAAAACATTCGTTCCGCAGTCTACCGCAAGTGGCAAAGAAAACCGTGTAGCTCATCCCTTCAGGGATGAGGCTTTCCAATGTGCATCGCCACGCGTCAGTATTTCGGCGTGACGCCCAGATTGTAAAAAATAAATGAGTAGACGTCGGCCGCCAGCTCAATATTCTTCGTAGTGCTGCTTGCATTGTGCCCGGACTTGGTTTCAATCCGAATCAGCACCGGATTCGCGGGACTCGCCGCGGCCTGCAGCGTCGCCGCATATTTGAACGAATGCGCTGGAACTACGCGGTCATCATGATCGGCAGTAGTGATAAACGTCGCCGGATATTTCGTGCCGGGCTTGATGTTGTGCAGCGGCGAATACTTGTAAATCGCCTTGAACTGCTCGGGATCATCGCTCGAGCCATAATCCGCCGCCCAATTCCACCCAATCGTGAATTTCTGGAATCGCAGCATATCCATCACGCCCACCTGGGGCACTGCCAAATGAAACAACTCCGGCCTTTGGTTCATCACCGCACCCACCAGCAATCCGCCGTTTGACCCGCCATTGATCGCCAGCTTTTCCGGCGAAGTATACTTGTTCGCGATCAGCCATTCCGCAGCGGCAATAAAATCGTCGAACACGTTCTGCTTCTTCAGCTTCGTCCCGGCATCATGCCACGCTTCGCCATACTCCCCGCCGCCGCGCAAATTCGCCGAAGCGTAAACAAATCCCTGCTCCAGCAGCGCCAGCCTAAGCGGGTTGAAAGCCGGCGCCATCGTGATGTTGAATCCGCCGTAACCGTAAAGCAAAGTCGGGTTTGCTCCATCCAGCTTCAATCCCTTCTTGTAGACCAGGAACATCGGAATCCGCGTCCCGTCCTTGCTGTTATAGAAAACCTGTTTCGTCTCGTAGTCCTCCGGCCGGAAGCCGTGAACCTCCGCCATCCGGTAAGGACTCGTCTTCCTGGTGGCCAGGTCATAGCGGAACACGCTTGGCGGATAGTTGAATGACGTATAGAGAAAGAACGCATCCTTGTCGCTTCGATTGCCGCGGAATCCCGTAGCCGTTCCCGCACCGGGAAGTTCGATCTCGTTTTCCAGTTGCCCAGCCTCGTTGTAAACAAAAACGTGGCTGGCCACATCCTTCAGATAAGTCGCAAAGAGTTTTCCTCCCAGTGACTCCACGTTGTCCAGCGAATCCGCCTTCTCCGGAAGAATCACCTTCCACGGCGCATTCGGATTCGCCGGGTCGTACAGCATCAGCTTCCCTTTCGGCGCTTCGTGATCCGTGGCAATCAGAAATTTATCACCCACATTGTCGACCACCACGTAATTGTCGTCTCCAATTTCCGTAACGATCGGCGTGAACGCCTTCTCCTTCTTCGTCAAATCCCGGAAATACAGCGCATTCCCCCGCTTTCCCTTGCCCCGGTCGGAAACCGTCAGAATCGCAAACCGCTCGTCGTTTGTAGTAGCCACCGACTGAAACCGCTGGGCATTCTGTTTGTCCTCATAAATCAGTTCGTCTGCCGACTGCTCCGTCCCCAGCACGTGGTAGTACACCTTCTGAAACTCATTCTTCGATGACAGCTCATGCCCAGGCTCCGGCGCATCGAATCGGCTATAGAAAAATCCATTCCCTGCCCAGCCAAAGCCGTTGAACTTGATCCATTTCAAATCATCGCTAAGCACCTTCCGCGTGGCAATTTCGATCACATGCCCTTCCTGCCAGTCCGACCCGCCCACGGAAATTCCATAGGCCGCGTAGCGCCCGTCCCCGGAAACGTTAAACGCACCCAGCCGCGACGTCCCGTCCCCCGAAAACTTGTTCGGATCGAGCAGCACTTCCGGTGCGCCTTCCAACCCCTTCTGCGCATAAACCACGTTTTGGTTTTGCAGCCCATCGTTCTTCGTGAAGAAAAGATATTCGCCCTTGCGGAACGCCGGCGTGTACTTGGGAAAATTAAACAACTGCTCCAGCCGTGCCTTCACCTGTGCGCGGTACGGAATCTTCTCGAGATACCCGAACGTGACCTTGTTCTCCGCCTCCACCCACTTCGCGGTCTCCGCCGAATTGTCGTCTTCCAGCCAGCGATACGGATCGGCCACCTTCACGCCGTGGTAGTCGTCCACCTGGTTATCTTTCCTAGTCTGCGGATAGTCGAGTCCCTGGCCCATCGCGGTCGTTGAAATCAGCAGGATGGAAAAAACGGGCAGAATCAAGCGCAGGTGCAGCGCCAACTGGCGAATCATCATTCGAGGTTCCCTTTCTCGGAAGATGCGCGGAGAGTGCTTACCAATCCGTGGAACATCAGACGGACGGACGCCACAAAAGTATACGGCCATTTTTCGACTCTATCTATCTGTAAGGACAAGCCTTACAACCCCACCCACGCGTCCTTAACCGGCTGCGTCTTTTTGTCCACACGGCTCGTATACAAGGTAGTATGAGCACACCGGCTTTTTCTCTGACGGCTGCACCACGACCGCTGCTGTTCGCGGGCCTCATGACCGACGACACCCACGCCCTTGCCACCGGACTGCGCCAGCGCGACCCGGACCTGCTCGATCGCCTCATCGAGCAGTACCAGCAGCGCCTCTATCGCTACCTTCTCTTCCTCACGGGCAATCCTTCGCTGGCAGAAGACCTCTTCCAGGAAACTTGGATTCGCGTGCTGGAGCGCGGCAGCCAGTATAACGGCAAATCGAAATTCGAATCGTGGCTCTTCGCCATCGCCCGCAACCTGGTCATTGATGCGTCCCGTCGCAAGAAAGTCTCCAGCCTCGAAGATCTCGGCGATCCTGACAGCAACACGCCCTATGATCCGCCGGACGAACGCGCAGCTTCCGTTCTACAAATGCTTGTGACTCGAGAAAACGAGCAAATCGTTCAGCTTTCGCTCCTGAAAATTCCTGCTTATTATCGCGAAGTCCTGCTTCTCCGATTCAGTGAAGAGCTGGGGCTCGAAGAAATTGCGGCGGTCATGGCAACACCGATTTCCACTGTGAAGTCGCGACTCTATCGAGGCCTGACTGCGTTGAAAACTGTGATGACGGAAGGTGCCGTATGAACGAATACCTCCACGAACGCGCCCGCCAGCTCCTAGCCGAATCCGTCGTCGAAGGATTGCGCCCCGCCGACGAAGCCTGGCTCCGCGAGCATCTTGCAGCGTGCCCAGACTGTTCACAAGAAGCGGCGGCAACGCAGAATGTTCTGCGCGCGCTGCGCGCCGTGCCGGTCAGCGTCCCGCGCGATCTAGCGGCTCGCACGCAACTCCGTGTCCGCCTCCGCGCACAACAAACTTCTCCGGCCGCAAATGGAACCTTCTGGCTTTGGGCCGTCACCGCGGCCAGCTGGCTGCTCGGTGTCTTCAGCGCACCGCTCGTCTGGCGGGGCTTCGCTTGGCTTGGCGCCAACTTCGGCGTGCCCAAGCTCGCGCTGGAATTTGGATTCATTCTCTGGTGGACGGTGCCACCGCTGCTCGCCGGCGCGATCATCCTCCACCAGAAGGCCCTGACCGCGGAATGGAGTAACAAAAATTGAGCCAGGCTCCGAATGTAGGGGCGGCTTTAGGCCGCCTTCGATTTTAGTGTTGCACAGAAAGGGAAAATTACATGTCCGACGCATTCACAGAACGTCTTCGCCTTATCCGATTCCGCCGCAAGCGCGAACACAGCCGCTTCCGCGACGAACTCCGCATCATCCCCAAGTGGCTCGTCGTACTGTGCCTCTTGCTCTACATCCTCGCCCTCATCATCGGTTTCTCCGTCAATCATTATGGCTTCCAGACCAACGGGCCGATATTCCCCGGAGATGAATCTCTCCGCCACGACCCGGCGCTTTCCTATTTTGAGCTCGGCTGTCTGCTCACCTTAGGCGGAGTCGCTCTCTCCACCCTGTTTTTCTCTCTCGGATATGTCTATCGCGACGCCAAGCGCCGTGGCATGAATCCCGGCCTGTGGACGCTTCTCGTCCTTCTACTCTCTGGCGGTTACTTCTTCATTGGCTTCATTATCTATCTGCTCGTTCGAGAGCCGCTTCCCTTCACCTGCCCGCAATGCTCCGCCAGCGTCAATGCGCGCTTCAATTTTTGTCCCAACTGCAAGTGCAATCTCCATCCCGCCTGCCCGCAATGCCAGCGCGAAGTCTCCGACACCGACAAATTCTGCCCTTACTGCGCCACGGAACTTGCTCAACCCAAACCTGCCCCCACAGCCTAGCCCGTCGCGGCGATGCCCCTGTAGCTCAGGCCTTCAGGCCTGAGGCTTTTCCCTCCCCAAGGCAATCGTGCCAACGTAGGGAAACCCCTCCCCTTAGAGGGGTGAGCTACAGGACTGCATACCTTTTCTCGCCTCCCAAATCCTGCTCTCCGCTTCCGCAAAACATTTCTTGACATGCAACCATTTGGTTGCCTATTATCCCTTCCCGTGAGGATGGACCGGGTTTTCAAGGCTCTCGCCGATTCCAACCGCCGCAAACTGCTCGACCTCTTGCGCGCGGACAACGGCCAGGTGCTCGGCGACCTTTGCAAGCATCTCGACATGAGCCGCCAGGCCGCCACCAAGCATTTGAAATTGCTGGAGGCCGCCAACCTGGTGGTCACCGTCTGGCGAGGCCGCGAGAAACTCCATTACCTGAATCCGGTCCCCATTCACGAGATTTACGAACGCTGGATCGGAAAGTTTGAACGTTCCCGGTTGCGGGCCTTATACGACTTGAAGGAGAAGCTGGAGAAGGACTATGAAAAATAAATCCCAGTTCGTTTACGTCACCTATATCTCATCCACACCGGAGAAGGTGTTTAATGCTCTGATGGATCCGGAAATGACCCGCAGGTATTGGGCGCACTTGAACGTCTCCGACTGGAAAGCCGGCTCACCCTGGAAACATCAGGACTCGTCAACAGGAGACATCCATCTGGTGGGAAAAGTTGTGGAAGTCACCCCGCCGCGGCGCCTGGTCATCACCTGGTCGGCTCCTGGCGACGACAAGAACGAGGAAAGGCATTCGCGAGTCACCTTTGAGATTGATTCTTCCGGAAAAGCCGTCCGCCTGACCGTCACACATGATGAACTCGAACCAGGCTCCGAAATGGAGCGTGGTATCTCCCGCGGCTGGCCCGTGGTCCTCTCCAATCTCAAGACTCTGCTGGAAACAGGCCAAGCCATGGAGACCAGTTCTCTCTTCGAATTCTCACGAAAATAATCTTGAGGCCAAAAAGCACCCGGGTGCCCCACACGCCGATTTTGCGTGTGGGTCTTGGGTTCCTCGTCTAACAATTCACTGCGGAAATGTGGCCTAGAATCGCTCAACGGCAAGTGCAACAGCGTTGCCTCCGCCGAGGCAAAGTGCCGCAATGCCCCTCTTCAGTTTGCGCCGCTGCAATTCATGGAGCAACGTGACCAGGATGCGCGCTCCGGACGCGCCAATCGGGTGGCCGAGCGCAACCGCTCCGCCGTTCACGTTTACCTTTTCAGGATTGAGCTTGAGCTGGCGCGTTACGGCAATCGCCGCAACGGCAAAGGCCTCGTTTAATTCAACGAGGTCTACATCTTTCTCGCGGTCCCAACCCGTTTTGGAGAGAATCTTTTCGACCGCGTCCACCGGCGCCATCATCACCCACTTGGGCTCCACGCCGCTCACCGCCTGCGCGACGATCCGGGCAATCGGCTGTTTGCCCAGCCGCGATGCACTGCGCTCGCTTGTTACCACCAGCGCGGCCGCTCCATCATTTGTTCCCGGCGCGTTGCCCGCGGTCACCGTGCCGTCTTTCTTGAAAGCAGGCTTCAGCTTGGCCAATGCTTCCATCGTAGAATCTTCCCGCGGCGATTCGTCGTACTTGATCACGATGGGGTCGCCCTTTTTCTGCGGCACTTCAATTGGAAGAATCTGCCCTTCAAAGAAGCATGATTTCCGCGCCCGAATCGCTTTCTGGTGGCTCTCAAACGCAAACTTGTCTTGCTCTTGACGCGAGATCTTGTATTTCTCCGCAACCAACTCGCCCGTGTTCCCCATATGAAAATTTTCGTACGCGTCCCACAGGCCGTCCCAAATCATCGAGTCGACCAGCTTGCCGTCGCCCAGCCGGTAGCCTGTGCGCGCCTGCGGCAACAGATACGGGCAGTTGGACATGGACTCCATCCCGCCAGCCGCCACAATTTCGCTTTCGCCAAGCTGCACGGCTTGCGCCGCCAGCGCAACCGCCTTCAGCCCAGAGCCGCAAACTTTATTGATCGTCATGGCCGCAACGCGCGGATCGCATCCCGCTTTCAGCGCGGCCTGCCGCGCTGGATTCTGGCCAATTCCGGCCTGCACCACGTTGCCAAGAATCGCTTCATCGACTTGCTTGCCTTCAAGGCCCGCGCGGCGAACGGCTTCAGCCACAATTTTTCCGCCGAGTTCCGGAGCCGTGAAACTCGAAAGCCCACCTTGAAATTTTCCGATTGGCGTGCGGACTGCGGAGAGAATGACTGGGGTTTCCATGGAAACACCTCCCGATTGACAGAAAGCACAATTATAGCGCGTTGCGCCAAAGTCAGCCGAAAGAGGCAGGCCGGAGCGAAGGCACTTCGCCCCGGCCCTCAGCAATGAGGCTTAATTTGCAGCGCCCGCCGCGCTCTCTGTCTCATCGGCGCTCGGTCCATACAGGCCGGGCACGGGAACTCCCAGCAACCTGTAATAAACGGTCAGCTGCGCACGATGATGAATGATGTGGTTGAAGATCATGGTGCGCAGACAGGCCGCGCGGGGCATCGTGAAGATGGTCTGTCCGCCGGCCAGCAGCGTCCAATCCTTCATCATGTCCGCGTCGCTTGCACCCGCAATCGCTTTGCGAGCTTCCGCTACGCCCTTGTCGAATTCCGCAAGGACCTGGTGATGGTTCTCCAATTTCGGCGGCTCATACGGTGCGCCGCCGACCGGCGCGTAATCAAATTTTTCCGTCTGCAGGGTCATCGTGACCCACCCAGGCATGGTGGCAATGTGGCCCGCAAGCCAGCCGACGGTTCCCGATTTGTCGTGCGGCTTCCAATTCCATTTGTGATCCGGCAGGCGCTCCAGTGTTTTGCGCGTCCCGGCCATCTCCTGATCGAATTCACCAAGCATTGATTGTCCGATGGTCATAACGATTAGCTCCTTTAAGGAAGGCAGTTTCGAGGCGGCAGAATCATAGGCAAACAAAAAGCGAAAGTCAAGAACTTTTCAAAGCTTCCCGCTTCCCTCTCCGCATTACGCTTTGGCCTCACACGTTATACGGCCAAAATGGTTCACCAA
>DASYXF010000038.1:0-22729 GCA_035935335.1 Candidatus Acidiferrum sp.
CCGCCAGTCGCAGATCGGTATAGAAGCGTTCGGGCCTACGATTGCGGGAGCTCAGACCAGCGCAAAGGTTGAGTTTGATTTTGCCGGGGGATTTCCGGAGGTACCGAACGGGGCGAGTTTCGGAATCATGCGATTGCGGACAGGTACGGTGCGATTGGACTGGCCAAAAACCTCGCTCGTGGCGGGCCAGGACACTTTGTTTTTTGTACCGAATAATCCCACCTCCCTGGCGACACTGGCGGTTCCAGCGCTGGCCTATTCCGGGACGCTCTGGAACTGGGCGCCGCAGATCCGCGTGGAGCATAGATTTACAGTGTCGGAGTCAAGTTCGTTCCTGATGCAAGGAGGGATTCTCGATTCGTTCTCCGGGGATACGCCGGCGTCACCCTACCTTCGCTTGCCGACCTGGGGAGAGAGTTCCGGACAGCCTGCCTATGCGGCGCGAGTAGCGTGGACGCAGGACGTGCACGGGCAGAACTTTATCCTGGGAGCCGGCGGCTATTACGGCCGGCAGTCGTGGGGATTCGGGCGCCATGTGGACGGATGGACCGGCGCGGCGGACGCCACTTTGCCTCTTGGAAGGAAGGTGGAGCTAACAGCGGAGTTCTTCCGCGGACGTGCAATCGGCGGACTGGGCGGCGGGATCGGGCAGAGCGTGATTTGGAACACGCCGCTGACGGATCCGGCAACGGAGGTCTACGGACTAAATGCCGTGGGCGGGTGGACACAGCTGAAGTTCAAAGCGACATCCAAGCTGCAGTTCAATGGTGCTTACGGTCTGGACAATCCCTATGCTGGCGAGCTGCGGGAGCACGGAGGCAACACGACTTATTATCCGGTACCGTTGTCGAAAAATGAAAGCGGGTTTGCGAACTTCATTTATCAACCGCGATCCGATATCGTGTTTTCGATGGAATACCGGCGCATCAAGACCTTCACTTTGGACCAGGGCGCGAATGTGGCGAACATTGCCAACTTCAGTGTGGGTTACATATTCTAGTGGGGATGATCCCCAGTCCTCGAAATCCCGGGCTAGCCGTTACCGCGCTGGTGGTACTCGCCTGTGGCGGATTTCCGGTTTTCGGGCAAGACAACGCCGTCACGATTCATATGGCGGTGCAGAGACAGGCCGCGGCGAAAGCCGAAAAATCGGGCAAAACAGCGCCGGATGCATCGGAAATCGTTGTATGGCTGAAACCGCTCGACGCTGCCGCCAGGAGCGACGCGGCGGACGCCGCGAGCCGCAGGAAAGTTCAGCTTGTTCAGCACAACAAAACTTTCCAGCCGCATGTGCTGGTGGTTCCGGTAGGCACGGTGGTTGACTTTCCGAATCGCGATCCTTTTTTTCACAACGTATTTTCGCTGTTCGATGGAAAACGATTTGATCTGGGGCTGTATGAAGCCGGGGCGAGCAACTCCGTGCGTTTTGACCGGTTGGGAGTGAGTTTTCTTTTCTGCAACATTCATCCGGAAATGAGCGCCGTGGTGGTGGCCGTGGATACTCCTTACTACGGGTTGTCCGATCGAAAAGGGAATCTAGCAATCCAGAATGTGCCCGACGGGAAATATGAACTGCACGTCTGGTATGAGCGAAGCCTTCCGGACGACTTGAGGAACCTTACGCGAGCCGTAAGCATTACTCCCAGTTCAAGAGATCTGGGGACTATCCAAGTCCCGGAAAATCCCAGCTTCACGCCTGCGCACAAAAACAAATACGGACAAGACTACACGCCTCCTCCTACTCCAAGCTACTCACATCCATGAAAATGAATTAAGCAGGAGCAGGTTGAGCCGGCGTGCGGGGATTCTACCGGGCCGGTGAAATCGCGCCGGCCGCCACGCTTTGTTCGGCGGCTGGAAGACGAACCAGAACCGTAGTTCCTGACTCCGAGGTTTGTTCGATGGAGACGGTGCCCGAGTGATCCTGGACAATCTTGCTGACGATGGCCAAGCCCAATCCAGTCCCATTGGGTTTTCCGGAACTGACAAATGGATCAAAGAGAGAGTCGCGGATGCTGCTGGGAATGCCATGTCCGGTGTCGCGGACGCGGACCTCAAATCCTGCGGAGGTGCTCTTGGCATCCACCACGATGGAACTTTCGCTGTCGGAGGAAGCTTCACAGGCATTCAGAATCAGATTAAAAAAGACGCGTTCCAGCTTGCGGGCATCGAACATCCCCTCTAATTCACCGGAAGACGAAAGTTCAATGCATTTCTCCCGGAACTCAGGTTTGGAGTGGATCGCTTCGATGGCGCGGCGGATTGCCTGATCGATCCGGGTGCGCGTGGGGGTGATCGCGCTGCGCTGGTAAGAGAGTTCGCGCAGGGAGTCGATCAAGTCAGTCATCTGGTTGGCGGCGGTCTTGATCTCTTCGTAAATTTCATTTTTCTTGAGCTTGAGTTCATCAGCCTCGTAAAGAAACTCGGCATTCGCCACAACCGCGGCGAGATAGTGGCGCAGGTCATGGGAAATCGAACCGGCGGCCCGCGCCAGGGCGGCGATGCGTTCCGATTCGATGCGATGTTTCTGCAAGGCAAGCAATTGGCCGCGCATCTGGGCGAAGGAGTTGCTCAATTCCCGCAGTTCGGTGCTTCCCCGTGGCGTAATTGAATAGGTGAAATCTCCGGCCGCAAGGGCTTTGACGCCGGCGACAAGATTGTCGAGGGGGTGCGTGATGGTACGGGCAACGAAACCAAACAGGATCATGCCGAAGAGCACGGCAAGACCCCCGGCGATGTAGATCGAGTAATTCAGACGGCGGATGAAAGTGCTTACAGGGACCAGGGGCATCATGACGTAACAACGAACCGGCGAAGGAGATGAGCCGTGAAGAAGTACGGAAGAATAAGCGTACTTGTCGGTTTGCAAGGCGATTTCACCGGAAGCGTTGGCTGCGGAAAGAACTCCCGACTGCATGCGCCGTTGTAGTTCCGCGGAATCCCGCTCGGGGAGGGTGGACGCGATGACGGTGCCGCCGGTGGTTAGGGCAACCTGATTGTTCGTAGCTACGGATAGTTGTTGAGCGACCGCGGAATCCACCTGGTAGCCAACCGCGAGAAATCCCAGAGGCTGAATGGTGGGGCCGGCGCCGGAAGTGATGGGATGAACGAAGACCCAGTAGAGGCGCCCGTCGTCGTACCACCAGGAGGCATCCTCACCCGCTTCGGTAGAGCGCTTCAGGTCGCGCTCCGCGGACTGGGCCGACCAGCCGGGTTTGGTCATGTGCAGGGCGACGACGGCTCCGTTCGGCTTGGCCAAGACGAGTAGATCACTTTCCGCGAGTTTCCAGAAGGATTCGGAGCCGTCCTGAATGGTGGGAGCGTGCTGCGTGGACATCAACGCTTTCATAGTGGGGAGGTCGGCGAGCATCGCCCCGATACGCGAAAGCTGCAATTCCCGCTGGCGCTGCACACTTTCAAAAGCGCGGACGGACTCGTCGGTTCCGTCCTTTACCTGCTTGCGAATTTCGGCGTCGACGGTATGACGGATGAAAAAGAGCAGCGACCCCGTGAGTCCGAGAATGATTAACAGGGCGGTGACAAAAAGCTGAGATCGTAGTCGAAACGTGGTCATGGAGCGTCAGCGAAAAAGCTTACACGACGGAACCGCCAGTTGCGCCGCCGGGGGAAAATTTGTATCCGGCGCCGTGCATGGTCATCAGAAAACGCGGAGCGGCTGGATCCGGTTCAAGTTTCTGGCGAAGGCGGAGCACATGGTTGTCTACCGTGCGTGTGGAAGGGTAGTTCTGGTAGCCCCACACTTCGTTGAGCAATTCTTCGCGAGACACGACGCGGCCCGCGGACGCCGCCAGATATTTCAACAATTTGAATTCCTGCGAGGTCAGCATGATGGGCTTGCCCGCGCGAGTGGCTTCCATGCTGGTGAAATCAATACGCGCATCGCCAAAGGTCAGGACTTCGTGCTGAACCGACTTTGCGGCAAGTTGTGTAACTGATGGCGCGCCGGCGCCCGTCCGGCGCATGGCGCGGCGAACCCGGGCGAGAAGCTCCTTGGGACTGAAAGGTTTTGTCACATAGTCATCGGCTCCGAGTTCGAGCAACAGAACTTTGTCTTCGACCTCGGAATTTGCGCTGAGAACAACAATGGGGACGGATGCGGCGAGTGCTTTGAACTCGCGGCAGAGTTCCTTGCCGGAAATCCCGGGCAGCTTCAGATCCAGAACCACGGCGCAGGGAAGCTGCTTGCGGAAAAGTTCGAGGCCGCTGGGGCCGTCGGACGCGATCTGCACCTGAAGAGAGTCAGACTCGAAGAGCCGCTGCAACGTGCGCTGCATCGCCCGGCTATCTTCCACGACCAGAACGGTGTCTGTGGACATCGAAATCGAGCCTCCCCGTAGAACGTCCTTCTCGGTTGATTCGGGCCCGTCCCAGGCCGTTGAACTGCTCGTTCTCATAATCATACATCTCTCCTATCCCGAAGCGACTCCCGATTGGATGTTGTGGAGACCGTCCCCGCCAAAAAGCAAGTGTTGACCGGCAGTGCCTTCCACGAATTAAGAATCGGTCCGGAAGGGAAGCGACATCCGGCGAAATCCTGGAGCCACCATCACAACATTAACCACTGTAGCGCGAATTCAATGGCTCGATTGGAATCGGAGGAAGAAATGACAGTCAGGTGACATGAGAGTGACAATTCCGGGAGTTTCGGGCGGGGAATTTGTCCTCGCGTTACAGGACGGGCTCGACGTCTGAACCGGATCCCTCCTTCTTTACCCGGCCCACTGTTTGCAAGCCGGCGCTCTGCCCAGGGTGACCCGGGCTGGGCTGTCCCCCAGGCAAAAGTCCAGCGACAAAAAATTTGCCCTGACATGACTTCGTGTTGACAATTCAAATTTCGCGTTCCGGTAGAGTTTTGCTTCGACCAGAAGGGCCGCCTAATCTTTATCAACTGCGCGGAAGATGGGAGTGGGTAACTCTTCTGGTCGAACAGATTAAGCCTGCAAAGAAACCCCGCCGTCAGAATTCATTCATCGTAAAGGGAATTCATTCCCAGCCGGAGACGCGTTTTCCATGATGCGGGACCGTGTTGCAATGAGGGGTCGCGCTGACCGTCCGCCTGGTGCAGGCAAACGTCTGCCCGGGTGCCGCGGGGAAAATGGGGATTTT
The DNA here is from genome assembly GCA_035935335.1 of Candidatus Acidiferrum sp. Taxonomy (GTDB): domain Bacteria; phylum Acidobacteriota; class Terriglobia; order Acidiferrales; family UBA7541; genus Acidiferrum. The sequence goes on from DASYXF010000038.1 coordinate 5,128, forward strand.
GGGAAAGCTGATGAGCGTCCGGGGGCCGGCTTACTCTTGCGGTTGCGGCTCCACGGGGATTTCTGTCGGTTCCACACCGGCTTCTTTTTCCGCGCGCTTGGCGATCTTTCTCTGTTCGCGGCGCTCGGCTTTCTCCCGCTGCTTCTCTTGGCGCTTCATTTCCTTCTGGCGCTTTTGGAATGTGATGGCCATACAATCTCCTTTAAGACCCGCACAACAGGTCGTTGGTTCGTGACAGAAACGCGGAATTTTACCAGCGCGGTTCGCGGGGCTGCCGCGCGGCTTCGCGGTAATCTTCGTTCGAAAAACGTTCCCGGTTTCCACCGCGGTTATCGGAACGGGGCGCGCGGGAAGTTTCCTTCGGGCGCGCTTCATTCACTTTCAGATTCCTGCCGCCAACCTGCTTGCCATCGAGGCCCGCTACGGCCTTCGCGGCTTCCTCGTCGTTCGGCATTTCCACAAACGCAAATCCCCTTGCGCGGCCGGTCTCGCGATCCTTCACCAGGTTCACGCGGCCTACCTGCCCGAACGGCTTGAACAGATCATTCAATTCGCTTTCCGTTGTCTGAAAACTGAGATTGCCTACAAATAGACTCTTCATGCTTGCTTCTCCTTAAAGGGTTTGCGTTCACCGGCAATTCGTTCTGCCGGCGCCCGCAGGTACTTCAGCACCGCGTCAATATGAGCCCCGAATAAATATCTGAAATCTGCCGGAACGCGAGGGATGCCGGAGCTTGCGCAACGCCTTGGCTTCAATCTGCCGGATGCGCTCCCGCGTGACCGCAAAGACCTCACCTACTTCTTCCAGCGTGTGCTGGCTGCCGTCGTCCAGGCCAAAACGCATGCGGATGATGCGCTCTTCGCGCGGCGTCAGAGTCCGCAAGATCGAGGCAATCTGATCCTTAAGATTCAGGTCGATCGCCGCGTCGGAGGGTGACAGCACGCCCTTGTCCTCGATGAAGTCGCCCAGGTGTGACTCGCCCTCATCGCCGAGCGGTGTTTCAAATGACATGGGAAGTTGCGCGATTTTCTTCGTCTTGCGCACCGCGTCCACGGGGATGTCCATGCGGCGGGCGATTTCCTCGGAGGTTGGTTCGCGCCCCAATTCCTGGACAAGTTGCTGGCTGGTACGCACCTGTTTGTTGATCATCTCGATCATGTGAACGGGCACTCGGATGGTGCGGGCCTGATCGGCGATGGCGCGGGTGATCGCCTGGCGGATCCACCAGGTGGCGTAAGTGGAGAATTTGTATCCCCGCCGCCAGTCAAACTTGTCTGTGCCGCGCATCAGGCCGATGTTGCCTTCCTGGATCAGGTCCAGAAACTGCAGCCCGCGGTTGGTATATTTTTTTGCGATAGAAACAACGAGGCGGAGGTTTGCCGCGGTCAGTTCGCTCTTGGCCTGCTGCGCTTCCGTTTCGCCGCGGTGAATCAGCGTCAGTGCGCGCCTCAGCGTGCCGGCTGCCACTTCGCTTGAATCTTCAATTTCTTTGATTCTGCTGCGGCAGATGCGCAATTCCTTGCGCGCTTCCAGCGACACTTCGCCGTGGGCCGCCTTTACGCGCCGCTCCAGGCGAGTGGCCTCGCGTTCCAGGAATTCCAGGCGCTCCACCGTGTGGCGCAGAAGTTCAATCAGCCGCTTGCGCTCGCGCTCCTTGAAATCAATGGAACGCGCAAGCACAGACATCTCTATCCGGGTTCGCGAAAGGCGCCACTTGGCCCGGCGGAACGCGCGCTTATCCGAAACGCCGGTGCCCTGCAGTTTGGCGCGCTGCTTCATGCCCAGTTCGTGTAGTCTCGCGATATTGTCGATGGTTCGAAGGGTCTGCCGGGTAATTTCTTCGATTCTTTCTTCGGCCAAATCTTCTTCATCAATCTGAACGATCTCTTTGATGGAGCGGTTCCCGGAGCGCAAATCTTCCGCGACGGCAATCAACGCTTTCAGCACAATGGGCGAACGGGAAACCGTTTTCAGCACGCGGAGACTTCCGCGTTCCAGGCGTTTCGCGATGAGCACTTCCTGCTCACGCGTCAGCAGCGGCACCAGGCCCATCTCCCGCAAATAGACGCGCACCGGGTCGCTGGTCTTTTCAGGTGGCGAAGCGGTATGGTCCAGCTCCGCATCTTCACTGGCCGTGGATTCCTGGTGGGGCCGGACCTCCGAGGGTTCTGCAACGTCGGGAGCCGCCTGTGCCAACTTCGCGTCGGAGGCGTCTTCGTAAAGCGTGATGCCCTCGCTCTCGAAGGCGGTGAAGGCGCTGTCAATCTCTTCGGTGGTGTGTTCTTCCGCGGCGAACGCATCGTTCACCTGATCGTAGAGCAGATAGCCCTGCTCTTTGCCCAATTTGATGAGCAGCCGGACCTGATCCTGTTGTTGTTCCTGAATTTCCCGTGACAATGATTTCTCCCCTCATCCGCTGCCAGCTTGCCCGGGCCTCTGCCCTGCAAAGTTCGACCCGGCGGGCACACGTGGACGAGGATTGGCTCAGTTCGAATCGTTCTGCGGATTGCAGCTGTGGCTACCTTCGCTGCGTTCGGTGGACGGGACTCCGGTGTCCCGATGCTCTTGGGTGCTGCGGCATTTGCAGCTCTAGAATCAGATGCCTACCATCATACACTACCTGCGTGTGGACGGGTGGACTTCGCTTGTGGCTCTCGGGGCCTACAGTGAAGTTCCCGTGAAGATTTTAAGAGCGCAAAGCGCGCTTTCCCGATGTTCTTCGTTTTTCCCCGAAAAGGCTTCCTGCGACCCGGCGCGAAGTTTTGCCATCCCTGGAGCGAGCAGGGAAGTGAAGCGGATCGCGCAGGCTCTGCAATTCACGATAGTAGTAAAGCGCGGTGGGTTTCAATCGAGAGAACCTGAGACTTTTCAGGTAGGCGATCTCTTCGCTGCTGGCGTCTTTGCTCATCCCGGAATTGCGAAGAAATTCCTTGAATCCAGGCTCTTCCTCGGCGGCCGATAGGGCGCCCGTTTCCACAAATTGGAAGCGCACTATACGAGCAGAGGCCAGCCGCTTGTTCAGCAATACCTCCATGGCGAATGTCTTTAAGTCGATGTCCCAGGTATCGATGAGCGGGCCAAGAAAGGCAGAGCAGTGTTCGATGGAGATGTTGAAGACGTCGGCGCCCAGGAATTCGAGGCTCATCGCCCGGGTTTCCTCATGAGACTGGTGCCGCAACTTTGCAACGCCGCGCAACCATTTCTCATTTTTCAACTCTTCGCGAACCACTTGCTTGGCGACGTCCAGCAGCGTCTGGGTAACCAGGCGTTCGAGTTCGCCGAAGGCTTGCTTCTCAAAAATCTCGCGAACCTGGCGGCGCCGTTCAGGGTTGCACTTCCGGATAATCAACTCACGGACTTCCCGGAAGAGCGGCGAGGGGGGCTCGGCTAGTTCCCGTTTCAATTCTTCGCGCCGCTGCGCCTGCACCATCGAAGAGAGGTGCCCTCGCGGAAATTCCAAGAAGGCGTCCATCCGCTCATAGAGGCCGGTTCGCTCGACGGCCGGCGGCGCTTTCTTCCTGGAAAGCAGTTGAGATATATAAGACTCCGTGACCCGGGCCGCAGCCGCCAGGTCGCGTTGTTCCAATCCGAGTTCCTTGAGTCTCTGCCGGAGCACAAAACTGACATCCACGGACGTTCTCCTCCAAATTAACCAAACGAGTAAAGTGCAGTGTAAGGGAAGCGAATCCACTTGACAAGAACTGTAAAGTAGCCCAAGCTAAAGGAGTTATCCCAAGGCTGCCTTCAGGTTTGGAAACCCGGCGGGGTTCCTGAAATACTCCCTTGCTCACGAACCGAAGGAGCTTCCTATGTTTGTTCGCAAAGTATCCATGCGGCTGAAGTCCGAAGCCGCCTCCGAATTCATCCGCAAAATGGAAAACGAGATTATCCCCCTGCTGCGAGAGCAAAGCGGCTTCCTGGATGAGATGACCCTGCTCGCGCAAAGCGGCAAGGAAGTCTACGCCTATAGTTTCTGGGAAAGCAGCACCGACGCCGAAAAATACGACAAGGCCGAGTTTGCCCGGGTTACCGGCATGCTTTCCGGCGTGATCGAAGGCGCGCTCCGCGTGCACACCTATATGGTCGCTAACTCCACATTTCACAAAATGGCCGCGGCGGTCGCTTCCTGAACTCTCGCAATTCTTGCCGGAGAAAGCGGCCGGCCGAACCCGCTGACTTTTCCGAGAGGGCAGGCGCCGAGCCTTTCCCGCATTTCTCTTCGCAGGTTCTCGGCAGAGGAGAATACATGCAGATAGCGATCTGGATTTTCGTTGGACTCGCGGCCGGTTGGCTTGCGGGCAAAAGCCTTGAAGGGAATGGCTATGGCGTGTGGATGGATCTGGCAATGGGAGTCGCCGGCGCGGTTGTGGGAGGTTTTCTGACGCGCTCCATAGGCTTCTCCGGGTATGGCGGAGTGTTCGTGTCCACCTTCATGGCCATCGGATGCGCGGCGCTGCTGACGATTCTTGTGGCCATGTTCAATGGCAGAACTATTCGCGTAAGGGCATTTTAGTTGCCCACCTGGATGAAACTTGTCTTCACGCTCAACGATACCGATGTCCGAAATGAATGAGTCCGGCATGATCCTGATCCGCGAAGGCGCGCTCTTGCCGCCGGATCTCGCGCTCGAGAGTGAAACGTTCCTGCCCGGTTGGCGGATCGTGAAGAATTTCGATGGCTATACGCTGAATCGGAAAATCAACCAGGCGAACTGGAACTTCATCCGTCTTACCGGTGAACACAAAACCCGAGTTGTCGGCCGTGTCTATGGCAGAACCCTTAGAAAAGGCATAGCCCGGATTTTGAACGGGCTGCGCGGTAAGAAATTCAATTCTCTGGAAATTACCGGGGTGGACCTGAAACGTTTCGTGGGACTCGCATTTGTCAGCATCTCGGCCAACCGGCGGCATATTCAGGGCGGGCTGCGGGTTTCTCCTTAAGGATTTCCTGACTCTTCAGGTGGAAAGGCAAACTGCCTTTCGCCGGGATCGTCGGAAAGTAAAGGCAGTTTATCTTCTGCAGTGAACCAGGAAAAGGAAACGCGCATGGCAAAACTATATGTTGGCAATCTTTCTTTCGGAATGAACGATGAATCCCTGCAACAACTATTCACCGGCAAGGGCTATCAGGTGTCCTCGGCCCGCGTGATTACGGACCGCGAAACCGGACGCTCGCGCGGCTTTGGCTTCGTCGAGTTGAACGAAGGCGACGACGCGACCAAGGCCATCGGTGAAATGAACGGGCTTGATGTGGAGGGACGCCAGTTGCAGGTGAACGAAGCGCGCCCGCAGGAATCACGAGGCGGCGGTGGGGATCGTTCCGGGGGCCGAGGCGGTTATTCCGGCGGTCGATCCGGCGGCAACGGTCGTCGCAACTATTAGGACGGGCGCAGTTCGCGGTTTGCCCGTGCCCGGTTAGCTACTGATCTCTGGAAGTCCCGGAAGTTGTGATGGCTGCATTTTTGTCCATTCTTTGGCGAAGGGGAGGAAGTTTTGGAGAATCTCTCGGCAGGCCAGTACATCAAGCATTTTCAGTACGGTTGCGGCGTGATTACCGAATCAAGATTGGACCGCACGACCATTGATTTTGACGCGCACGGAATCAAGATATTCGTCACCAGCCTTATGGTTGTCGAACTTGCCGAAGGCACACCCCCAAAGCGGCGTCGCGCGAAACGTCCCAAGCCGCCAAAACCAGCTCCCACGCTGAATGCCCGCGTATTCGTGCCCGGTGCCAAATGAGTGAAGGTATTCTGGTGCAGTACGTCGGCTTTCGCACGAACTCGGTGTCGCGGGAGTACACCTTCACAGTTCGTGGTGACGGCGAAGACCGCAAGTTCACGCTGAACATCGCCAACGAGGCCTTTATCGCCCACCGCGCGAGCTACCAGGACGCGCCGGCCATTTGCTCGGAGCGCCTGCAAGCAGAACTGGCAGCCCACGAAAATCATCCCACGGAGACGCAGTATGTCATCACCAGCGCCGAACTGGAAAGCTATCGCGCCGCGCGTGCCCCAAAAACGGGCCCCAAACCCTGGAGCCGCGTGCCGAAGGATTAGTACTAGACGTAGTAGAAACCTTAAAGAAAACAAGGTCGCTTAGTCGCCTGCCCGCATACTTTCCCCGCAAAACGGCATATTGCCAACACCACCCGCACGTAGTAGTGTCCCCGCATGGCCAGCAAGCCTAAGAAACGCACGAAGGGGGGCCGTACGACCATGCCAGCCGATCATGATGAGAAAAACGCCGCCAATGGCGAACTGCGAGAGGGCGCCAACGTCGACAAGATCCGGGACATTTTATTTGGTTCCAATATGCGGGAATACGAGAAGCGCTTCGCCCGCCTGGAAGAGCGCCTGAACAAATCCTCCGAGGCGCTTCGGGAGGATCTCAAGAAACGCTTCGATTCCCTCGAAAGCTACGTCCGCGAGGAGTTGGAGTCCCTCGGCCAGCGCCTGAAGACGGAAAAATCCGAGCGCGCCGAGAGCCTCAAGGAGCTTACTCGCGAATCCCGCGACAATGCCAAGGCGCTCGAGAAGAAGCTCTCGCAACTGGAAGAGCAGCTTGACTCCGCTCAGGCAGACCTGCGCTCCAAGATTCTCGAGCAGTCGAAGTCGCTGAGCACCCAGATTCAGAAATCAAAGGACGAACTGGAAACCGCGCTCGAACATGAGGCTGAAACGCTGCGCGCCGATAAGACTGACCGCGCCATGCTGGCGGACCTCTTTACCGAACTCTCCATGCGCCTGAAAGACGAACTGGAGCTCCCCGAGAAATAGGCAGGTAGCAACAACATGGGTTCCGCCCCACAACATTCCCGGGATCCTCTCGAATTCCGACCTAAAATGGCCGAAACGCCACCAACCCGACCAGCGCCGGAGCCCGATGAGCCGCCGCTTGAGCCTGACGCCCAGGCATACCTTGAGTTGCGTCAACTGATCCTTGCGCCCGAGCAGGAAGCGCTGGAGCGCCTGCACCAGCGCGTAGACGACCCGGCCTCGCGCACAGAAGACGTTGGCAGCGTGGTGGCTGAGGCCATCCAGTTGCGCCGCAAGCAGGGCGGCGACGAAGCACTCAGCGTCGCGCTTGGGCCGACCATCGAAACGGCGCTGCGCGAATCGGTGCGCAAAGATCCGGGCACGCTGGCCGACGCGCTTTTCCCGGTCATGGGTCCAGCGATTCGGCGCTCCATTCTCGAAACGCTTCGCTCCTTTCTCGAATCGTTTAACCAGGTTCTCGACCAGAGCCTCTCCGTGCAAGGGTTGAAATGGCGGATTGAGGCGCTGCGCACCGGCCGCTCTTTTACCGAAGTCGCGCTGCTGCACAGCCTGGTTTTCCGTGTTGAGCAGGTTTTTCTGATTCACAAGAGAACCGGTTTGCCTATCGGGCACGCCGTGGCCTCCGCCGTCGCCATGCAGGACCCCAGCCTGGTCTCTGGCATGCTCTCCGCGATCCAGGATTTCGTCCGGGACTCTTTCCAAACTTCGCAGGGGCAGGGCATCAATCGCATGAACGTCGGTGACCTTGACGTGTGGATAGAGGAAGGCCCTTACGCGATTCTGGCTTGCGTCATTCGCGGCGTTGCGCCTCGGGATTTGCACGACCGGATGGCGGAAGTGCTCGAGAACGTTCACCGCGAATATTCCGCGCAACTCGATCAGTTCGACGGCGATTCGGCTCCGTTTACCAACGTGCATGATGAGCTTTCCCGTTGTCTGGAGCACCGCTACAAGGAAGAGACAAAGACGAAGAGTTTTGGATTCGTTTACGCCACCGCGGGAGTCATCCTTGTGCTGGCTGGAGCATGGATTGGGTGGCGCGCCGTGCAATATGGCCGTTGGGAGCGCCTCGTAAACACGCTGCGGGAGCAGCCGGGGTTTGTGATTACTTCCTTTGGGCGCGAGCATGGCAAATTCGTGGTCCGTGGAATGCGTGATCCTCTTGCTGCGGATCCGGTCCAGGTCATCAACACAGCAAATGTGAATCCTGGCGACGGCGAGTTCCATTGGGGCGGTTATTACGCACTTGACGACGACATTGTCGGGAAACGGGCAATGTCCCTCTTGTCTCCACCCTCGACGGCCATCCTCGCGGTTAAATCCGGGGTTCTGAAAGTTTCGGGTTCGGCGTCTGCGAATTGGGTAAAGGAAACTCAAGCCAAAGCCTTGCTGGTGCCGGGAATTCATGCGGTCCAGCTTTCCCCGGAGCTCGATCCCGCGCGACTGGTGTTCAACCAGGCCAAAGCGGAGATCGAAAAAGCTTTGGTTAAGTTTCCGGTCGGAACGGCGGCCTTGTCGTCTTCCGAGCGTCCGGAGCTTCGCAAGCTTGCCGAGAGCATCAAGTCGCTGCTTCAGGCGGCTGACGGCTTGCGGCAATCTCCGAATCTGGAGGTCCTGGGTCATACCGATTCCACCGGAGCCGAAGTCTCCAACCTTGATTTAAGCCAGCGTCGTGCGGATCGCGTAGCCTGGGAGCTCGGCCAGTTGGGTGTTCCGGAGCGCGTTTTGCGAGCCCGCGGGGTTGGCACGACAAACCCGATCCGCCCCGAAGACAGTGAAGACAATCGCCGTTTCAACCGCAGCGCCACATTTCGCGTGAGCGCCCCCGCACCCTGATCCCCAGCCATGCTCCAGAAGAAAATCTGCATGCTCGGTTCCTTCGCTGTCGGAAAGACCAGCCTCGTCCGCCGGTTTGTCGAGAGTATTTATTCGGACGTATACCAGACGACGGTCGGTGTGAAAATCGACAAGAAAAACGTGCTGGTGAACGAAAAAGAAGTATCCCTGGTTCTTTGGGATATCTACGGCGAGGACGACTACCAGAAGATGCGCTGGACCTATCTGCGCGGAGCGTCGGGCTATTTGCTAGTCGCCGACGGCACTAGAAAGGCTACACTGGAGAAGGCGGTCAGTCTGGAGCAAAAAGCCCGCGAAGAGATAGGGGCGATCCCATTTGTTTTGGTCATCAATAAGAGCGATTTGATGCGGGATTGGGAGATGGACGCCGCTCTCGAATCGCAATTGGCTGCGCAAGGTTGGAGCGTCCAGCGCTCCAGCGCAAAAACCGGAGAAGGCGTGGAAGAATCCTTCTCATTGCTCGCGCGGAAAATGCTCGGATGAATATGAGCCAGGTGCTGCAAAGCTTTCCCATGGAGATGGGGTTCGCACTGCTCGAATACCGAGGCGGGGAATTTCATCCCATCGCGAGCCTTCCGAAATGGTTCTCTGAACTCTGGATGGAGGCGGGAAGGATCTCCGGCCCGATTCCTCTCACAGAGCAGTCGCCATTCCTTGAAAATTTCCTGCTAGAAGCGGAAGATTTCTGGAATTCGCCCGTCTCGGCCGCGTGCCAATCGGAAACCTGGATCGAAAAATCAGCGTCCGGCCGCGAAATACCCGTCCAGGCGAAAGCTCTGTTCCTTGAAGGCAAACGAATCCTTGCTCTGTTCAGCCCCGAATCGCAATTCCGCGAACAGGTGAAGGTCCTGCAGACCGCGCGGAACGCTTTGCTGGATCACGAGCGCCTGGCACGGGAAATTCAGAAAAAGGAAATTCTCCTGCACTGCATCGTGCACGATCTCTCCCAGCCGCTCAGCGTCATGCACGTGGCGATGGACTCGCTTTCGGAAGAATCCATCAGCGAGCGTTCCAAACAGTTTCTGACGCTCGGAAAGCACGCCAGCGCCCAGCAGGAAATGATGATTCGCCAGATCCTGCAAACATTTTCTGACGACTTGCGCACCAGCCTTGATGCGGGAACGGAAGGGAGTCTGTCCTCGGACCTCTTGGAATGCGCCCGCAAGACCATGATCTCTCTTGGGCCGACGTTTGACTCCAAGGGTGTGCGCCTGTCCGTGGCTGTCGATGTCGATCCCGAGGCCAAATGGCCCGTTGTGGCGGAAGAGTCTCGACTGCAGCGCATCTTCTCGAATCTTCTCGAAAACGCTCTGCGCTACACACCTGCTGGGCAGCACGTAACGGTTGGTGTCCAGGACGAGGGTGAGTTCCTGAAAGCCTATGTGGATGACGAAGGGCCCGGCCTTCCCCAGGACCTGCGCCCGGAGCAGATTTTCGGCCTTTTCATGAAAGGGAAGCAGAGCGGAGGAAAAGCGGGCCTCGGGCTTTATTTCTGCCGCATCACGGTGGAACGATGGGGCGGAAGCATCGGGTGCGCCACGCTTCCGGAAAAAGGGTCGCGCTTCTGGTTTCGACTTCCCCGGGCCGCCGCCCGCGCTGATACACGTTCCTCGGATGCCCACGGCGCTCCGGATTCAACCGCCGTCAGTCGGAAGCGTGTGCCTACTCGGTCGCTGCGCATACTTCTTGCCGATGACCAGGAAGACATTCGAACCCTCACCGCTCACCAGCTGAAGCGCAGCGGGCACAAGGTAGTTGTCGCGAAGGATGGAAATCACGCGTTGAAGACTTTCCTGGCTGCGTCCTTCGATGTCGCTCTTTTGGACCAGGAGATGCCCGGAATGACAGGCGACGAAGTCGCTCGCGCAATCCGAAAAGCGGAGCAGGGGCGAAAGAAACGCGTTTTTCTGATCGCATCCACCGGCAACGCCACCGCGGAAGACGCGCGTCGCTTGAAACAGGCCGGGTTCGACGAGGTACTGGGGAAGCCATTTCGCCTTGATGACTTGAATCGCATTCTCTCTGCCTCGCCCGGAGCGACGCCCGCTGCCCAGACGGTTTCCCCGGCGTCCTCGCCGCAAGGAGCAACCTTCGCGGAGCTTGTCGCCCGCGTCGGCGGCGACGAAAAGCTTCTGCAGCGCATGATCAAAACTTTTCTGCGGGACACGTCCAAGCGCCTTGCCGGAATCAGCGCGGCGATCCGCGGAGGGAATCCGGAGGCGCTCGCATCCCTTGCCCACGCGTTGAAAGGGTCGGTGAGTATCTTTGGCGCTGAAGCCGCGCGAAGGGGGGCGAACGAACTGCAGGAACTCGGCCGAAGCAATGGGTTGGCCGGAGCCCCGGAGGTCCTCGCCGGGTTGAAGGAAGAGATTGCGAAACTGCAAGCAAACCTGAGAGGATACGCAAATCAAACCCCCGCCAGGCCCAAGTCGAATCGCGCCAAACGACAAAAGCCTCGCCGGAACCGGCGTAAACGCCGGCGGTGAAGTTTGCGCGCGGCGGTTCCGGGTAAATTCCACGGGAGTCCCAGCATGCCCCACATTCTGGTAGCGGAAGATGACGCCACAACGCGCGAAATGATCCGCGGCATCCTGACCAAGCAGGGCTACGATGTGAGCACCGCCGGCGACGGCATGAGCGCGCTGCGCACCCTCAAGAAAAGAAAATTCGACCTTGTGCTGCTCGATATCTGGATGCCCAAAATGTCCGGCCTGGGCCTGATCGGGACGCTGCACGGAGAGAAGCACATTCCGAAGATCATCGTGATGACTTCGGACAAAACTTCCGACACCGTTCTGAATTCGCTGCGCGGCCAGGTTTATCAATTTTTGTCGAAGCCTGTGGATGCCAACATCCTGATTTCCACAGTGGACAACGCGCTTTCCGAGGATCCCTCCATTCCCCCCATTGAAGTTCTCTCCGCCAACAAACACTGGGTCGAACTGCTGGTCCCCTGCGAGCGCTCCGTGGTCAGCCGCGTGCAAAGTTTTCTCTCGCGCCTGGAAACCGATTTGCCCGCCGACGTGATGGAAAAGGTCGGCTATGCATTCCGCGAGCTTCTGAACAACGCCATCGAGTGGGGCGGCCACCTGGATCCAAACCTGAAAGTGCGCATCTCGTACATTCGAACCAGAAAACTGCTGATGTATCGCCTGGATGATCCAGGGCCTGGATTCAAGCTGGAGGATCTGAAACACGCCGCTGTAAGCAATCCAGCGGATGATCCGATGGCCCACATGACTGTCCGCGAGCAGAAAGGCCTTCGCCCCGGCGGTCTCGGACTGATGCTCACGCAACAACTGGTGGACGAACTGGTCTACAACGAGGCCCGCAACGAGGTCGTCTTGATCAAGTATTTATAGCAGCTCCCGTAGTTGCAGGCTTCGGCCTGCCATCCCCGGCATTCCTCTCCCGACTTTGGTTTTTCCCTTCGCCGCTTCTCTAGTACACTTACCCGACTCACCTCGCATTCATATTTCGATAAGGAGCACTACTTATGGCAGCAGGGACCCTTACTGGCGCCGAATTCAAGAAGCAATTGCGCGCGGGAACACCGAAACTCGGCCTCTTCGTGAACTCACACAGCCCCACCGTCGCCGAGCAATTGGCACACAGCGGTTACGACTGGCTGCTGGTTGATTCACAGCACGGGCCGATGGGTTACGAGAAACTTTCCGCGATGCTTGCGGGAATCGCCAGCGGCGGCGCGAAATCGATTGTGCGCGTTGGCGGCTATGGCGATCGGCCCGGCATCCAGCAATCGCTCGACCTGGGGGCCGACGGCGTGCTCGTTCCCTATATCAACAACGCCGACGAAGCACGCCAGGCGGTAAGTTGCGCGCGGTATCCCACCACCGGCACGCGCTCGGTGTATTTTCCGCAGCGCAGCATGAACAAGGAAGGTCTGCTCGGATACGCGGGCGGAGCGAACAGCAACGTGATCGTCGCGCTGCAAGTCGAAACCGCCGATTGCATCAAGAATATAGACGAAATCGCCGCCGTCCCCGGAGTGGATCTTCTGTTCCTTGGACAGAACGATCTCTGCATGTCCATGGGGCTGTATGAAAAGTACGAGTTTCCCCACATGTACACCTCGCCGGAAATCGGGACTGCCACGGAAAAACTGATTGCCGCCGCGCGGAAGAATAATGTGATTCTGGGGCTCTTTTTGTTCGGAACCGCCCGTGTTGGTGAATTCCTTGATAAGGGTTTCCCGTTCATCAGCATTGGCAACGATCTTCACCACGTCCTGACGCAAGCCGGCGCCTACGTGAAAGACGTTGAGGAGATTTCCAAAGCCAAAGGTAAAAACTGGACTCGCCGGCCGACGGCGCTCTTCTAGTCCTGTACAAATATGAAACCTAAAGAGCCTCGCCACCCCAGGCAGCGAGGCTCTTATTTTGAGTGTGAATTCTTCACCGCTCCACATGCTTCCTTGACCAAACTCTGGCCAGTAGCATCAAACGGTACTCGACTTACAATCAGGCGGCACGAATCGCCGCATCCTGCGAAAGGTGCAAAGTGTCCCGCGGAAGCCTAGAGCCGAAGCCGACGAATGAACAGAGGAATTGGGGGAATCGTCCCTGGACGGTCGATTTTCGCGCGAAGCCTCATCCGTTGCCCGGTGCCGTTGATTTCGCCGTGATCGGCGGGGGCTTCACCGGCCTTGCGGCCGCTGCTTGGCTGAAGCGACTCGCACCGGAAAAATCCGCAGCTCTGCTGGAGGCTGAGACATTCGGCGCCGGCGCGAGCGGCCACACCGGCGGATTGGCTCTCGCTGAATCCGCGGCTGGGAATCTTCCTGGCCTCGGCGATGTCCTGGCCGGGTACCAGAAGATTCTCGCCGAATTGCAGATCGACGGAGACGTGCGCTTGCCCGGCGTTTATGAGTTGGGGCGCACCGCACCGCTTCAGGATTCTCCCATTCGGTGGAGCGACTCCGGCGAGCTTCGCGCCGTCAATGAAGTTCCCGGTGGCACAATCGATCCCGGAAAAGTCGTCGCCGGGCTGGCCGATGCGGCGGAACGAGTTGGCGCTCTCCTCTTCGAACGCGCCAAAGTCGAACGCTGCGGCTATCTCCAACCGATTCGTCTGCACACTTCACTCGGCGTTCTCCATGCAAAGCATGCTCTGTTTGCGACAAACGCCTATTCCCTTGAATTGACAGGCTGGACGAAACGCGCGGAATCCTGCTTCACCCTCGCCGTAGCGACGGAACCCCTTGCTGACTCCACTTTGGACGCCATCGGGCTTTCCAGTGGGAAACCCTTCTACACCGTGGATCTTCCGTATCTTTGGGGACGTCTACTGGGGAAACAAGTCATTTTTGGCAGCGGCCTGGTTCATTTCGCCGACTGGCGTGAGATGCATTCGCTGAATATCGAAAGAGGGGCGGCTGCCGAATCCTTCGCGCGTCTCGAAAAACGAATCCACGGTTTTCATCCAAAACTTCGCGACGTAAAGATCACGCACCGCTGGGGTGGCCCCATCGCCATTTCCGAAGGTTGGGTGCCCATTTTTGAGCGGCACCCCGAAAGTTCCAACGCGGTTGTTTTGGGAGGATATTCCGGGCATGGAGTCGCGCAATCGGTGCATCTTGGCGCTTGGGCCGCGGAAGTCCTGGTGGGAAGACGCGAATTGCCGAAGTGGAAATAGTCCGGCCAGCAGTGAAACTGTGGAGCTGGAAAAGCGATTAACCCGGATGGCCGGTGACGGGAAGCGATTTCAACATCGCCGACAGCCCGTTCCAGATGATCTGAGTTCCGATGCACACCAGCAGAAAGGAAGAAAGCCGCATGATGACGGCCATCGAAGTTGCTCCCAGTATTTCCGCCAACCGGTCGGCAAACGCATAGCAGAGATAAACGCTGCCCGCGACCAGCACCGCTCCAATCACCGCGCCCAGCATGGAATACAGGATGGAGTGCTCGTGGTGCTGATCGTTGGCGCCGAGGGTAATCGCCACCGAAATCGAGCCCGGCCCGACGGTCAGCGGCAATGTCAGCGGGTAGAATGCTTTTTGAAACAGGTCGTTGGTATCGACGCTTCGGTGCACGCCGGCCTTCGTGTCGTCCTCATCCTTTTGTTTCAGCATGGCCCAGCCCGTCGAAGCCAGCACCAGCCCGCCGCCCACCTGCACCACAGGAATGGAGATGCCAAAAAAATCCAGGATGTGCGACCCCACAAAGTACGAAGCGACGATCAGCACAATGCTGTTCAGCGCAATCCGGCGCGACAGGATTTTCCGCTGAGCCCCGGTGTAGTAGCGCGTCAGCGACAGAAACAGCGGCGCGCTGCCGAGCGGATTGACGATCGGAAAAAGCGCGGTGAGAACCAGAAGTGTGGACTTGACGAGTTGGGGCATAAGGCGCAGCAAAAGTATATCTACAAAGCTTTCGAAGCCGAAGCGAGTTTCGCTGTCGTGATTGCCGGCCTTACTTGACGGTGCGACTAACGGTTTACGTGAATTGACAGGCGAAAGTGCAGCACATAGGATGGAAAACTTCCGGCTAAAGATACAAAAGTGTCTTTGCGCTGAAGGGATTCATCCCGAATGAGATTTGCCCGCCTCAGCCTTCGCTCCGCCGCCATCTGCTTTCTGGCCGCGGTTATCTCCGTCGCGATTCCCGCACCGATCGGCCGCGCTGATGGTCAGCGTTACCTCAGCGACATCAAGACCCTGACGGACGCCAGGATGGAAGGCCGGGGGGACGGAACCAAAGGCCTGAATCGCGCGGAGCATTTTCTCGCTTCCCGGTACAAGAGTCTCGGCCTTGTGCCTGCCGGAAGCCAGGGGTTTCTGCAACCGTTCACCGTTACCACCGGCGCAAAGCTCAAGGGCAGAAATCATCTGACGATTCAACTTACCGAAAGCAAAACGGAGCTTAAGCTTGAACAAGATTTCGTGCCGTTCAGCTTTTCGGGGTCGGGAATTGCCGCCGCTTCTCTTATTTTCGCGGGCTACGGAGTTACCGCCGATGAATTCGGCTACGACGATTACGCGGGCATCGACGCTAGAGACAAAATCGCGGTTATTCTTCGTTACGAGCCGGCCACCTTCGCCGCCAAGACCGGCAACCAGGGACTGACCCACCATTCCCAGCTAATCACCAAGGCGATCAACGCGCGAAATCACGGTTCGAAAGGGCTGATCCTTCTTAATGGGAAACTAGGCGATGGAGAGGAGGATCTCCTTACCCGCTTCGGCAGCGTCAGCGGGCCTGAAAATGTCGGCATCCTTTTCGCACAAGTGAAAAATAACAGCGCGCAGAACTGGTTTCAAGCCGCGGGCAGATCACTGAACGATGTTCAGGCACAAATCAATTCCAGCGGTAAACCTGCTTCGTTTGCATTTCCCGATCACTTTCAAGCGACACTCTCCGTCCAGATTGAAACCACCCATGCCACGGTCAACAATGTACTGGCTTATCTTCCCGGAAAGACGGACGAATACATCATCCTCGGCGCGCATTACGATCATCTCGGCCGCGGCAACGCGGATTCGCTCGCGCCTTCGCAGATCGGACAGATTCACCCTGGCGCCGATGACAATGGTTCGGGAACCGCGGGGCTTCTTGAACTTGCCCGCCTCCTCGCTCCGATGAAAGACCAGATGCAACGAGGAATTTTGTTTTCTTCCTTCGCCGGGGAAGAGCTCGGCCTGCTCGGGTCCGCGGCTTGGGTAAAGAATCCGACCCGCCCGCTCAACAAAGCCGTTGCCATGCTGAACATGGATATGATCGGCCGCATCAAAGACGACAAGGTTTACATAGGCGGCGTCGGAACCGGCTCAACATTCCAGAAGATTCTGGAAGAGGCCGCGGGAGATTCCCACTTGAAGTTCGATTACTCGCAGGGCGGATACGCGTCGAGCGATCACACTTCCTTCGTAGCGCAAAAGATCCCCGTGCTGTTCTTCTTCTCCGGCCTCCATGCGGACTATCACAAACCCTCGGACACCTGGGAAAAGATCAATCCGGACGCGGCTGCACGCCTGTTGAACGTTGTTGCGAACGCAACCCTGTCGATCGCTTCTGCCGCCGAACGCCCCGCTTTCATCAATGTTGTTGAATCGAACCCTCACTCCGGAGGGGTTCCCGGCGGGGGTGGCGGTTATGGGCCCTATTTCGGGTCTATCCCTGATTTCAGCCAGACGGAAAACGGCGTCAAATTCTCCGACGTGAAACCCGGTTCGCCGGCCGCCAAAGCCGGTCTGAAGGGCGGCGACATCCTGATCCAATTCGGCGACAAACCGATCAAGAATCTCTATGATTTTACCGACGCGCTCCGCCGCAGCAAGGTGGGTGACATTGTTCACGTCACGGTTTTGCGCGACGGAAAGGAATTGCAGGTGGACGTGAAGCTGGAGCAGCGGAAGTAAGTGTAAGAAGCGGATCGAATGGGAGCCCGGCGAGAGTGAAAATTCCGAGAATTATCAACGTGTCCTTCAAAGCGCTAATTGCTTGCAGCATTCTGTACGGCGCTCTATTAACGCCGCTATTCGCGCAATCTAACTCACCGGCGGAAATCCTTCTTCCCCAGGAACAAAAGCATCTCAGGAACGTCCGGCAACTTACCTTTGGGGGACAAAACGCCGAGGCGTACTTCTCCTCCGACGACAAACAACTGATCTTTCAACACCAGGGTGGCAATGTTGCTTGCGATCAGATCTACTCCATTCTTGTAGACCCACCGGACGGCAAGCCGCCGGTCCCCAAACTCCTCAGCACCGGGAAGGGCCGCACCACTTGCAGCTATTTCTTTCCGTCGGGTGACAAAATTCTTTTTTCCTCCACGCACGCGGCAAGCCCGGATTGTCCACCGAAGCCGGATTATTCGCGCGGCTACGTCTGGCCGATCTACAACACCTACCAGATTTACACCGCGAACCAGGACGGTTCCGGCTTGAAGCAACTGACGAGTGCGCCGGGCTACAACGCCGAAGCGACGATTACGCGCGACGGCAA
>DASYXF010000039.1:0-2897 GCA_035935335.1 Candidatus Acidiferrum sp.
TGTTCACTTCGGTCTATGTCTCGCGAGTGATTTTCGATTGGCATCTTTCGCGAATGGGCCGCGAGGCGGAGCTGAGTATTTAATTTGGGCCGCCCGTTCTCGGCGCTGCCCAGGAACATTCTTGTTGTAGGCGGTGTCTAAATCAGTAAGGAGTGGAATCGCTCGTGGAGCTTTTTCGCAACGTCGATATCGATTGGATGGGCAAAGCGAAGTATTTCGTTTCGCTTTCTCTCACGCTCCTCGTTATCGGCGTAATCGCCTGGTTCCGCCAGGGCGGCCTCCTTTACGGCATTGATTTCCGCGGCGGCGCGATGGTCATAGTTCGATTCGCTTCCGCGCCGCCCATTGGCCAGATCCGCGGCGCTCTCGACGCCGCTGGCCTCAAGAACAACGAGGTAACGAGCAGCAGCGACATCTCCAATCCAAACTCGAAGAACGATGTAATGATCAGCGTGGAGCAGAAGGGCGAGGGTGAAGATGCGCTGAACAATTCGAAGCAGATCATACTCGATGCCCTCGAGAAGGATTTCGGCTCGGCTGGTAATTCGAAGCCGGATTTCAATTCCATCACTCCCTCCGGGCTTGCGGCTTTTCTTACGCAGCGCGACCCGCTTGTTTTGGGCACTGCCGCTCAAGACCGTTACGCTCAGTTAGCCCAGCGCCTGGTGGATTCGCGCGATAAGGATCACTCCGGAATCGTAACGAGCTTCGATCAATTGAGCGGAACTGCTGGCGCGTCTCCCGCGGTCATTAACGCGCTCAAGGATGGTTTCTCGCTGGGCAAATTTACGATTCTCACGGCCCAGGTCGTTGGCCCCACCGTTGGCGCCCAGTTGCGGCTCCAAGCGGTGCTCGCCACTCTCTACGCCCTTGCCGGAATGCTGATCTACATTGCCTTTCGTTTCGAGTGGGTTTACGGTTTTGCCGCCGTCATTGCCGTCTTTCACGATGTCCTGATCACGCTTGGGTTCTTCTGCCTGTTCCATTACCAGATTTCGTTGACCGTCATCGCCGCGCTGCTGACTCTTGTCGGCTATTCGATGAACGACACGATCGTCATTTTTGATCGGGTGCGCGAAAACCTGCGCCTCATGCGCCGTGAGCCGCTCCCCGTGATCATCAATCGCTCAATCAACCAAACGCTCTCCCGCACCATCCTAACTAGCGGACTCACGTTCCTGACTGTTTTTCTCCTGTTTCTCTTCGGCGGCCAGGTGCTGCGCAGTTTCTCCTTTGCCATGGTCGTGGGAGTTGTGATAGGAACCTACTCCAGTTTTGGGATAGCGGCGCCGATTGTAGTAGTCTGGAATAAATGGCGTGGCCAGTCTGCCACGGCGCCGGGTTCTTCTGCGGTGGACAAGCGCCCGCAGAAGCGTCTGGCGGAAGGGAGGAGTTAACTATGTTCGACGAACTCGTGGAATCCACAAATAAGAAGAAGACCAACAAAGTGTGGAGCGTCTGGCTTTCCGCCGGCATCCAGGCTGTAATTTTAGGGGTTCTGATTCTGATACCCTTGATTTACACCTCGGCTCTCCCGAAAACCTTGATGTCCACTTTCCTCGTCGCTCCGCCGCCGCCTCCTCCCCCACCGCCTCCGCCTGCTGTAATCAAAATCATTAAAGTGGTCCCGAAGCTGATCCAGCAGGGCAAGTTGCAGGCGCCCACTGTAATTCCCAAGAAGATTGAGATGATTCACGAAGCGGCGCAGCCCGATGTCGGAGTGGTCGGTGGCGTTCCCGGCGGCGTTCCCGGCGGTTCTGCCGGCGGTGTTCTCGGCGGGATTATTGGCGGCGCGCCCGGGCTTGCTCCGCCTCCCAAGCCGGTCGAGCGCATCCGCATCGGCGGCAACATCATGGCTGCGCGAATCGTCAGTCAGCCGCCTCCTGTCTACCCTCCGTTTGCAAGGACAGCCCACGTCTCGGGTACCGTGATGCTTCACGGGATTATTGGCAAGGACGGTACGATCAAGGAAATCGAGTTTCTGTCCGGACCTGGGTTGCTGATGCACGCATGCATGGATGCGGTGAGGAGATGGCGGTATTCTCCGTACCTGTTGAACAACGAGCCGGTCGAGGTGGACACGACGATTTCGTGCGTCTTTAATTTGGGCGGTTAGATTTTGGAAATCGATGGAGAGGCGGCTAAGTCGCTGCCAATTTCGCGATCCGAACTAACGAGGAGGAACGAACGATATGCTTGCGAATTTATTGTGGGCGGGCCTGCTGCTTTTCCAGGAAGCTGGCGGCGGTGAAGTTGGCTGGGATATCCGGAGCATGTGGGGTTCAATGGGTTACCCTGCAAAGTCCGTGGTGATCATTCTGTTCATTATGTCCGCGTGGTCCGTCGGTATCATGATTGACCGCGCGCTCATGTACAGCGCTGCCCGGAAACAGTCTCGCGTTTTCGTTCAGCAGGTCGCCGGGGCGCTCAAGGACAACAAGCTCGACGAAGCCATCTCCATCGCCGAGCGCAACAAGAAGAGTCATATCGCCAAGGTCGTCGCCACTGGCCTCTCCGAGTTCCAGGCGGCCTCGGCGCAGGTGGCCGACGAAGAGGTCATCGAAGCCGCCAAACGCGGCCTCGAGCGCTCTGTCGCTATCGTCCACGCGGAGATGAAGCGCGGCCTCTCCGGCCTCGCTACGATTGGAGCCACGGCTCCCTTCGTCGGACTGTTCGGCACGGTCATGGGCATCATCAACGCCTTTAAGGGCATTTCGGCGGCGCATGCCAGCGGGCTTTCGGCCGTTGCCGGCGGTATCGCTGAGGCCCTTGTGACCACGGCTCTTGGTTTGCTCGTGGCTGTGCCCGCCGTGTGGTTTTACAATTATTTCACCAACAAAGTCGAAGCCTTCGACGTCGAGATGGACAACTCCTCCATGGAGTTGGTCAATTACTTC
>DASYXF010000040.1:0-12863 GCA_035935335.1 Candidatus Acidiferrum sp.
GCGCGGCTACCAGATCATGACGCACGCGCTCCGCGGCGACTCCGTGCAAATGGTGCTGGATACTTATGAAGCCGTCGAGAAACAGAACGGTCCGCGCGACCGCCGCTTCCGCATGGAACATGCGGACATTGTTTCCGCGCAGGACCTCCCGCGTTTTGCCAAGCTGTCCGTCCTGGTCAGCATGCAACCCAGTTTTTGCTGCAGCGACATTGGCGCAAACTTCGATCCGCAGGACAAAACCCCGACCGACCGCTGGAACAGTTTGCAGAAGACCGGAGCGACGCTGGCGTTCGGCAGCGATTGGCCGTGCACCTGGCCGCCGGATCCTTTCGTCAGTATTCAGGAAACGGTGCGCCGCCAGGTTTGGCGCTCGCCGAATCCCAACAATTCTCCTGGCTGGATATTCGATGGAGCCGGACAAGCCGGCAGCGTAACCAGCATGGAAGTCTACGTCCCGGAAGAACAAATCACCCTCGAGCAGGCCGTCAGCGCTTATACGAGAGGCTCGGCCTTCGCGCGATTTTCCGAAGACCAACTCGGCACGCTGGAAACAGGCAAGGAGGCCGATCTTGCCGTCCTTTCACAGGACATTTTTTCAATCGCTCTTGAGGAGATTGGCAAAACCAACGTTTGGATGACCATGGTTGGCGGGAAAATCGTTTTCCAGAGCAAGAATTGACAACGGAATTGCAGAGTCTGAACATCGCAATTCACAGCCAACAGAACTCTAGTCTATAGAAAGTATCGTAACCGCCGCTGCGCCATTTTGGGGCAATGCCAGGTCGGACAAGTCCTTGAACCAAGGACAGGGTCGGTCTGACCGACAGTGAACCCTCGCTACCTGTCCCAATTCTGTTCTCGCCACCAGTAGTAATAGTACCGCTGAGAAATTATTCTGGCCGTGGAAGTAAGAATCACGAGCTGCGAAACGCTACGCCCACCCTCTCCGTTCCGGCCGCGCTCATAAATCAAAAGCGAAGGGTCGCCCAGACATGGCTAAGACGCTGTTGGTGTGTTCATTCGTTGGAATCTTCTTCATTGGTTTGGTTTTATTCCCTGTGCCCGCTTGTGCCGGAGTCGGAGTCACGCCCGCCACGATCAATTTCGGATCTGTCACGGTAAGTACCAGCAGCACGGCAGCGACAATCACCATCACGAATACCAGTCACCAAGCGGTTTCCATTCAGCAGGTGAGCAGCAGTCTTGCGCAGTTTGCCGTGCTTGCGCCGGCGATGCCTTTGAACCTGGCTCCGAGGAGCACCTTATCCTTTCAGGTCGTCTTCACGCCCAACGCGGCGACCACGTTCAGCGGCAATATCGTCGTCACTCCCGGCCACAAGGGAGGTGGACCCATTTCGATTTCAGTCTCGGGCGCCGGCTCGCCCTCCAACTCCAGTCAAACGCAAAGCTATTTGTTGTCGCCGAGCGCTTCGAGCCTGAATTTCGGAAGCATTCTGGTGGGAAGCTCCACCTCGCAAGCCTTCACGCTGACGAACACCGGAACCGGCAACATCAGTATTTCGCAAGTCGCCGCCGCCGGCAGCGGGTTCACGGTCAGCGGATTTCCCGGTGCAGTGACTCTTGCTGCGGGTCAGAGCCTTCCTCTCACGGTAAATTATTCCCCTTCAAGTGTGGGCGCCGCCGTTGGAAGCATCAGCGTTGTTAGCAACGCGACCAATTCTGCAGCGGCGATTTCGTTGAGTGGCACCGGTATCCAGCCGCAGGTTTCCGTCATTCCGTCGAGCATCAGCTTTGGCAACGTCACCGTCGGCGTAACCAACACTCAGACCATCACCGTTAGGAATCCCGGCACGGCAACCCTCAGCGTCACGCAGGCTTCCCTTTCAGGAGCCGGATTCAGCTTTTCCGGATTGGCCTTGCCGCTCTCCGTTCCCGCGGGGGGCTCTTCCACATTCAACGTCGGCTTTACCCCCGCCTCGGCAGGGTCGGCTTCCGGCAGCGTCACACTGATCAGCAACACAACAAATTCTCCGCTTGTGATTCCCTTCAGTGGAACGGGCATCACCTCCACGCTTCAGCTATCCGCGTCGCCCGCGTCGCTCAGTTTTGGAAGTTTGACGACGGGTACCAGCGCAACCCAGACCGTCATGGTTACCAACACAGGCAATTCCAGCGTATCGATTTCGCAGCTCAGCGCCAGCGGAACAGGCTACGCCACGAATGCCGTCGCTCTCCCGCTCAGCTTGGCCGCGGGCCAATCCACTTCCTTCAGCGTCACGTTTGCGCCGGCTTCCACGGGCAGCTTGGTGGGGAGCGTCACCGTGGTTAGCAACGCCACAAACTCGCCTTTGGTGATCGCACTCTCCGGAACAGGCGCCACACCCGTGAGCCACTCCGTTGCCTTGACCTGGACGCCGAGTTCCTCCACCTATTCGGGCTTCAACGTTTATCGCGGGACAACTTCCGGCGGTCCTTACACCCGAGTGGACTCGTCCATGGTTTCTTCCGCCACCTACACGGATGCGGCCGTTGCCTCAGGCCAAACCTATTTCTACGTCGCGACCGAAGTGGACACGACGGGAGCGGAAAGCGGTTATTCCAGCGAAGTCAGCGCCGTTGTTCCCTGATTTTGACCGAAGTAGATTTTGAATGCCGGCTCCGTATTTGCGGAAGAGCCGGCATTCGCGTGTCTGAACGCAGCGGCTGGGTTAAACTTGATAGCCATGAGTGTGATTGACGAAGTTCTCGCTGCAAACGAAATCTACGCGCGCACGCACGAACTGCGCAAACTGACGCCGCGCCCCGAGCGAAAGCTCGCTATCCTCACCTGCATGGACACGCGCCTCTCGATTCGCACCATGGGACTGAAGACGGGCGACGCCCACATCATCCGGAACGCCGGCGGCATCGTCACGGATGACTCGCTGCGCTCACTGGTCGTTTCGCATTATCTGCTGGGCACCGAGGAAATCATGGTCATCAACCACACTGACTGCGGGTTGATGCACACCAGCGAGGAGGATCTGCGCAACCGGATTCAGAATCGCACCGGCACCGCCGCCGTTTCGCCCGCCTTTTTCTACGCTTTCCAGAACATCGAAGAGAACGTACGCCACCAATTGCAGAAATTGCACACGCATCCCTGGATTCCGGAGAAGGTTGCCGTCCGGGGCTTCGTCTACGACGTAAGCAGCGGCTTGCTCCGCGAAATCAAGAACGCTTGACCTCGGCAGTCACGTGAGCGGCCCTTCAGTCGCGGCCGTGTTTGGCTTTTTTCCCCAGCGATGGCGAATGAGATGATTCATCGGCTCCGAGAAATACCGGGCGGTCAGTTCGCCGCAAAACGCCGCAATCAGGATGACGCAAAGGAACAGCGGAACGACCGCCCACATGGGCTTCCCAGCCAGTACGAATAGTTGGAAGCTTGCGAACACCACAAACATATGTGTGAGATAAATCTCGTAACTCCGCCGGCCGAGATTCAGAAAAGGACCAAGTAAACGCGGGCTCCGCCATTGGGTTTGTGCGGCCGCCGCGATCAAAAGGCACGTGCCAACTGCAAGGATGCTCATGTCCAACCCAAAGCGCTCCAATCCCAGGGTTTTGACGTGAACCGAAAAACATAAGATAAATATCAGTAGCGCGGCGCCTGACAAGCACGCCAAGCGGAGAATAACTCGAGACAACCGAACCCTCGACACCAGCAGCGCTGTAAGGCAACCCAGGGCGATCGCATCCATGCCGCCCAGATACGAATATTCTTTCCAGATCTCGTTGTTCTTGGCGAACACCGTTCTTGCGAATGGTCCCAGCATTACGAACCCGGCAAGAATGGCCAAAAACCATTTTCCGCGGCCGAACAAGCGGGCCAGAATCGGGAAGAACAGGTAGAACATCTCTTCCACCGACAATGACCACAAGATATCCCAGTTTCCAGGCAGGTATCCCCGCCGTGCTTCCAAGACGTTTACGTGAAACGTCAGGACCGCAAGAAGCGCGCGTCCCAGGCCCCCGGTTTTCGGTGAAACCACAAAATTGTGAAGCTGAACGAAATGGCAGGCGCTGAGCACTGCGAGCAGCACGAGCAGCAGGGGTGCAATCCTGGCAAAACGCATGAGGTAGAAACCCCGCAGGCTGACACCAGACAGCGGTCCCCAGCGGCGGAGCGCCGTGGCCGTGATCAAGAAACCGGAGACCGCGAAGAAAATCTGCACCCCGGGCTGGCCATTCCACACCAACGAGGAGACCAATTGATCCGGCAGGCCGTTTGTGTAGGGGACCTTGGCGATAAGCAGCCGCATGTTGACGTGATTCATCAACACAAAAAAAATCGCCAGCGCCCGGAGCGCATCGACTCCATCAAGCCGCGCTAGACCTCCGGGACGATTGATTGGTGCTCCCGAATGCATGATTCAGTCTGCCCCACAATCGGGAGCGGCCATGCCAGTCAGAAAAGTTTCACGTGGCCGGAGAATCGTCACTTCGTAATCACTCGATGACCAGCAGAAGGGCAAATCCGTCATAGTTCTTCGTGCTGACGGTCTGCAGCGCAGTGCCGCTCACGCGCTTTTCCTTGCCTGCCATTTCCAGAAAACGCCGGACACCGCGAATGTCGGCGTCCTTGCTCCTGGCGTCGAGGACCGCGCCTTTGCGCACCACGTTGTCGGCAACGATGACGCTGCCTTTGCGCGCGAGCTTCAGTGACCACTCGAAATATTCCGGCATGTTGGATTTGTCGGCGTCGATGAAGAACATGTCAAAGGGACCAACCCCGGCGACTTGCGGCAGCGTATCGAGGGCCTTCCCAAGCCGCAATTCCACTTTGCTCTCCACTCCAGCACGCGCAAAATTCTTGCGCGCAACCTCCGCGTGCTTTGGATCTGCTTCCAAGGTTACAATCCTGCCGCCTTCTGGCAACGCGCGAGCCATCCAAATCGTGCTGTATCCGCCCAGGGTGCCGATTTCGAGAATCTTGCGAGCGCCTATCATCAGGGCCATCAGGTGCAGCATTTTCCCCTGCATGGAGGAAACCTGAATTGCCGGCAATTTCGCCTTTGCCGCGGCGGCCAGCGCATCCTTCATTGCCGGATCGGGCGGTATCAGCATCTTGTCGAGATAGTGGTCGACAGCGTCCCAGACCTTTTGGTTCACGGAGCCTCCCTATTCCTATGGAACAGAAAATTCAGAATCGCCAGCCGTATCCCACGATAAATTGAATGGTGTGCTGCAGCTTGCCGCCGCCCGCCGGAACAATCGTGCCTGCAAAATTGACGTCTCGCGTGTTGAAATAGATGTGCGTATCGCCGGCCTCCAGCCGCAACGTGCCGTGCTCAGCGGGATAAAATTCCACGATGCCGCCCAGATCAAGCACGAAATTCGTTGAGCGGCTGAAACTCTCCTGCCCGGTTGCCGAAATAGCGCTCAGCGCATCGGAGTAACTGTTGAAGCCCGGCCGCACTTTGCCGAAGATGCCAAAGTGATTGCGGCGTATCCCGGCCTTCAGCCCGAAAAGTCCTTCGAGGATCTCTCCGCCGTCATGCGGCCCGGAGGAATTGGAGCCGCGCGGATAATAGAGAAGGTCGCTGTCGAAATAAAATACGTGATAGAAGCGGTAAGAAGCATACCCGCCGAAACCTGGTTCCGTCCGCACGCCGTCTGTCGGGCCTTCGCGCCCGATAAACATGGTTGAAAACAGTGGCCCCAATTCCCATTTGCCCGGGACGTTGGTTTCTTTCTCATTCTCGATCAGCGCGCCAGGGCGGTACGCCACACCAATGCTGAATCGCGTGGTGTCGTCAATTTTCCCCACGCTGGACGCGCTGCCCCCGGAGAGCGCGAAGTTGCTGTTCGGCACGCGGTACGGATCGCCTTCCAGGTCCGCGCGCAACACCCAGCGTGAATTCAGGTAATACTCCAAACCGCCGCCAAGATTCAGCACGAAATGCGTCTCCGGCTGTTCGGCGAAACCCGTCGGCGAGCTGGAGTTGAAATACAAAACATCCGTAAAGTGAAACAGCCCCGGCCGGATTAATCCGAAAACGGAAAGGCGGCGAGTTTGAACCACCTTGGCGCGGAGTCCGAACACGGCCTGCAAAGTCTGCCCGCCCTGGATGCTGAGCAGCGGGCGCGCGTGTTCCGGGAAGAAATCGATCTGGCTTTCGAATGCCAGCCGGCGGTTCAGGTTCCAGTCGAATCGGCCGCCGAAGCCGGAGTAATTGGTTGCGCCAAGATCTGAATTAGTCAGCCTGGCAGTGGAGAATTGGGTCCCAAATTCAAAGCGTGTGTAGCTGTCCTGTGCGCGAACCGGCAACGTGGCAAACAGCAGAAGTAGCCCCAAGAGAGGAAAATATCCGGCAATCCGGCGAATCATGCGAGTTCCTTTTGGGCCATGCGCGCGACACGGCGGGTTACTCCATATTTCAGGATAGCGGGTTCTTCTCCGGGTTACCCCGGTTTTTTGGATGCACTCCTCAGGCGAAGGGATGGGCCGCGCGATACTCGTCGTAAGCGGCCAAATACCGGTCCACATCCTTGCGCAGCAAATAGTACGGCGTGGAGAGCCGAATCTTGCTGGGCACCCCGCCCCGGATCCGGATTTTCTTTTCCTTCCACATCCAGTTTTCCAGGTCGGGCATTTTGTGCGGCGCCACATTCACGGTAGCGATTCCGCAGCGCAGCGCCGGGTCCGGCGAAGTCCAGGAAGCCGCGCCGCGCTTTACCATTTCCTGCAGGATGTAATCGGCCATCTGCCGGTGGCGTTTCTCGATGCGGTCCAGGCCGATTTCATTGGCCAAGTCGATCGACGCCAGCAATCCGCAAAGCACCGGCACGTTGGAACTGCCGATGCGCTGGAAGCGTTCGGCGCGAATTTTCGGGTTGTCCCAGCCTTCGGTGGCCAGCGTGTTCCACATGCGGTCGATCACTTCATCGCGCACATAGAGGAAGCCGCAACCCTTCGGCGCCTGCAGCCATTTGTGCGGGCTGGAAGTGTACAAATCGCAGCCGAGATCATGCAGGTTCACCTTCATCATGCCGGGGACATGCGCGCCGTCCACCGCGGAAAGAATTCCCTTCGAACGCGCCAGCGCCGCCAACTCTTTTGCCGGCAGGACCACGCCGGTCACTGTGGAAATATGGCTGAAAAAAATCACGCGTGTCCGCGGCGTAATCGCATCGCTGAAAAGATTCAGCACGGTTGCGGCGTTGGGCACCGGTTTGGGCAAGGTTATCTTCTTCACCACGATGCCATAGCGCTTGGCCCGCAGGTTCCAGGGTTGTTCGCCCCCGGGATGCTCCTGGTCGGTCATCAACACTTCGTCGCCTGCTTTCATGTCCAATCCGTTGGCGATGTAGCTGTTGGCTTCCGTGGCATTCCGCAGCAGCGCCAGTTCGTCGCGGTTGCAGCCGAGAAACGACGCCAGCGGATCGCGGAACTGATTCCAGGAAGCGTAACCCCAGATCGGATAGTCCTCAGGATCCGTCTGCGCCAGGCGCTCGGCGTCGCGATAGCCTTCAAACACAGCTCGCAGCACTGGCGCCGGGGAAGAGCCGACTGTGCCGTTGTTCAGATAGACCTCGTCTTCGGGAATCAGAAATTGCCGGCGCAGTTCCGACCAGTACGCTTCTTCATTCTTGTCATAGAGCGATTTGTCGGGAAGCTTCGCCGGAATACCGGCGAGTGGATCTTCGCCGGCCGAATCCAGGGAAAACGCGGGAGCCGCGCCCGCCATTGCCATCAGTGAAGAGAGAAACCCGCGCCGGTCAAACATTGCCGCCTCCCATAGTGCCCCGGCGATTCTATCGCCACTCGGCGCTAGCCGCCCGCTTTTCGTTGACCGGGTTGCGGCTCGCGGAGAAACGGAATACCGTATGGATTGCGATTTCCGCGCTTTTTGGAGAATCCGAATGCAATTTTATCTGAAGAATTTATTGGTTGCGGCCGGCTTGTGCGTGTTCAGCATTTGCGCGCTCGCCCAGCAGGGTGAGAAGAAAGTTTCGGTCCAGCCGACAAAGCAAAGCCTTTTCAAAGCGCAGCACTTCGATCAAGCGGCCATCTCCCCCGATGGCAAGCGCGTCGCCTGGGTGGAAGTCCGCGGCGACGCGGATGGCGCCCCGACCGGCAAGCAGGACATTTTTGTGCAGGATCTTTCGACGACCGGAAAGCCCGTACGCGTCACCGCGGGCGCGTCGTCGGCTCATTTCAGTGAAGGCAACGTTGCCTGGTCTCCGAACAGCAAGCAGATTGCGTTTACATCGGATGCTGCCAAATCAGGGCAATCCCAGCTTTACGTGGCGGGCGGCGGTGGAGGGCCAGCGCGCAAACTGACCAGCGTAAAAGGATTTCTTGCGGGAACGAGTTGGTCGCCGGATGGAAAATCGATTGCCGTGCTGTTCACTGAAAACGCTTCGCGAGAAGCCGGACCGCTGGTTGCCGAAACTCCGGAAACTGGTGAAATCAAGGACGCCTTCTTTGAACAGAGGCTGGCTATCGTCGACGCTGGCAGCGGCAAGTTACGGCAAGTCACGCCGGCGGACACCTACATTTACGAATACGACTGGGCCCCGGACAGCAAAAGCATCGTTCTGACCGCCGCCAAGGGGAATGGCGACAGCAATTGGTACATCGCGGAACTGTTTGCCGTGGATATCGCTTCCGCGGAGATGCAATCGCTTTACAAGCCCAAACTGCAAATCGCACGCCCGGCGGTTTCCCCGGATGGGCAGAGCATCGCCTTCATTGAGGGCCTGATGAGCGACGAAGATTCCGTGGGCGGGGACGTCTTCTTGATTTCGCGGTCCGGTGGGGCGCCACGGAACCTCACGCCGGAGCGAAAGGCTTCGGCGGTTGTCGTTGCCTGGACCAGCGATGCAAAGATCATCGACATGGAAAATGTGGACGGACAATCCAGCGTGGCGCGAATTGACCCGGACACGGGACAAATTAATTCTCTGTATCTTGCGCCGGAGATGCTGACCAGCGGCTTCTGGTCCACAAGTCTTTCTCTGACTCCCGACGGCAAAACAGCTGCTTTCGTCCGCAGCTCTTTCCAGGATCCGCCGGAGGTCTGGGCCGGCCCGATGGGGAAGTGGAAGCAAGTAACGCACCGCAACGAAGGAGTAAAACCGGAGTGGGGCCAAACGAAAAGTTTGCACTGGAAAAATGATGGATTCGACGTCCAAGGCTGGCTGATCTATCCGAAAGATTTCGATGCGTCAAAGAAATATCCCCTCGTGCTTTGCGTGCACGGTGGACCCGGCATCGGAGTCCAACCCAGTTGGCCGGGCGCGCACGCCTACGAAATGGCTCTTCCCGCACACGGCTATTTTTTGCTGTTCCCGAATCCGCGCGGAAGTTTCGGCGAGGGCGAAGCTTTCACCCGCGCCAACGTGAAGGATTTCGGGTACGGAGATTGGCGCGACGACCTGGCCGGCGTGGACGAAGCAATTCGCACGGCGCCGATCGACCCGCAACGCCTCGGGCTGACCGGCTGGAGTTACGGCGGCTACATGACGATGTGGGGAGTCACGCAGACGGACCGTTTCAAGGCGGCGGTGGCCGGGGCGGGAATCGCCAACTGGTCCAGTTACTACGGCGAAAATAAAATCGACCAGTGGATGATTCCCTTTTTTGGGAAATCGGTCTATGACGACCCGAAAGTGTATGCCCGCAGCGCGCCGATGACGTTCATCAAACAAGTGAAGACACCGACGCTGGTTGTCGTTGGGGACAGTGACGGCGAATGCCCCACGCCGCAGTCCTACGAATTCTGGCATGCGCTGAAGACACTCGGCGTCAAGACACAATTGGTAGTGTACGAACGCGAGGGCCACCTGTTTGTGAAGCCCGATCATCTGCGGGACGTCATGAGCCGTGCGGTGGCGTGGTTCGACGAATATCTGAAGTAAACAAAGAGCCTTCGACCGGTCCGCCTGACCCGGGAGGCAAAAGTTGAACCGCGCCGGGGTTATACTTCGCAATCGCCCCTGATTTGCAGCGGTCAGAGCCTTATCATGAAACTTGTACGATTCGTCGTGTCGTTCCTGTTGCTTGTGGCCTGCTCCATCCTCGCCATGGCTGCGCATGGGCAAAATCCACTCGGGGCGTTGCGCGGCAGGATTCAGGACTCCACGGGCGCGCGAATCGCCGGGGCCACAATCTCTTTCAGTAATGCCGAGAGATCCTTAACTCGAACGGTGCAATCCGATGCCGAGGGAGAATTTCGCGCGGAGGAACTGCCTCCGGGCTCTTATCAAATGACGGCGAATGCAGCCGGATTTGCGCCCGCCCGCGCGGAAGTGTCCGTTGCCGTCAGTTCGGCCCGCCAGATTACGATTACGCTGCAGCCGAACTCGGTCCGGGAGAGGATTCTGGTTGGCGGGGACGCCTCTGTAACTGCGGCCGAATTACAAACGGAAAGCGCTGTGCACCAGGCGGTGATCTATCGCAAGGATCTCGATGCAATTCCCCTCGCCGCGCGCAGTTTTGCCAACATTGCCTACCTGGCGCCGGGTACGGAGCCGGTCGAGCCGTCGGACCCCACAAAAGCCCGCATCACGGCAGTCGCTACCGGTGGAAGCTCCGGCCTGAATAACGAAGTCTCCGTCGACGGCGGTGACAATTCCGATGACTATATCGGAGGCTTCCTGCAGAATTTTTCACCGGATGCGGTTGAAGAGTTCGCCTTTCGAACTGCGCAAATGAACGCGGACACCGGCCGGACGACGGCAGGCTCTGTTGTGATCACCACGCGCGGGGGCACCAACGATTGGCATGGCGATCTGACATTTTATGAGCGGGCCGCGGCGCTGAACGCGCGCTTTCCGATCGATAACCCTTCGCCCGATCCCAAGCAGCCTTTTTCCCGGCAGAATTATGCCGCCACATTGGGCGGTCCCATTGCCAGGGATCACCTGTGGTTTTTTGCCTCCCTTGAATACGTGGACGAAAATGCCAGCGTGGCGTACAGCTCTGCAAGCCGCGAGCAATTCAACGCGCTCGGTCAACTGGCACAGGACGGATTGATTCCCGGCGTGGCAAGCATCGCGGTGCCAGACAATGTCCGGGTTCCGTTTCGCGATTATATGGCGATGGCCCGGCTGGATTGGGCCCAGTCGGATCATTCGCACTGGTTCCTTCGCGGCGCGCTGGACACCTACACAGAACACAACGCCCTGGTGCAGCAGGGGGCGCTGCCATCCACAGGCGCGACTTCACACAACAACTACTTCAGCCTGGTGCTTGGCCAGCAATATGCATTTTCCCCTGCCTGGCTAGGTGCGCTGGTTCTGAACGCCAGCGGCCTGCACCTGACGCAGACTCGAAATGAAACACAAGGGTTCGCCCTGGCATTTCCCTTCACCACCACCTCAAGCACGATTACGGGATTCGAAACCTATGGCGACAACCAGTTTGTCACCGGAATTGCAGCGTTCCCTGTGCTGCGCGGTCAGCAGAAATATCAGTTTCGTTATGACCTAACTCACACGTGGGGCCGCCACGCCTTGCGGTTTGGGGTGAACTTCATTCATGAACCGGTGCTGAGCGGGGCGCTGACCGCCAACTCTGAGACTCTGCTTACTTACTCGAAAAATCCCGATTTTTACGCGGCAAATCCTTCCCTGTTTTATGCAAATAAAAACTGCCAGTTGCCCATCCCTGGCGATGTGAAGTGCGCTGCAAATCCAGCGACCGACGGGAGCTTTTCCCAGAATGTGCAGCGCCTGGGCCTCTATGCGGAAGATTCCTGGCGTGTCACCCCGGGGCTTACTGTGAACTATGGGCTGCGTTACGACACTACGTTCGGCTTATTTATCGCTTCCGGGCGCGATCAAAGTTTCAATCCCGCTCTCGCCACAGGGCTGGTGAACGGCATACCCCACGATTACCGGAAATCGCTTGCTCCGCGGCTGGGGATTGCGCGGACTCTGGATGACTCCCAGAAAACAGTGCTGCGCGCCGGCGTGGGCCTCTACTTCAGCGACCTGGCGCAAAACGGATGGGTCGCCGCGTTCCAAGCGGTAAATGGAGGCACGCTGAACGGCGCGTTTGCGCCTCCGCCCCCGGCGCTGATTGATCCGAATTACCATACGCCGTACGCGCTACATGCCACCGTGGGAATCCAGCATGCATTTTCCACGAACTGGCTGATCAGTGCCGATTACACGCATGAAACGGGCATGCACGCTTACCGCAATTATGAATTTGAGCAGGCAAACGTTTTCCGAAGCGACAATCGCTCGGCATACGACGGCTTATCCCTGCGCCTGCAAGGAAACGTTTCGCGGCGCGCGCATTTCACTGCGCATTACACTCTTGCCAAGGCGCAGACCTGGGGCTGCACGGTCGGTGAATTGTTCGACTATGTGAATGGCGTGTGCGACCCGAACAACGCGTTTGCGCCCGGCGATTACGGGCCATCCGGCGAAGATGTACGCCACCGCTTTGTACTGGTGGGCACATTTCAACTGCCGGGAGGAGTGCAGTTGTCGGCGCTCGGGCAGGCGGAAAGCGCGCGGCCCTATACGCTGACGACCCCGGTGGGCGATCGCGCCGTGGTGAATGGCGTGAAGACGACTCTCGATGAATTTCGCGGGACGCCGTTCGCTCAGTTGGATCTGCGCGTCAGCCGTCCGTTTACCTTTCACGATCGCTGGTCGGTCACGCCGTTCGCGGAGTTCTTCAATTTGTTTAACCGGGACAATCCAGGCAACAACTTTATTGCCGACATTTCCGCCCTGCCGACATCCGTCAACGACTTTGCCGACGCCACGGCCTTTTGTCTGAACCCCAGCTGCACCGTTACGAAGCCGATCACTAGCCTTAGCCAGTTGCGGGCCCCTGCCGGGGCACTCGGCGATTTCTTCGGGCCGGGTACCACGGTTGGCATTCCGTTCGCCGCACA
>DASYXF010000041.1:0-3567 GCA_035935335.1 Candidatus Acidiferrum sp.
GCCCTCGCCTACGTTCTCTGGCTCCTGCCCGATTCCCTCCTGCGCCTTCTCCTCTGGATTGCCGCCCACACCATCTACCGCCTCGACCTGAAGGGCCAGGAAAATGTCCCCGCCCGTGGCGGAGCGCTCCTCACCCCGAATCATTCCTCCTGGATAGACGCGGTTTTGCTAGTTTGCTCCACCGACAGGCCCATCCGTTTCCTGATGTTCAAGGGCGTTTACGATCTCCCCTTCATCAAGCCCTTCGCGAAAATTCTTAAATTCATTCCCATTGCCTCCGATCAGGGCCCCCGCGAAATGATCCATTCCCTTCGCGAAGCCTCCGACGCCCTCCGCAACGGCGAAGTCGTCTGCATCTTTCCCGAAGGGGAAATCACCCGCATCGGCCAGATGCTTCCCTTCCGCCGCGGCTTCGAGCGCATCGTCAAAGGCATCGACGTCCCCATCATCCCCGTCAACATCGACGGCCTCTGGGGCTCCATCTTCAGTTTTTCCGGCGGTCGCTTTCTCTGGAAGCGCCCTCGCCACATCCCTTATCCGGTCCGCGTCTCCTTCGGAAAGCCGCTGCCATCAACGGCCAGCACCACCGACGTGCGCGCCGCCGTCCAGGAACTTGCCGTGGATGCCTTCCATCGCCGCCGCCGTTACATGAAGACGCTCACCCGCTCCTTCATCCAGATGGCACGCCGCCATTCCCGTCGCTTCGCCATGGCAGATGGCCGCACTCCCAAAGTCGCTTTCGGCGAAGCCCTCACGAAAACAATATTCCTCGCCCGCCGTCTCCGCCCGCTCTGGGCAGGCCAAAACATGGTCGGCGTCCTTCTTCCGCCCTCCATTCCCGGCGCGCTAGTCAACTGGGCCGCCATGCTGCAAGGCAAAGTCCCGATCAATCTCAACTACACCACCTCCAACGAATCGCTCGCCTCCTGCGCGAAACAATGCGAACTGCAAACCGTCGTCACCTCAAAACTCTTCCTCGAAAAAGTCCACATCGAGCCGCCGGGAAAAATCATCTACGTCGAAGACCTCGCCGAAAATCCTCGCCTCTCCGAAAAACTGATTGCGCTTCTTTCGGCCAAACTCCTTCCCGCCCGCCTGCTGGAGCGCTCCCTCGGCTTCACCCGCAAACCCTCCCTCGACGACACCGCCACCATCATTTTCTCCAGCGGCTCCACAGGCGAACCCAAGGGCGTCATCCTCTCCCACTTCAACCTCGCCTCCAACGTCGAGCAGATCGAACAGGTCTTCCACCTCCACAAAGGCGATTCCATCCTCGGCATTCTTCCCTTCTTTCACTCCTTCGGCTTCACCGGCACGCTCTGCCTGCCGGCCATGGCCGGTATCGGCGCCATCTTTCATCCCAGCCCGCTCGACGCGCAGGCCATCGCCGCCCTGGTCAGCAAATATTCCGTAACGATGCTTCTTTCCACTCCGACTTTCTTGAACTCCTACACCCGCCGATGCCCGCCCGAATCTTTCGGCAGTCTGCGCATCGTGATGGCCGGAGCGGAAAAATTGCCGGAACGCGTAGCGCAAGCCTTCGAAGATCACTTCGGCATTCGTCCCCTCGAAGGCTACGGCTGCACCGAATGCTCCCCGGTTGTCGCCGTCAACACCTACGACTTTCGCGCCGCCTATTTCCGCCAGGTCGGAGCCAAGCGCGGCACCATCGGTCATCCCCTACCGGGCGTCGGCGTCCGCATCATCGATCCCGACTCCGGCGAAGCGCTCCCCGTGGACAAGCCCGGCCTGCTGCTCGTTCGCGGTCCAAACATCATGGTCGGCTATCTAAACCGCCCTGAAAAAACCGCCGAAGTCCTGAAAGACGGCTGGTACAACACCGGCGACATCGCCACCCAGGACGAAGACGGTTTCCTCCGCATCACCGACCGCCTCAGCCGCTTCAGCAAAATCGGCGGTGAAATGGTCCCCCACATCAAAGTAGAAGAAAAACTCCACGAACTCCTCGAAGCCGAAGGCCAGCTCTTAGCCGTCACCGCCATCCCCGACGAGAAAAAGGGTGAGCGTCTCGTAGTCGTGCACACATTGAAGGAAGAAGCACTGAAGGACTGCCTCGAAAAACTCTCAAAAAGCGATCTCCCCGCCCTCTGGAAACCCCGCCCCGATCAATTCATCCACGTAGAACAATTGCCATATTTGGGAACGGGAAAACTGGACCTGCGCCGCCTGAAGGAAATCGCCCTGGCGCAAGCAACTCCAACAAATTGATTTTGTAGGGGAGGGGCTTGCTCCGCCCTCTTGCCCTTGTAGCGGCCGCCTTCCGAGGCGGGCGCCGTTTCACGATTGCGCTCTAACTCACTCCTCTTCCTCAAAATCCCGCAACAAACACGTCATCCCGCACTTCACCTCGCCGTTCGGCTGCAACGAACACTCGATCACCGACCAATCCGCATCCTCCATCTGCAATTTCGCCGCGGCAATGCTGGCGATCTTCTCCTTGTTCGGACAAATCAGGTTACGAAACCGATAGCTGCACGTCTGCAAGATTCGATCAAGAATTTCCGGATCCGGCATGCTTTTCCTCCGTTAAAAAAGCGTGGGACTCGCCCGATTGGCCCGTATTCCTGCTTGTGCTGCAACTGAGAACCTGACGGAAAAACTCGAATCTTGCCCGGCTCATTCTCTGCCCGCGGGTTAACTACTCGGACTTCAGTTTTGCCTGCGACAGGCAATCCATTCCACACCGCGTAGCCCCCGGCGGCAGCAGCGAGCAGTCAATCACCCGCCAGTCGCTCCACCCCTCTTCGCTGTGCGGCCAGTTGGCCACAACGATTTCCGCCACGCGCTTGTGTTGCGTGCAATAAACTGTTTGCGGATACGTCTTGGAGGATTCCGGGTGGGGATCGTTGAGATGAGGTTCGAACATAAACCATCTCCTGGGACCAGGAGCGTGGTCTGCGGATATTCTTCCCCCATGCTTCTCATTCGTCAAGGATTTCCACGCACAAAAGCGGTATCCTAATCTTTCCTTCAGAGTGACGGAGCGCACTGCAAATGTTTACAGGAATTATCGAGCACCTGGGAACCGTGGATTCGCTGAAGGCCAACTCTGAAGGGGGCCGCCTGAAAATTCACGCACCAAGCGTCGCGAAGCATCTGGAACTTTCAAAAAGCATAGCGGTGAACGGCTGCTGCTTGACGGTCGTAGAATTGGACGCCGACCATTTCTCCGCCGACCTCTCCGGGGAAACCCTCCGCAAAACCTCCATCGGCGAATGGAAATCCGGAACCCGCGTCAACCTCGAGCAACCTCTAACCGCAGGCAAAGAATTCGGCGGCCACTTCGTCCTCGGCCACGTAGACACCATCGGCCGCGTCGCCCGCCTCGCCCCCGAAGGCGACAACTGGTGGTACGGCATCGAAGTCCCCGAACAGTTCGCCCGCCACATCGTCCCGCAAGGCTCCATCACCATCGACGGCATCAGCCTCACCGTCGCCCGCTGGAACGCCCGCCTAGCCGAAATCGCGGTAATCCCCTTCACTTACGAACACACCAACATCCGCGACAAAAAAATCAACGATGCCGTTAACCTCGAAGCCGATGTC
>DASYXF010000042.1:0-12120 GCA_035935335.1 Candidatus Acidiferrum sp.
GAGAATCCGCAACGCCTACGCGATGACCGAGTACGCGGCAGCGAAAGCGGAACTGGAGAAAATCTTTAGGCAACTGGAGCGCATCAATCCCAGCGCGGCACGCAGCTTGGAAGAAGGGTTGGAGGAAACGCTGACGGTGCACCGGCTGGGCGTGGGCTGGCTGCTGCGCCGCACGCTGGCTTCCACCAACCCGATCGAGTCGTGCCTTTCGACCGTCGAGCGCGTGGCACGAAATGTGAAACGCTGGCGGGAAGGAGAACAATCCATGCGCTGGACAGCTACGGGCTTGCTGGAAGCGCAAAAGAAATTCCGGCGCGTCAAAGGCTACCGGGAACTGGAACATTTGCATCGCCGCATGAACCCCTCGTTGACTCAACAGGCCCAGGTCGCGTAACGTGCAAAAAGTCGAGAACCGCCACTTTCAACTAAACCGGGGACAATCTCCTGTTCCTTTGTGTTCCCACGCTCAGGAAGCAGAATCTGTAACTGCTTGATTTAATGGAGCGGCCTATCGGAATCGAACCGACACCTGAACCTTGGCAAGGTTCCGTACTACCACTATACTAAGGCCGCTTCGGACTATAACTTTTATAACACGCTTCCGCCCGCAACGACAAGGCACTCCCGAAACAGTTGAAAAAAAAGAAGCGAATCAGGAAACCTGGGTGACGCGCGCGGTTTTCACGATGGGCGAGCGGCGCTGGCGTTCGGCAAACCGGGTGGCCTTTTCTTTATTGGTGTAGACCCGGCCAAAGGTTTCGCCGTCGGCGTAATTGACGGTGACCAGGAAGTGATGATGTTTTCGGCGGCGATCTTTTCCGAATTCCGACTTTCCGTCCCGGACTGACTTCCGGGGGCCTTTCGCGGGAGTTGACGCTTTTGCCACGGACACCTCTAATTTGAAGACATCGTAAATGCCACTATCGCAAGAATAAAAACGATTCGCAAGTGCGACCTGTGAAGGCAGCAAAAATTATAAGCCTAAAGGAAGGGGCTAACGCAAAGCCGCAGAAGACGATTCGGATCGCCCGCTGAGGAAGGGCAGGAACCCTCGGCTGGCGCGAACCAGATGCTCAATGCCGTGCAGGCCGCTGCTCTCGCCTGATTCGGTTTCCGTACCTCGCCAGGAAAAGGACAGGTGAATTCCGGCAAGCTGGTCGGAGGGCGGAGTGTGAACAGCCAGGAAGCCGTTGCCGCCAAACGCGCTGAGATTGTGTAGCGCGCCTTGTCCCGGAAGCCCCATCACGAAATTGGCGGTGGTGACGTCGCTCTCGAAGCCGACAAGTTTGACTCGGCCGTGCCAGAGAGTAGCAAGCGGTAACCGCACCTGGTCTACAAAAGGAGTGTCGTTGCAATAAAACGCAGATTCCATGCGCTGGATCGTGCCAGGGGAAGAAGTCCAGACCGGTTTATCGGAGGTGAACGACTCGGGGCGGGAACGGAGGAAAATGTAACTTTGTACGCCGGCTGGCATCCAATCGGTACGCAAGTTGTAAAGGCTCGGCGTGCGAAGGAATACTGGCGGCTCTTCGAACCAGTCGGCCGGCGGGTGCAGTTGCTTCGAGTCGGAGTTCCCTGCCAATTCCTGGGCACACAACGGCAAGAGCACGACCAAGCAGGAAAGAACAGCGAGCTTAAGAAGCAGCCTGACCGAGATGCCAATTCCGGGCACTCGCTCCTCCTAAATCCGCGGAAACGCCCAAGAAGCGCAAGATATCCCAATGTAATGCGGGTGTCTACAGCCTCCCATCGAAACAGGTTGCGGTCTGACTTGCCGGACCACAGGGACAATCACCTCCCAGGCAAAGGGAAATTTAGCGTGCCGGTCATGAAACATTTCACGGAATTTTGCGTCTTTACTAAGTGAGGATGGACTAAGATGTTTTTGAGAATGGAAGACCGGATGACGTTAAACGGGAACAAGAAACCCCCGATAATCGAGGACCTCCGCGCTCACTCGCAAGAGCAGATGGCGGAGCTTCGCTTGTTGCTGGATACAGGATTGACGGGGCGTCCGGATCCACGCCGGCCGGGCTTTTTTGAAATCGATGGCGTGGCGAATGTGTATTACGTTTTCCGGTATCCCACGGGACACAAAGTATTGCTGCTGGCCGCCTGGCAGCGCGAAGCTGATCCGGTGGCTGAGATGGTCGCGTATTCCTGCCCTGCCGCGTAACGAAGCTCCCAGACGTTAGAATATTGAAGGAAATCACTCTGCGGCTTCAGCGCTTGTCCTTATCGAGTGTGAGTGAGACCGAGTTGATGCAGTAGCGCAGACCTGTGGGCCCCGGGCCATCGTCAAAGACATGGCCCAAATGTGCGTCGCAGCGGCTGCATTTTACTTCGGTGCGGATCATGCCGTGCGAGGTGTCGCGTTCTTCGTCCACCGCCTGATTTTCCAGAGGAGCAGTGAAACTGGGCCACCCGCAGCCGGAGTGAAATTTGGTTTCAGAGCGGAAAAGCGGACTGCCGCAGCACACACATTTGTAGGTGCCGGGAGTCTCGGTGGATTCATACTCGCCGGTGTATGGCGGCTCGGTCCCCTTTTGGCGAGTCACATAGTATTGATTCGGGGTGAGCTGTTTCTGCCATTCGGCATCGGATTTTTGGATCTTTTCATTCATGTTTCCTCTTGGAGCGGCGTTATCCCACTTTCCATCAGTATCAGATTCGGCGCAATGGCTTGACGTTTCACGCTGTCCCTCCAATTATAGAGGTACCCCTTCGCCCGGGGGACTCGTATGCCAGACCCAACCGAGCCCCGAGCCGCTGAAAAGCGGCGAGCCCGCCGTGCCAAAATAGCGAAACCCCTGCGCGTGCGCCCTTCCGAGCCGCGCGATGAGCATTTTGAGGATTTGCCGGTCAGCGTGAATGCTTCGAAAGACGGGATCTTTTTCCAGACACGGCGAAAAGGATATTACAAGGGGATGCGGGTGTTCGTCACGTTCCCTTTTAGTTCGCAGCACGATCCCATGAATTGCGAATATGTGGCCGAGGTGGTTCGGGTGGAGGAGTTGCCGAACAACCGGTACGGTGTCGCCTTGCATTTGCTGATGACGGTAAATTACAGCGCCAGCGGTCCACCGGGTTCGACCACCCGGGACTAGTATCCATTTTTTGAATCGTTCCGGAGCAATTTTTCAACGAATATCCCTGCGAGTTGTGAGCCGGTTTGTGCCGGAATATTTGAGGTTGCCCTTCAGAAGGAGACAGGGACAGTTGGGGTGCGGAGATGACTGTGCGGCTGCCGGTGCGGAAGGCCATTCTCGATCGCAAAACTTACGAAGCGCCGGCGGAGGGCCGCGGGGGAAAAGTCCGGCTCGATTTCAACGAGAATACGACCGGATGCGGCAATGTCGCACGAAAAGCATTGCGCGAACTCAGCAGCAAAGAGCTGGCGATGTATCCGGAGTATCAGGCGCCAACGCAAACTCTGGCGAAATATTTCGGGGTAAAGCCGGAAGAATTGCTCCTGACGAACGGCGGAGACGACGCGTTGCGCGTTTTCTTCGACACGTTCGTCGAACCGGGCAGTCACATTCTGATTTGCGAGCCGACGTTTCCGATGTACCGGTATTACGCGGAGATTGCCGGGGCGCGTGTGGCGGCGTTGCGCTATTCGCGGGAGATGGAATTTCCGCTGGCGGCAGTTCTCAAAGCTCTGCGGAACAGGCCGCGCGTTTTCTTTCTGGCGAATCCGAATAATCCGACGGGAACGCTGGTGGAGAAAAGCGCGATCGCAACAATTCTGAAGACCGCCTCACACACAGCCGTAGTTCTGGACGAAGCGTATGCCGATTTTTCAGGGGTAACGGTTGTGCCGTGGATCCGGCGGCATGCGAATCTCTTTGTCGCCAAGACTTTTTCGAAGGCGGCAGGGCTGGCCGGCCTGAGACTGGGGGCGGTGATTGCGCAGAGCGAATCGTTGGCATTCGTAAAGCGGGCGATGCCTCCTTTCCCAGTGAATGCGGCAGCTCTTGCAGCTGGAGTGGCAGCCGTTCGAGAGCGCCGCACGATCGAGCGATACATCCGCGATACAAAGCGGTTGCGCAAGTGGTTTGCCGCGGAACTGAGCC
Source organism: Candidatus Acidiferrum sp. (assembly GCA_035935335.1). Lineage (GTDB taxonomy): Bacteria > Acidobacteriota > Terriglobia > Acidiferrales > UBA7541 > Acidiferrum. The sequence goes on from DASYXF010000042.1 coordinate 4,077, forward strand.
GCCGCGAGGTCCGCGTGTTTCCGGGCAAAGGCAATTTTCTGCTGGCTGACTTTGGCGAGGTCGGACCGCGGCTTTTCAGGAGATTGATGCGCAAGGAAATCTTGATTCGCGAGCGCAGCAAAGACCTGGGGCCGGGGTTCGCGCGCATCACCATCGGCACGCAACCGGAGCTGGAGGCACTTTTGCGAATCCTGGATAGCGTTGATGAGTGATTTGATGGCTCGCGGCGCCGCGATTCGGAGGAACCAGCAGGAGACGCAGATACGGGTGCGCTCCTTTTCGTAGCGCTCTGCTTGCAGTACGATAGTTGCAATGCGATTCCTCTTCCGATTGTCTTTTCTGTTCTGTTTTTCCTGCGCGGTTCTGATGGCCCGATCGCCGGACGCGCCGCTTCCCTTTCAATTGAAACTGATCGGCCCGAATGTCTGGGCGGCGATTGACGATTCCAAGGGCGATGCGGGGGCCAACGCCGGATTTGTGGTCGGCGACAACGGCGTGGCGGTGATTGACACGTTCGAAAACGAGGCCGCCGCGAAAGCACTGCTCGGGCAGATCCACAGCCTGACGCACCTGCCGATCAAGTTCGTGATCAATACCCACTATCACCTGGATCACGTGGCGGGAAACCGCGTTTTTGCGCAGCAGGGAGCGGTGATCGTGGGACACCACGGCGTACGGGCCTGGATTCACACGGAGAACCTGAAATTCTTCGGAGAAAAGATCAAGCCGGAACAGAAAGCCATGGTGGAGAATCTGCTTGCGCCGGAAGTCACCTACGACACCGGCGTGACGCTCTTTCTGGGTTCGCGGCGCATTGAAGTCACTTATATGCAGGGGCACACGGGCGGAGATTCCGTGGTTTCGATTCCGGATGCGGGAATTGTTTTTTGCGGAGACCTATTCTGGCGGCGCACGCTGCCAAACTTGATCGATGCAACCACCTCAACGTGGATTTCCACCCTTTCCGAGTTCACGGCACAAAAAGAGAATGCGCTGCCCAACTCGGCGCTGCCGCGGGCGGTGATTTTTGTTCCGGGGCATGGAGACGTGGGCAACGCGGATGACGTGCAGGAGTTCCGGGAATATCTGGCTTGGCTGCGGAGCGCGGTAAAGAAGGGCGTGGACGCGAACAAAAAGGGCGACGCGCTGGTGGCGGCGGTTTTGCCGGAGATGACGGAGAAATACGGGAGCTGGGAATTTTTCAAGGATTTTTCGCGCCTGAACATTCTGGATGCGGGCGCGGAACTGGAAGGCACCAAACACAATCCAGTCGCTCAGAAAAAGTGAGGCATCATGCTGGTCTCTTTCCGTTCCTGCGGCCCCAAGGATCACAAGGCGCTATTGAAACTGGTGATCGCATACAACAAATTTGAAAGAATCAAGGCCAACCGCCAATCGCTGAGCCAGGGTCTGGACGTGCTTCTGCGGAATCCATCGCAGGGAAAAATGTGGCTGATGGAGAATCACAGGAAGCCGGTGGGCTACGCGTTGCTGACATACAACTTTGAACTGGAATATGGCGGTGCGGAAGGCGTGCTGCGCGATTTGTTCGTGGAGAAGAGGTTCCGCAATCAGGGAATCGGGTCGCTGGCGCTTTACGAGATCGAGGATTATTGCCGGGAACGAGGGATGCGGGCGTTCCAGCTGCAACTCCCGATGCGCAACAAGGCTGCCGCCAAATTTTACCGCAAGGCGGGGTTCCGCGAACTGCCACGGCGAGTGATGATTCTTGAAGTAAGGCCGGAGGAAGTTGTGCAGGCGCGGCGGGCTAGCGCAAATAAGCGTCGGTAATATACTGCTGAACCATGCGTTGCGTGTTGAAGAAGGAACCGTTGATCGCAATGGCGTGGCGCATGATGTCGAGGTAACGCTCGCGACTCCCGTAATACAGAGGAAGAATCACACCTTCGAGTTTTGCATACAGACTCTCCGCATCTTGTGCGTTGTCCACTGGAGTTTCCGGGCCGGGATCGCCGCGATGGGCTTCGCCGATGGACCAGCCGGTTACGCCTTCGATGTTGCCTTCGACCCACCAGCCATCGAGAATGCTGAGGCTCGGAACGCCGTTCAGTGCGGCCTTCATGCCGCTGGTTCCCGAGGCTTCGAGGGGATATTGGGGCGTGTTCAACCATAAATCGCCGCCGGCGGTGAGTTTGCCGCCGAGATTCAGATCGTAGTCGTCCAGAAAAACGATGGTGATGGCTTTCTTGAGCGCTCTTTTCGCTTTGAAAATTTTCTTGATGATTTCCTTGCCACCGCCATCGCGAGGGTGGGCCTTGCCCGCGTAGACGATCTGGAAAGAGCCGGCGTTTTTTGCAATTTGGCGAAGGCGATCGAGGTCGCTCAAGATCAGGTCGGCACGTTTGTAACCGGTGGCGCGGCGGGCGAAACCGATGGTGAAAGCATCGGGGTTCAGCTTCAAGCCGGTTTTTTTGCGGACAGTTTCGAGCAGGTCGTGTTTGGCAAGAAGATGCGCCGCCCACACTTCTTCGGGAGGCAAGCCGAGCGCGCCGCGGAGACTGTAGTTATCTTCGCGCCAGGAAGGAATCATGCGGTCGAAAAGCTCGCGAAAGGCGGGACATGCCCAGGTAGCGGCGTGGACGCCATTGGTGATGGCCTCGATCGGCACGTTGGGGAACATTTTGCGGGAAACTTCTCCGTGAAGTTTGGCCACGCCGTTCACGTAGTTGCTGAGGCTGAGTGCGAGATAGGTCATGTTGACGGAGGCGCCGCGTTTGGCCGCCTCCGCAAGGTCGGGATAATTCTGCTCTACCTGCAAAACGCTTCGCACCAGGTCCGCTGAGGAAGCGTCCTTGACGTCGAAGAAACGATTCTGGTCGGGGAACAAGCGGGTCATGTACTCGACCGGAAATTTGTCATGCCCGGCGGGTACAGGCGTGTGGGTTGTGAATACACACTTGGACCGAACCTTTTCGATATCTTCACCTTTCACGGATTTGCGGCCGGCGCGGCTGGACTCTTCACCCAGCAATTCCAGGGTGAGCAGGGCTGCATGGCCTTCGTTCATGTGATAGCGCATCAGTTCGTTGTGGCCGAGCGCACGAAGCATGCGGACGCCGCCAATTCCCAGTAGAACTTCCTGCGAGAGGCGGTAGTAGGGATCGCCACCGTAGAGTTGGCCGGTCAACTCGCGATCGCGTTGATCGTTGGAAGGCAGGTCGGCATCCAGAAAGTAGACCGGGACTTCATACCCGCGAACACCTTTGACGGTATAGCGCCATGCGCGCAGTTCGACTTTCCGGCCCTCCAGAGTAACCAACACCCGCGGTTCTTCTTCCTGAAGATGTTTTTCGACGGCCCAGTCGACGGCTTCTTCGCTCTGAGCCCCTTCTTCGGAAAGGTGCTGGCGGAAATACCCTTTGCGGTAGAGGAGAGAAACCGCAACCATTGGCAGGCGGATGTCCGCCGCGGCTCGAATGGTGTCACCCGCAAGAACCCCCAGGCCACCGCTATAGGTGGGAATCTGATTTTCCAGGGCAATTTCCATCGAGAAATAGGCGACAAAGCGTTTTGGTGGCTGAGTCGAATTCGCCATCGTTCCGGGATCTCCATCCGGCGCGTTCAGTTGCGCCGCCACATGTTCCGTATTTTCATCGGTAGACATATTGTCCGGGATGGACTCCTCGCGCGCAAGGAAGGACATGGCAAAGCGTTCCAAGCTGCCCTGACACCGAATGCGGAGATTGTCCGCTATAATTCCTTTCCATGAACATGGTCCTCGACGGCATCCGAGTCGTTGAACTCGCGGAAGCCCTGGCCGGCCCCTATTGCGCGATGCTGCTGGGGGATCTCGGCGCCGACGTCATCAAGGTCGAGCGCAACGCGGGCGGCGATCAGTCCCGGGGCTGGGGGCCTCCTTTTGTGGGCACGGAGTCGGCTTATTACCTCGCCACCAATCGCAACAAACGTTCGATCACCCTCAATTACGACCATCCCATCGGTGGAGAAATTTTACAGCGTTTGCTGTCCACCGCGGACGTATTTATTTGCAATCAACCATCCAAGCTTTCGTTACAGCGGCGAGGAATCGATCCGGAAACGCTCCGAGCGAAATATCCGCGGCTGATCTACTGCAGCATTTCGGGATACGGGTTCAGCGGTCCCAAAGCGGAACAGCCCGGCTACGATATTCTTGCCCAGGCCGAAGCGGGAGTGATGAGCTTTACGGGGGACCCAGGCGGCGGCCCGCTGAGATTTCCGATTGCCATCGCGGACATGACTACTGGGATGTATTCGGCGATGGGCATCCTGGGTGCACTGTATGCACGCGAGCGGAGCGGAAAGGGCGATTATCTGGACATGGCGTTGTTTGATTCGCAACTGACGTGGCTTGCGAATGTAGGCAGCAGTTACTTGAATGCGGGCGTTTCGCCACAGCGTTGGGGGAACGCCCATCCGAATATCGTGCCGTATCAGTTGTTCCGCGGAAGTGATGAGCGGTATTTTGTAGTCGGAGTGGGCACGCAGGAACAATGGCTGCGTCTGGTGGGGATTCTTGGAGCAGAGGGGCTTGGCAACGACACGCGGTTTTCGAACAACGCGATGCGCAATCAAAATCGCGAACAACTGATTCCGATTCTGCAAGGGCATTTCGGGGCTTCGGGAAGCGAGGCGTGGTTGACAAGACTGAAGGCGGCAGATATTCCAGCGGCCCCCATTCAGACCGTGGGCGAAGCCCTGGGGGATGCGCAAACCGTGGCCCGCGGGTTGGTGGTGGAACTGGAGCACCCTACCCTGCGCAGGGCGCGGAGTATCGCCAACCCAATTCGATTCAGGGAGCAGCCGATTGCCTACCGCATGCCTCCGCCGCTGCTTGGGGAACACAACCGGAGTATCCTCCAGGAGTTAGGGTACCCGGAAAACGAAATCGCCCGAGCCCTGAACGAAGCCTGCCGACCGGGTTCCTAGGGGGCACGGCATCAGATACCAATTGATAGACTTTTCCCTTGACGTCTTAACTTACTTAATACGATACTCCACTTGCCTCGCCTTGCGTGCACTCCGCCCAGAGCGCTCGCAGTTTTGAATCACGCTCGCATTCGAGGTGCGCCTTGCTCAATCACGTTCTCGCCCCCTCTCCGACTGAGTTCCGAAATTTTAACGTCTGCCCGCACTGCCAATGGATTGGCGAGGAAGCATTGCTCTCCCGTTTCTCAGAGGGGATCCCGATGATCTCGCGCTCCGACGGGCGGAATTTTCATCTTCTGCTGGCCGATCGGCCTCTGCCCTATCCGGCGGAACTTGGCGAGGATCGCGCGCAGAAGACCTCTGTGTGTTTCTGGTATGTCTACGGGGAGCAGAAGAGTCCGACGAAAAGCGCCGTGGTGGTATTTGATGGCTGCACCGGCCCCAAGGAAAGGATGTACCGGCAAATCGAATTTGTCGCCGACGTTCTTGCCGACGAACTGGCGCGTCGTCGGGAATTGGGGGTTTTTTACAACCTACAGGGCAATACCGTCCTGGAATTAGGCTACTGAATTCAACAGAGGCAATTCGTAGTGCAGATGCCGTTCCTCAATTTAGAAAGACTGTTTGAGAACGGGGCAAACAGAAGATGGGATTCGGTGGTTGCAGCGCCGGAGCCAGGAAACTCCGAAGCTGGCTGAGGATGGAAGATCTTTTTGGATCAGTTGCTGCCCACGGTGACCCACGCTCGCGTTCTGGAACTCTGTTCGATCGCTTCGCAGAGTACCATCTCCTCGTTCCCCGTTTCGAACGTGGGGAAGGATCGGGGAGCCTTCAGGTCGCCGGCTTCGACGTATTCGTAAAAATCGCGGAAGAGCTGCACGAACGTGTCCGGATAACCTTCAGCGTGGCCGCCGGGATAGGCGGCATAGCGGCGCGCCTGCGGACTGAGGAGCGCCGGATCCTTCGGAAGTTCTTCGTTGGGGCCGTTGCGGCGGCCAATCCAGAGCGTGCCGGGCTCTTCCGAATTCCACGCGAGCGAGCCCTCCGTGCCATCAATTTCAAACCATAGCCGCGCCCGGCGCCCGGCGCTGACCTGCGACACGGTCATGACTCCGCTCAAGTCACCCTCAAGGTGAAACAAGACGGAGGCGTAGTCGTCGGTTTCAATCGGCACACGATCGGCATTCGCGGGATCGGCTTTCTGAAAAGTTTCGACACGGCCTCGTGGTTTCTGGCGGATGGGCACCACGGTAACCAGATCGGCGCAAACCTCCATGACCTTGCGGCCGGTAATCCAGGTAACCAGGTCCAGCCAATGTGTGCCGATATCGGAAACGGCGCGGAGCGGACCGCCGAGCTTCGGATCCAGCCGCCAGTTCCAATCATTGGGATAGAGAAGCCAGTCCTGCAAAAAACTGCCATGGACAAGTTTTGGCTGGCCAATGGCGCCCTTTTCAATCAGCACCCGGGCCTCCTGGCATAGGGGGTAGTAGCGCAGGTTGTAGGCGACGCCGCCGACTTTTCCCGACTCACGGGCGAGAGAAACGAGGAGTTCCGACTCCGCCGAATCCATCGTCAAAGGTTTCTCGCACAGGATGTGCTTGCCCGCGCGCATCAGGCTGCCGGCTTGCCCGAAGTGGAGATAATTCGGGGTGCAGAGGTGAACGACGTCGACGGCGGGGTCGGCGGCAAGTTCTTCGATCGATGCATAGCCGCGTTCAAGATTAAGAGATTTGCACCCAGAGGCCGTAGTTTCGCCGGAGCTTCCGAGCGCACCGCGAATCGGGATTCCCAGACGCCGCAGAGATTCGACGTGCGCCCGGCCGACAAATCCCAAGCCAACCACGGCGGCGTTCAGTTTCATACGGCCGGCTCCCCAAATGCGGAATGTTCAAGACCCAAGAAGGTGTGGATTCCTTGGGATTATATGGAAGATAGGCCCGAAGAGTCGACTGGGCGGGTTTTTCAGCAGTCGGGCCATGTCGCCAACCTGTGTCATTCTCATTTCAGGTAGCGTTCGCGAATGATGCTGACGTGGCGCAATTCGTGCCCTCCGTTACCACTTTGCTCATGTTGGCCTACGTTTTCATGCCTGAGCATGTGCACCTACTTCCAAGCGAGTCCGGAAGCGCAAGTCCCTCCAAGATCATCCAGAGTTTCTAGCGGGCGAAGAGTCCGCCGCCCGCCCGAAAATATTAATTGGTTGAAATCGGGAGAGTCGGGAAATTTTTAGTGAACCGGGGAGGACTCGAACCTCCAACCCGTTGTTAGTTCCAGAAATGCTATGTAGTTGCCTCTTCAAGCATTTCCTTGCGTCCTGTATCACGGTTTAGCACGGTGTTCGGCACGGTTTTGTTCCCAAAGTTGTTCCCAACTTTTTGGGGTGCCGTATCATACCCCCCACCCGGCGTCGTAGACGCCGCTCTTCCCGCGCTCCACAGCGCTCGGCGTTTACCGCCTACAACTGGCGGGAACTGACCCGCAGTGCCAGCTAATCGTCGTTCTACTGGCCAGCAGGACGCCGCGGCGGGCTATTGCTCAGACCGGCACCGGCGGATCGGCGGCTAAAGGAACAGCAACCATATCAGCTCGATTCGAGACGAGCTGCTGCCGACATCTAAGCAGCCACCCTCGTTTCAATAACGCTCGCCATCAATAAACAGCTCGTCTTGGGGTACCACGAGTACATCGAATTCGATGTGTAAGTTTTTCTTATCAACCAGACTCGCTCGCTGGATGATGGAGATTTTGTGTTCTGAGTCACTGAACATTTTCTCTAAACTGTCAGCCGTCTTATTAGCAAGAGAATTTTTGTACGGCTGCCCGACTTGGAGGGGCAAAGTTTGCATCTGCGCGTCTGAAAGGTTCACTGTTTTTCCAAAACCTTTGACATCCATGCTACGAAGAATGAACTGATTCCCTCGGCGAGCGGTAAGCCTGACCTCCCAGTCCTGACCGTCTTTCCCAGACGATAAATGAGCTTCTTTGACGATACCAGAGGCGAGTAGGTGCTTCTCATCCTGTTTCAGAAGCTCTGGGTCGAAGCAAGAAAATGCTCGGACCCGCATTATCTGGTCGACGAGAGGGAATGGAACATTGTCATCTATGCCCGTTA
>DASYXF010000043.1:0-24522 GCA_035935335.1 Candidatus Acidiferrum sp.
CATGCCGCGGGAAAACGTGCGGACCAGCGAAGTGCGCCGATCGTAGAGGCCGACCTCGCGGAGAAGGGCTTCGGCGCGGACGGCAGGCGATTCCACCTTCTGCAGCCGGGCGAAGAGCAGGAGATTTTCCTCGGCAGTGAGCTCGTCGTAGACCATGGTGCTGTGTCCGACGTAGCCGGGGCGCGAATTGCCGTCGGAAGCGGCAACGCTGCCGGGGAATGACAGTTTCCCAGCGGTGGGGCGGACGATTTGCCCGGCGATGCGCAGCAGCGTGGTTTTGCCGGAGCCATTGCGCCCGGCGAGGACGGCGCACTCGCCCGCGGAAATTTCGAAGGTGACGCGGCGGAGTGCGAAGAGCCCGCCATAGCGTTTATCGATGCTCTCAAAGCGAAGACCGGTTGGCGATAGTTTCACGGGGGCCACGATTAATTTTGTTTGGCGCGGCTCCGCGGGAGCGCGAGGAGGGACGCGCGGTTTTATTTACAGCCAAGACGTTGAGGCCCTGTTGCGAACCCCAAGAGCGCAGGCAAAAGTGCCTGTGCCACATACCTAAACCGCCCGCCTCGGAAGGCGGCCGCTACAAAAACTAGCCGCGGACCAGGTCGCGCAGGAGCTTTTCCACGCGGGACCTTTCGCGGGCGTACTCCTCCTCGGAAATCGTGCCGGCCTGCTTGCGCAACTCCAAGCGAAAAACTTCCTCTTTCAGCGAATCAAGATTGGCGTTAACGGATTCCTTAACGGCCTCGACGCCGGCCTGCTGTTTCGCCGCCTTTGCGGCCTTCTTCGATTTTGCTGGAGCCTCACCTTCATCATCGGCGGCAGGTACCATCACAACCTGCTTTCGCGAAAGCAGAATGGCGCCGAGCGCAAAAAGCGCGGCCAGGCCGAAGAACATGGGCCACTTGAATTCGTCGATGCGCGGCGGGGCAACGTCCACTTGCTGGCCCTGCGTGCGCGAGTTCCCTTCCTGCCCCTGTTGCTGGCCCTGCCCGTCATCCGTGGCAGCGGCTTGCGGCGAGCCGACGCCGGAAAGGGAAACAGCGAGCGAGCCCTTGGCGGCAAGCGCGTCATGAAGAAATACGTTCATGCCCTGTTCCTGGCCGGCGGCGCTGATGCCGTCGCCCGTGAGGGTGACGCCCGGGGGTGCGACAAGAAGCATACGCATGCCTGAATAAACAGCGGGCAACTTCAATTTCGCGGAATTGCCGGGATACGGCAGTTCGTACGAAAGGCGAATGTTGGTTTCGCCGGGATGGAACGCATACGCGATGGCGTAAAGGCCTTTCCCCTTGTCAATCGAGGCTTGCGGCACATCCATGCCGAGCGATCCTGTGGCGGTGACGTTCTGGAGCGTGGCCTTATCCGGAATCGCAAATTCAAAATTGCCTTCGGTGCGGAAATAAGCCACGGGAGGCTGCGAACTGTTCTTGACGTTGTACTCTTCCGCTCCAATCAGCTTGCCGTCACGCGGCTGCAAAATAATGACGTGGGAAGCAGGCGTGATAATCTTGGGATCCTTGCTGACATCGAAGACTTCCACATCCACTTGCGGGCGGCCCGGCGGCGCAAACCCGTTGAAGCTGACTCCCTGATAGGTGACCCGGATGAGGACGGGCCCCGCGCCGATGGAGTCGTTGGTGGCGGTAAACTGGCCCTGCGCGTCGCTTTTCACGGTGGCGAGCAGCGCCATGCCCTGCGTGGGGCTGAGAAGATCGACGTCGGTGTTCGCAATGGGCTTGCCCGTGGTGCGATTCACCACCGTGCCGTGAACGGTTCCGGCAAGCGATGCGGAGGCGGCGAAGAGTGCGGTAAGGGCTGTTGTAAGCAGACGCGGCCAGAAAGCCTTCATCGAGAACTCCGACTTCCTGCGGAGGCGGGATCCGCGCCGGCCGGACGAGCGGCGGGACGCGGGCGGCGAATCTGCGAATCGGTGACCTGCTCGATCTCGGCGAGAACGAGGGCGGCTTCGTTCTCCAGAGTGACCTTCATGGTTTCATAATCGCCTTCGGAGTATTTTCCAGCGCGGTATTCGAATTTCAAGTCGCGGAGGTTGTCGTAAATAGTGTCGCGGCGCTCGAGAAGTTGGTCGAGCTTGGTGCGGTGAGGCGCAAGGTCCGACGCGTCCGGTTGAATGTAAAAGATGAAAAGGAAAACCGCGGCGGCCAGGCCGAGGCAAGCGCCGTAGATGGCCCACTGGGGGTCAAGGGCGAAGAGCGACGCGAGCGTGAGAGGGCACATGGGACTAATCCTCGGTGTCCCGATCGGCCTGGGAACGCGCGCGTTCGTAGGCCTCGGGAGAAATGTGCACGCCGGCGGGAGCGACCGCGGCCGGTGCAGGCGCCTGTTTGCGCCATTTGTTGATGAAGAAAACGACGATGGCGGCGCCGATCAGAAAATAGAACACCGGCATAAGCCACGCCACGAGACTGAATCCGGTTTTCGGCGGCTCGGCGTACACCGTGGTGCCGAATTCCTGGACGAAGGTCTGCGTGATTTTGTCTTCGGAGTCGCCGCGCTTCACCATGGCGCCGAGTTCCTTGAGCATGGAGGCGGACATCGTGCAGCCGACGTGATTGCACTGGGTCAGAATCTGGCCGCACCCGCACATGCACAGGAATTTGCCGCCGACTTCCTTAACGCGGTCGGCCTGCTGCTGGGCGACCAAAGGCAGCACGGCAAAAAGCGCGAGGACAAAAAGCGGGATAACGAAGCGGCGCTTCGAACGCGTGGCCGAGGAAATATTTGACGTTGCGGTCCTTCGGCTATCCTTATCGGATAGCCTCAGGATGACAAGCTTGAGAGTGGGGCGATTAATCATGGCCCTCACGCAGGGTAACACCAGGATTGAGAGCTTGCGCGATCGGTGAAGGTGCGGTCTGCGGTACAAGTGCCGTGGCAAGCTGGGCGCGGCGATTCGGCATCAGCGCGAGCAGCGTTCCCATCACCACCCACACGCCTCCGAGCCAGATCCACTTGACCAGCGGATTCAAGAAGGCGTGAATGACAGGGAGATTCGTGTCGGGGTCCATGCCAGCAAAGACCACGTAGACGTCTTCGCGAAGCGTGGAGTAGATGGCGACCATAGTGCCGGAGGCCTGCTCGGTGCCCTGGAACTGGCGCTTTTCCGGATAGAGCATCATGAGCTGCTTGTTGTCTTTCAGGACTTCCACGATCATGCGCTGCGCGGTGTAATTTTGTTCCGGCTTGGTGTCGGCGCTTTGCAGGACCAGCGTGTACGGGCCAAGCTTCATGGACTCGCCGAGATTCATGGGTTTTTGCACGTCGGAATTGAAGGCGGCACCCGCCAGGCCGATGAAGACGAGAACCATGCCGAAGTGCACGACGTAGCCACCGTAGCGGCGCGTATTGCGCATGGCGAGTTCGTGCGCGCCCATCATCATGCTCATGCCGGTGCGTGCGGAGATCACTTTCGCGCCGCGGTAGAACTCCATCACGATCGTCCAGAAAACAAAGCCGCAGAGAACCAGGCAGACGATCGAGTAGGCGTCGTGATACCCCATGAAGTAGGAAGCGACGCCACACAAAAGGCCGACGACCATTGGCCAGCCGAAATTGCGCTTCAGGCTGTCACCAGAGGTTTTACGCCACGCGAGCAGCGGGCCGACTCCGGTAAGGAAGAGAATCGCCAGGCCCACGGGAATCATAATCTTGTTGAAAAAGGGCGCGCCAACGCTGATGCGCGAGCCGGTAAGCCCCTCGGAGATCACCGGAAAGAGGGTGCCGGAAAGCACCGCGATGCAGGCGACCAGGAACAGCAGATTGTTGAAGAGGAAGCTGGATTCGCGGGAAACCATGGAATCGAGCTGATTCTCGCTCTTCAGATAATCGCGATTCATGACGTAGGCGATGAAGCAAACGACGAGCGTGAGCCCCAAGAAGCCGACGAACCACGGGCCGATGTGCGAGTTCGCAAAGGCGTGCACGGAACTGACGATGCCGCTGCGCGTGAGGAACGTGCCCAGAATGCAGAGCAGGAAGGTGCAGAAGACCAGCCAGACGTTCCAGACCTTCATCATGCCCCGCTTTTCCTGCATCATCACGGAGTGCAGAAACGCGGTGCCGGTGAGCCACGGAAGCAAAGAAGCGTTTTCGACCGGATCCCAGCCCCAATAGCCGCCCCAGCCGAGCACGGCATAGGCCCAGTGCGCTCCGAGAAGAATGCCGACGGACTGGAAGCACCAGGCGATCATGGTCCATTTGCGGGTAAGGTGAATCCACTTTTCGCCGGGGTACCGGGCGAGCAACGCCGCGAGAGCGAACGCAAACGGAATGGTGAAGCCCGTGTATCCGGAATAGAGGTTTGGCGGGTGAATGACCATTTCCGGATATTGCAGAAGAGGATTGAGGCCGTTGCCGTCCATGCGGGTAAAGGGTTCCAGCACGCCGCTGGCGTTGACCGTGGCCAGTGTCTTGAACGGGCTCTCGACGAAATTATTCAGGATAAGGAAGAAGGTCTGGACGCCGGCAAGGACCACACCGACGTATGGCATCAACTCGCCGTTCTTATTCCGATACGCGATGAGAACGGAAATGACGTAAATCGAAAGGAGAAAGCTCCAGAAGAGCAGCGAGCCCTCCTGGCCGGACCAGAGCGCGGCAACCTTATAAAACGCAGATAGATCGCGATTGCTGTGCGAGACGACGTAAGCCTGGGAAAAATTGTCGCTGAAGAGGAGATACTCGAGGCTGAAGGTAGCAATGAAAATCAATACGCAAGTGGCCATGCCTGCCTGGCGCGTGCTTTTGATGAGCAGCGGGTGGCGCGTGATGATCGCAGCGATGCCGCCGACTAACGCATAAACCGCGCAGACAAACGCCAGTAGGAGTGTAAACGAACCAAATACATCCATGATGCTTCCGCCTCTCCCCGAGGATTTTCGACTGGCGCGTTACATGCTGCTTCGCTGGGTAGCGCCGGCCGCGGCTGGCTTGTCGCCACCCGGGGCGGCTTCGTACTTGGAAGCGCACTTGGCCTGCACATGCTCGGCGACAAAACGGCCATCGGTGCCGGGACGTCCCTCGACAAGAGCCTGAGACTTGTCCTTAAACGTGTCCGGCAATGGGTCGCTGCCAACGTATGTGATGGGAAGGGTTTTCCCCTGCTCTTCCAGTGTGAAGTCCACGCGACCCGACCCGGGCTTGATGCTGCCTTCGACGACGATCCCCGCGAGGCGCATACGATGAGCGCGATCGGAGGCGTTCAACGTTTGGTATTCCGCAATGGTGTGATAGTAGGTCTTGCTCTCGCCATAGCCGAGCCAGGCGAGGAACGACAAGGCCACCACGATCACCCCGATGCCTACACCGAATTTTGCCCGATTCTGCACAAATCACCCCTAAAGGAGCGGTTCCAAAGGACATCTTAGCACACCGCCAAGTTTCAACGTGCCATAGATAGTTTGGGTTGGCCGGTCACGAAACACAGTGACGCGTATCACAGGGTGGTCCTAGCTCCCCTGGGCGGCTAAGGCTGGGAGGGCCGCACGGAATGCGGCGATTTCCGTAGCCGAGCCAGAAAGTGGGACATAAATAACGGGACAGCCTAGGGCCGATTCCGTGAGCTGCGGGAGAAGTGGCTTAAGCTCGGGGGCGATCACCAGGGCGCGTTTAGGCTTCAGCGAGCGGCGAATTCGGGCGATGGCTGCTGGGAGGTGGTTCTCCAGAATGGCGCGGCTTTCGGCGGCGTCGGCACCGGGTTCGATGGGGCATTCAAGGAGAGAGGTGAACACCAAACCACGCTTTTGGAAGTCAGCAAGGACTTCTTCAGGGGACTTCCCTGCTGTCGGGATGCCAAGGGCGGAGAGGAGAGTCCCGGCTTGACCAGCAAAGACTGACTCGGGCGAGTAGAGGAAGTCGGCGTCCGCTTCGGGCGCAGAGGCAGCGAGCAAGAGCGCCTGGATATGGATCGGGCGGAAACGCGTCGCCCATTCGAGGCGCTGCAAGCGGCGAGCGATGTGCTCAGCGGAAGCGAGTTGGCCGCAGCCATCGCACGGCAAAAGTGTGGGGACAGCCATACACAAAAATGGTAGAGCAAGCAGGATGAGGAGGCAAATACGCAAAACAAATCTCCTCCGGCTGGGAGGTGGGGCGGCTGCGAAGCCGGGATGGGGTGGGACAACGAAACGATGTGGCGAACGTAGCGAAAGCGGCACGGGGGCGAAACGAGCCTCTATTGGAGCCCGATCCTCGCCAAGAGCTCAGCAAAGCGAGGATCTTCCAGCAGCATTTTTGTTCCTATCCAGTGTTTGCCGAATACGACTAACTGGGGATCACGAATCTCGTAGGCCTGTTGGACAAACTGTATGGCTTCATCTGGTTGCCGATTCGCGGAAGCCGAAACGGCAAGCAAGAAAGGTGAGATATATTCCCGCGCCGAGCGCGCCAGCAACTCCCCGTGGACAGATTTGGCCGCTTCGCCTTTGCCCCAAGAAGCCAGGGTCGCCGCGAGGCCAGCCAAAAACATGGGATGCCGCCCAGAGGAAGCCAGGCCTTTTTCGATCACACCAACGGCTTCTTCGTAATGCCCTTGCGCGTAAAGGGCGAATGTGAGGCTGACACTTGCAAGGAAAGATTCCGGCTCCAGATGCACAGCGTGTTTAGCTGTTTGCACCGCCTCCGTGAGCCTCCCGGCGATGTAGTAGGCGAATGCCAGGATTGTGGCGGCATAGTCGGAGAGCGGGTCCGCCTCCAATGCCTGTTTGGACTGGAATATGCTTTCCTCAAACCGGCCGCCGCCGACCTCCAAACACCACAACGCGTAACGCGAGCGCGCCAGCACGTTACGAGGATTAAGTTCGAGCGCGCGAGTGAACTCAATCTCTGCTTTCGACCAGTCAAAGTCATTCAAGAGGATTGCTGCTGCAAATGCGTTGTGAGCATTTGCCACGCTTGGATCGAGGGAAACGGCTCGCACCGCAGCTTCCTTGGCCTTCGAAAGTACCACATCTGGTTTCGTAAATCCGTAGAACGCCAGCATGACATACGCCTCGGCAACGTGTGCCCAGGCTTCCGCGTATTGGGGGTCCAACGCGACGGCGAGGTGAAAACACTCCAATGCCCGGGGCAGTCCTCCGCCTCTTCGGTAAAGCAACGCGCGGCCTTTGAGGTATTGCTGATACGCTTCCAGGTTTTCGGTCCCCGCCTTGACCAGCGAGCCATCCTTAATCCCTGCCAAGCTGATCTTCAGCTTCTCCGCGATGGACCTGGCAATGTCTTCCTGAACCTCGAAAATATCTTTCATTTCGCGGTCATATCGCTCCGACCACAGTTGAAATCCGTCGCTCGCCTTCACCAGTTGGCACGCAATCCGGATCTGGCTTCCGGACCGTCGAATGCTTCCCTCCAGTACAGTCGCTACGTGCAACCGCTCTCCGATCACCCGAAGGTCCACGTGCTTGCCCTTAAAAGAGAACGCCGAAGTTCGCGCCGCAATGTGCAATTCTTCCACGCGGCCAAGCGTATTGATGATTTCTTCCGTTATTCCATCGGCAAAGAATTCGTTTTCCTGGTCCGCGCTCAAGTTGGCAAAGGGCAATACCGCTATGGACGCCTCTTTTGCTATCGCATCCGCCGATTCCCTTCCGGAAATCGACGAAATCTTTTGCCGCACCTTCTCCAACTCGCCCCGTAATTCGTGCATGGACGAGTAGCGTTTGTCGGCTTGCTTCGACAGGCACCGCTCAAGAATTCTCTCCATGCTGGAGGGAAGCTCCGGGCGCACGGCGGTCACCGGTTTCGGCTCCCGGTGAAGGATCGAGAAGCTGAGCTGGGCCGTCGTTTCTCCGCGGAACGGCCTTTCTCCGGTGGCCATCTCGTAAAGCACCACTCCCAGAGAAAACAGGTCACTGCGATGGTCCACTTGCTGGGCTCGAAGTTGCTCCGGAGACATATATGGCAAAGTTCCCATTACGGCCCCGGGCCTCGTTTGCGTGGGCACAGTTAATCCCGGTTCCCGATTTGCCTTAACGGGGCCGAGCTGTGTCGCAGTCTCGAGATCGGCTTCACTTCCACTTTGATTGGCAAACTTTGCCAATCCGAAATCCAGAATCTTAGCCTGGCCCCGTTCGGCCATGAATATGTTTGCCGGTTTGATATCGCGATGAATGATTCCCTTGGCATGCGCCGCAGCCAATCCATCTGAAATTTCTATGGCCGTTTTCAAAAGCCGGTCCAACGCCATCGGTCCGCCTCCGATGAGATACTTCAGCGTCTGCCCTTCCATATATTCCATGGTTATGAACGTTCGGCCTTCTTCTTCGCCGATATCGTAGATCGTGCAGATGTTCGGATGGTTTAACGCCGAAGCAGCCTGGGCTTCGCGCCGAAAATTTGCCAGGGCCCTCGGATTCTTTGACACGGCGTCCGGGAGAAACTTTAAAGCCACTGCGCGGCCCAGGCGGATGTCTTCCGCCTTGTATACAATGCCCATGCCGCCGACGCCGAGCTTCTCGAGGATTCTGTAATGCGAAATCGTCCGGCCTAAAATTCCAAGCGTGTCATCCGGCGTAATGCCGGGTTTAACCCTCGCGTCTTCCGAAGCTCTGTTCCAGAACAGGACTGCCGGTTGTTCCAGAAATTCTCCTATCCTCTCTTCCTGGGACAGCAGGGATTCCACTTCCCGGCGAAGTTCCTGATCTCCGGCGCAAGATTTTTGCAGGAAAGTTGTGCGGCGCGCCGCATCTACGAGCAGAGCCGCATGGTAAAGCTCCTCAATTCGCTGCCAACGTTCAATATCCATCGGATTTCTCGAAATTCAGGGCCCTGAACAACCAGGCTTTCGCCAGGCGCCAGTCTCGCTGCACCGTTTCTTCAGAGACCTGCAGCACTCCGGCGATCTCCGCAACGCTTAAGCCGCCAAAAAAACGCATTTCGACCACCTGGCTCTTCCGAGCGTCCATAGCCGCAAGATTATTGAGCGCTTCATCCAAAGCCAGCACGTCCGGCGATTGCTCGCCCGCAACAAACAGCCCGTCCTCAAACGTCAGTTCGCTCTCACCTCCCCCACGCTTCTGCGAATTCCGGTTCCTCGCAAAATCCACCAAGATTCGCCGCATCAATTTTGAGCACGCCGCAAAGAAGTGCGCTCGGTTCTGCCAATTGACTGCTGGAAAGTTCACCAGGCGAAGGTAGACTTCGTTTACCAACGCAGTTGTCTGAAGGGTCGCGCCCGTTTTCTCGCCAGCCATTCGAAGACTTGCCGCTCGGTGCAACTCCTCGTACACCAGTGGCATTAGCCGGTCGAGCGCTTCTGCTTGGCCTTCGAACCAAGCCTGGAGCAGTTGGGTTATCTCCAGAGGGGGCAAAGACATACTAGCCTCGCTCCAAGCCCGGGACAGCTTGTGGCTGGCAAATTACCACACCGCCCCGCCCTGCGTCATCGCCCATACATTACGGTTTTTGCTCTCCATTTCCGCCTTATAGGGAGAGCAGTCCTGAGTCCGACCTGCAAATTCCGTGGGACGCGGCACAAGAAGGCCAACTTGCTCATGTGGACCACTCTAGAAGGGAGAACTACGGTGCGAAAGCTCATCCTGCTCGTTTCACTCGCATGCCTGTTTCTTTTGGCGATACTCGTCCTGAGGCCCGGAATCCAGGTTCAAGCCGACGGGCCCGGAATTGTTGGAACATGGCTGGTCACCACAACTCCGAACGTCCCTCCCGGCACGCCGCCTTTCTCTTACTCGGAACTTGTCGCCTTCAATCCCGGTGGAACCCTCGTGGATACTCACGCCATCGCCCACGGTTCCGAACTGCCGTTTCTCCCACCGCCTGTGGCTGTTGATTCCAGCGACGCATTTGGCGTCTGGCGAGCATTGGGAAACACAAATCAGGTTGCTACCACGCACCAGCGTCTCCTTTTTGCAGGCCCAAACACACCGGCTGCGCTCTACGGCCCTTTCTTCCCGGGACAGCACGTCGGGTTCGAGACCGTTCAGACTGTCTTGACTCTCCAGACAGGACCTGACGGCGACACGCTGTCCGGGCCCTTCACCGTCGAGTTTGTCAATCTAAGCGGACAAGTGGTCTTCGCCGACAGCGGGACAGTTGTATTCAAGCGTCTCAGGATTCAGCCCTTGGTTACGCCGTAAACCTCACAGCCCTGAGGAAGAAACCCAATGAATATCCGGTTTGGCTCACACAATCCTTACCTTGCAGGCCAGGAGACTGTCCTCTTAACAATGGAGCAGGGGAAAGCTTTGATCATTTTGGAGGTATTTATGAGGAAAATGCGAATTGCGCTGCTGCTTCTAGGCTTGATCATGACGGGCGTGCTAACTAATGCCCAGACAAGCTCGACTTTCAGGCCGAGATCGAAGCCGAACCAATCGCATAACTTGGCAGCGCAGAGTCCGTTTTCAATCGGCTCGCACGAGTCGCGCCTGTCAGAGATAGCCTCGGCTGACATCAGCTGGGTTCCGTGCCCAGCGGAAGCCATCGGGTTAGATCCGGCAGTAATGTGTGGAAACCTGCCCGTGCCGCTCGACCGCCAGCGCCCTCTGGGAGCAAAGATCCAAATCTACTTTGAACTGTACTTGCACACGAGTCCGGGTTCAGCCGAAAGCGCGATCTTTGTAAACCCCGGTGGGCCAGGCTTGACGACGACGGGGTTGCGAAGCCTGGACCTTTCACTGTACGGCGCTTCCCTCGACGTGCACGACTTTGTCCTGTTTGACGATCGGGGGCGCGGCAGTTCGGCAGCCCTTAATTGCTCTGACCTGCAACACGGAACAGCTCCTTTCGACACGGCGGTGGCGGAGTGCGCCGCGCAGATGGGAGCCGGCGCGAGCGCCTACGGGACTGGGGCCATCGCGGATGACGCCGAAGCATTGCGAGCCGCGCTCGGGTACGACAAGATTGACTACGTCGGTGTCTCCTACGGCGGCGAGGACGCCACCGCGTACGCCACAAGATACGGGGCGCACCTTCGCTCGATCCTTCTCGACGCTCCCGCAGGCTCCCCCTATCTCCCTGCTTTCGCAGCGGACCGAGGCTCCACGTCCTCCATTCCCCGTGCGATTGAGCTGGGTTGTCGGCGCTCCCCCACCTGCAGGATTGATCATCCCGATCCCGACTCCGAGCTCTCCGCTTTTATTCAATCCATTCACAATGATCCCCTGATTGGAACTGGGAACAACGCCTTCGGCGTTCCGACCGCGGTCAAGCTGGACGAGGGCTCGCTTGCGGCTCTGCTGACGGCTGGCACCGGCCCGCCATTTGGTCCACCGGGTAGCGGTGGTTTCGTGGATGACAACGAAGTGCTGGCTGCCGCCCGGGCCTATGCCCAAGGAGATTCGGTTCCCCTGCTCCGCATTGGGGCCGAAGGAATTATTCCGTTGTCGACTGACTTTGGCGATCCGACCTTCTTTTCGCAGGGAGACTTCATCGCGACGCAATGCGTTGACATGACCGAGCCCTACAATTGGCGCAATTCCGTCTCGATGCGGACCGCCCAGCTCAACGACGCGATCCGCGAACTCCCCCGTGGCTTCTTCTCTCCGTTTACGAACGACGTCGCCCGGTACCCAATCTTTGCCTTCGAACCACAATGCGTAAATTGGCAAAGGCCCACACCCCCTGACCCGGTTTTGCCTCCCACGCCGGTGTTCCCGGACGTTCCTGTACTGGTGCTCCACGGCGACATGGACGCGCAGATCTCCACCCAGCAGGATCAAGAAATTGCCGAGCAGTTTCCTCGCGGCACGTTTATTCAGGTCGCCTCGTCGGGTCATGTGACCTCGGGCTTCGGCCAATGCGGCACCAAAATCTCCAACCACTTCCTGGAGACGCTGGAGCCGGGGGACACTTCCTGTGCCCAGACGCCGGAAACCGTTTGGCCCGCTGTCGGACGGTTCCCGCTATTCGCGGTTGACGCCTTGCCAGCGATTCCCATCTCTGGGAATTACGGAACCGTCCACGACTTGAAAGTCGTCTCGGTTGCGGTGGCGACGATGAGGGACGCCCTGCAGCGGACCACGCTGGGAAGCACCGGGGGCGTGGGTCTGCGCGGAGGCACGTGGACGGATGCTGTCGGAGCGACCTCTCAAGTCATCACGCTCAACGGTTGTATGTTCTCCGAGGACGTCTCGATCAGCGGGACGATCACCTACGGATTCGACACATCGGTGTCCGCCATTCTATCGGTGACGCGATCGGGGGAAACCTTGGGGACACTCAACGTAACGGGCTTCTTCTTGCACACGGGTCCAGTCGGAAATTTCCTCGTCACGAGTAGCACCTGGATCGGGGGCAGGCAGATCGCCGCGCTCGTGCCGGAGGCGTAATCAAGGAACTGCGCGACGGCGCCTCAAGGAGTCCTGTGCCGACGCCCGGGATCGCCACGCACAGCCCCAGTCCCCGGAAATTTTTGGTATTGCAGCCCTCGTGAAATTACCGTCAGTGTTACTTGGAGACGGCGGTGTCGGAGGGGAGCTTGGAGCGGAGGCACCACTTCAGCTCCTGGCTCATTTCGGTGATTTCCATGCCGGGCATGACGATGAATTTGCAGGAGAGCATCTCGCGCGGTTCGTCGTCATCGGGAAGCTGGCAGGTGACGCGGCAATACTGGCAATCCTGGTTCCAGCAGAAACGCCCGTAGGGGATGGTTTCCGGACTGATGAACTGAAAACAGCGCAGCAAGGAATTGCGTTCCGGCACCTGGAACTTCTTGCCGAAGATGGTGATCTCAACCAGTTTTTCGTACGGGCGGAAAGGTTCCGACATGATGGCTCTGTCCTTTGTTGACAGCTTGCAACGCGGCTCTGGAGTCCCCTGAGCTGGTAGTGGTGCGGTGCCTACTCAGATTAGTGCGCGGGATGGGGTGGGACAACGAAACGATGTGGCGAGCGTAGCGAAAGCGGCACGGGGGCGAAATAACGAAGAAAAAGATAACGCAGAGGCGCGGGCGACGCAGAGGAATCACAGAGAAGAAGGGCGCTTTAACCGCCGAGGTCGAAGAACTGGCACATGTGGCGGAACTTCTGGTAACGGGCTTGGAGAAGATCTTTCGGGGCCTGGTTGGAGAGGATGAGAAGTTGGCGCTCGAGAACGTCGCCGAAAATCTTGGCGGCGGCTTCGTGGTCGCTGTGGGCTCCGCCGTCGGGTTCGGGAATGATTTCGTCCACGATGCCCAGGTCTTTCAGATCCGTGGACATGATCTTCATGGCGATGGCGGCGGTCTCGGCCTTGGTGGAGTCCCGCCAGATGATGGACGCGCAACCTTCCGGTGAAATCACGGAGTAAAAACCGTTTTCGAGGATGTTCACGCGGTCGCCGACCGCAATGGCCAGCGCACCGCCGGAACCGCCTTCGCCGGTAACGGTAACGATGATGGGAACGGGGAGCCGCGCCATCTCGCGCAAGTTGCGGGCGATGGCCTCGCCCTGGCCGCGCTCTTCCGCATCAATGCCGGGATACGCGCCGGGCGTATCAATGAACGTGAGAACCGGTCGCCCGAATTTCGCGGCGAGTTCCATGATGCGCAGGGCTTTGCGGTAGCCTTCAGGCTTGGGCTGGCCGAAATTGCGGTCGATGCGCTGCTTGGTGTCGCGGCCCTTTTGGTGGCCGATGATGGCCACGGGCCGCCCGCGGAATTTCGCCAGGCCGGTGATAAGCGCTTTATCGTCGCCAAAGCCGCGGTCGCCGTGGAGTTCGACAAAGTCGGTGAACATCAGATTAATCCAGTCGAGAGTGTAAGGCCGCTGGGGATGGCGGGCAATCTGGGCGCGCTGCCAGGGGCCAAGGTGGGTGTAAAACTCGCGCCGAAGTTCGAGCACTTCCCTTTTCAGGCGCTCCACTTCCGCTTCGCTTTCGTCTGTGGAGGCAAGGCGGCGCAGCTCCTCGACGTCTTTCTCCAGGCGATCGATCTCGCGCTGGCGGTCCAGCGTCGTTATCGTGGTGACCTTCTTATCTTTTTGCGCGGCGCACATTACGCAACCCTCTGAATCGCCTGCTGGCCGCAGATGCGGCGCACGGCTTCCTCCAGCTCCGGCTTCACGCGGATGCGCTTCTGCGACTGCAGGGAGGCCATGGAGCCGTCGGGGGAGACCAGTTCAAACACTATCGCAGTTGGGCCCGGGGTGCTTGCAAATAATTGCTCCAGCTGATTCAAAGTTTCATCATTCAGAACGCGCATGTCGAGGCGCAGCCGGAATTCGCTGGGGCCGGTGCGCTCGGCGACGTCTTCCAGGCGGCGCGCCTCCTGCAGGGAGAGCCGGGTGCCGGCTTCTTCGATCTGCACGCGGGCTTTCAGGAGCAGCGGGGCGCCGGGTTTCAAAATGTTTTCCAAGCGAGCGAAGCTTTCCGGAAACGCGAGGAGCTCCTGCACGCCGGTCATGTCCTGGATCGTGTAAATGGCCCAGCGCGCGCCTTTTTTGGAACGCATCGGCCGGGTGCCGACAATCAACGCGCCAACGGCGATTTCCTTGCCGTTACGTTGACCTTCGAGTTCATCGAGCGAGAGCGCACCGAGATCCTTCAGGCGCGAGGCGTATTTTTCCAGCGGATGGCCGGAAACGTAGAAGCCGAGCATGGCGTATTCGCTGGTCAGGCGCTCTTCTTCGCTCCACGGAGGAGCATCGCGCAATTCGAAATGAACCTTAGGCTCGGTAGCCGCGCCGCCTCCAAAGAAGAGGCCGTGCTGGCCAGATTCCCTGGCGCGAGCCGCGCGTTGGATGGCGTTGATGGCTTCGTCAACCGAGGCGAGCATGCCTTCGCGGGGGCCGAGCGAATCCATTGCGCCGGACTTGATGAGGCTTTCGAAGACGCGCTTATTGAGAAAGCGCGATTCGATGCGTTCGCAGAATTCGTAGAGCGATTTAAACTCGCCCTGGCTGAGACGGGATTCCCGGATGGCCTTGGCTGTGTTCTCGCCAACGTTCTTGATGGCGGCAAAGCCGAAGCGGATGGATTCGCCCACCGGCGTGAAGTAGAGATCGCTTTCGTTGACGTCCGGCGGAAGGATTGAAATGCCCATGCCGCGGGCTTCGTTGATGTACTTTACCTGCCGCTCGGCGTTGCCGGTTTCGGAAGTGAGCAGCGCGGCCATGAATTCCACCGGGTAGTGCGTCTTCAGATAGGCGGTCTGATACGCAAGCAGCGCGTAGGCGCAGGAGTGGGACTTGTTGAAGCCGTAGCCGGCGAACTCTTCCATCAGGTCAAAGATGCGCACGGCTTTCTTTTCGGCGATTTTGTTTTTTTCGCAGCCGGCGAGGAATTTGGCGCGTTGCGCGGCCATCTCCTCTTTTTTCTTCTTGCCCATGGCGCGGCGGAGCAGGTCGGCTTCACCCAGCGAGAAGCTGGCGAGCAGGTTGGCGATCTGCATCACCTGCTCCTGGTAAAGGATGACGCCGTAGGTCTCTTCGAGAATTTCCTTCAATTGAGGAAGTTCGTAGGCGACCTTAGTTTTGCCGTGCTTGCGGTTGATGAAGTCGTCGATCATGCCGCCCTGGATGGGGCCGGGGCGATAGAGAGCGTTGAGCGCGGTGAGGTCTTCGATGCGCGTGGGCTGGTAGCGGCGAAGGATGTCGCGCATGCCGTGGGATTCAAATTGGAAGATGGCGGTGGTTTCGCCGCGCGAAAAGAGCTTATAGGTAGCTTCGTCGTCGAGGGTGAGATTGTCGATGTCGAGCTTGATGCCGCGGTTCTGTTCCACCATTTTCACCGCGTCGTGGAG
Source organism: Candidatus Acidiferrum sp. (assembly GCA_035935335.1). Taxonomy (GTDB): domain Bacteria; phylum Acidobacteriota; class Terriglobia; order Acidiferrales; family UBA7541; genus Acidiferrum. Next base: position 15,692 of record DASYXF010000043.1, read on the forward strand.
AACGGTGAGCGTCGTAAGCCCGAGGAAATCCATTTTCAGCAGGCCGATGCGCTCGAGCGCGTTCATGTCGTATTGCGTGGTGATTTCGTCGCGGTTGGTCTTGTAAACGGGAACGAGTTCGGTGAGCGGTTGCGGCGAAATGACGACTCCCGCGGCGTGCGTGGAGGCGTGGCGCGCAAGACCCTCGAGGCGCAGGGCGACGGCCATCAGGTCTTTCAGTTTTTCGTCGCTGCCCACGGCGGACTTCAGTTGCGGCGCTTCTTCGAGCGCGTTTTCGAGTTCGATGCCGAGCGTGGCGGGAATCATTTTGGCCAGGCGATCCACTTCACCGTACGGGATATCCATCGCGCGGCCGACGTCTTTCACGGCGGCTTTCGCGGCCATGGTGCCGAACGTGATAATTTGCGACACGTTTTCGCGGCCGTATTTGCGCGTGACGTAGTCGATTAACTCGCCGCGGCGGCGCATGCAGAAATCGATATCAATATCGGGCATGGAAACGCGCTCGGGGTTCAGGAAGCGCTCGAAGAGCAGGTTGTACTGAAGCGGATCGACGTCCGTAATGCGCAGCGCGTAGCTGACCAGGCTGCCGGCGGCGGAACCCCGGCCGGGACCGACAGGCACTTCCTGCGCCCGCGCGTAGTGAATAAAGTCCCAGACGATCAAGAAGTAGCCCTCGTAGTGCATCTTCTTGATCATTTCAATTTCGGACGAAAGGCGGCGTTCGTATTCCGCGAGCGGATGGCGCAAGGCGCCTTGCTGCGCGAGGCGTTCGAGAAAGGGCGCGCGCTGCGCAAAACCTTCGCGGGCGACTTTTTCGAAATAGCTGCCGGGCGTGTGGCCCTCCGGAACCTTGAATTCAGGAAGCGCATTGGGGATGCGCTCGATTTTGACGTTGCAGCGCGCGGCGATGTCCACTGTGCGGCTGAGCGCGTCGGGAAGTTCGCGGAAGACCTTGGCCATTTCCTCGGCGCTCTTGAAATAAAACTGGTCGGTGGCGAACTTCATGCGATTCGTATCGCTCATGGTCTTGCCGGTCTGGATGCAGAGCAAGACTTCCTGGGCGTGCGCGTCGCCGTGGTGGAGGTAGTGGCAATCGTTTGTCGCGACGAGCGGGATGCCGGTTTCTTTCGACAGCCGGACCAGGTCTTTGTTGACGCGCTGCTCGATTTCGAGGCCCTGGTCCTGAATTTCGAGGAAGAAATTTCCCTTGCCGAAAATGTCGCGGAGGCGATAAGCATTTTCGCGGGCCAAATCGAACTTCTCGTCCACAACCGGTTCGGTCACCGGGCCGCGCAGGCAAGCGGATAACGCGATGAGCCCTTTGCTGTGCTTGGAGAGCAGATCGAGATCGATGCGCGGCTTGTAGTAGAAGCCCTCGAGAAAGCCGGCGGAGACGAGCTTGATGAGATTGCGGTAGCCTTCGAGGTTCTCGCACAGGAGAACGAGGTGATTGCTGCCGCGGGAGCCGGGCTCCATTTCGCCGCGCTCTCCATTGGTGACAGGCGCTGATTTCTCCCCGCGGTCGTGGCGGCTGCCTTTCGCGACGTAAACTTCACAGCCGATGATGGGCTTGACGTCACGCTTGCTGGCTTCGTTAAAGAAATTGGCCGCCGCGAAAAGGTTTCCGTGGTCGGTGATGGCCACGGCGGGCATCTTCTGGCGCGAGGCTTCGTCGAGAAGCTCGGAGGTTTCGCACGCGCCGTCAAGAAGGCTGAAGTCCGTATGAACGTGGAGATGAACAAACTGCGGATTGCCCATGGAAGTTGATTGTAAAACGCGGGGATGAGAAATGCGAACGGGAATGTGAGATTTGCACAGGGGTACGGCCGCCCGGCGGAGAATTTTGTGAGGTGCACGAAAGCAGGCAGTTGTCATCCCGAACCCGCTTGCCCTGGGCGGACTTCGCGAAGGCCGTTTTTACGGGTGAGGGATATGCTTTCCCCTGTCGCTGCTTTTGTCTTTGGCCGGTCTCAAGACCGGCCACTACGTGATTACTTTTTGGATTTGCGTTTTGCGGCGGCGGCTTTCATGCCGGCTTTGTGGCGCTCGTGGGTAGCGTGCTTTGCCGCGGCCGCGGCTTTCTTTTCCGCCGGCGTTTCAGCGTGTTTTTCGGCCTTGGCGGGTTTCTTTTCTTTTTCTTTCTTCTTGGGGGGTTCCTTGATGCCGGAGAGCTTGCGCAGGATCTTCACACGCTCTTCCGGTGTTTTTGCACGGCCGTTCAACTGAATGGCAAACACGTCCTGCACGATCTGGTCGAACTTCGGGCCGCGAGGCATGCCCAAGGCTTCAAGTTCGGTGCCCACGATTGGCAGCGCCTGGCGGACCGGGCGCCACTTGTGAAGAAACGCCTTCAGCTTGGAGAGCGCCGCGGAGTTACTGGACTCCGCGAGCAAGTAGGCGACATATTCCATCGGAATCTTTTCGATGTAACGATAGGCCTCGATCGGCGTCTTGGTCTTCTTCCCGGTCAGGTCTTTTTGAATCTCCGCCGCCTTTTCCGGAAACTTCTCGATAGCTTCGATTTCGGCGGAACGGTAGCCAAGCTTGGAAAGCGTGCTGCTCAGCTCGCGATCCTTCAGGCGCGCGAGAATCGCCAGCAACATCGGCGTGGCCAGGCGCGGGCGGAATCCCGCCATGTAGAGATCGTCACGCACCTTAATGAGACGATTGATGGCATCGTAGCCGGGATGCTTTTTGGCGATGGTTGGGTGAACGCGCTCGAGCAGGTCGGCTTCTTCCCATTCCTTCAGGATCAGTTGCGGGCGCTCTTCACGGCTGAGGCTGCGCACTTCTTCGCCGGCGTCCTCGGGAGTAATGGTGAGGTGCAGTTCCCGCTCGATGGCAAGGTTGAACCACTCCTGGGTGCGGGATTCGAGCTTGAAGCCCATGCGAGCCGCCAGCCGCAGGGCGCGGAGCAGTCGCACGGGTTGATTGGTGAAGCTGTGAATAGAAAGCGCGCGGACTTCGCCGTGTTCGATGTCGGAAAGGCCGTTGGTCGGATCGAGCAGCAGGCCGCGCGACGCGGGATTGAGCGAGATGGCAATGGCGTTCAGGGAGAAGTCGCGGCGGCGCAGGTCTTCCATGATGGTGGACCAGCGCAACTCCGGTCGCGTTCCGGGGCGCACATAATGTTCATCGCGCGCCGCGGAGATGCTTCCTTCGACGTCGCCGGCGAAAAGCAGCTCGACGTGGCGGAGCTTCTCGTCTTCGGAAAGGACTTTCGCGCCGCCTTTTTCAAGTTCGCGCGCCATCTTGGAAGGATTGCCCTCGACACTGAAGTCGAGATCGCGCAGGTTGGCGCCGGTAATCAGGTCGCGAACCGTGCCGCCCGTCAGGTAGACGTTGAAGCCCAGGACCGCGGCCAGCTCCTGCACGCGCAACATGGCGGCGCGTTGTTCCGGCGAGAGCCGGCTTTCCAACAGAAACATGTAATCAGGCATTGCATTCCTTCCGCTTCAAAGTTGGCATTCCCGCTGCGAATGCCATACCCGCGATGAGTCCGTTCCCGCGCACTAGGCCCGGGGGTGATGCGCTTTGTAAATCTGCTTCAGCCGCTCTTCCACCACGTGGGTATAGATTTGCGTAGTGGAAATATCGGAATGACCAAGCATCAACTGGACGGAGCGCAGGTCGGCGCCGCCCTCCAGGAGGTGCGTGGCAAAACTGTGCCGCAGCATGTGCGGCGTCAAGGGGACGCGCAGTCCGGCGCGCCGCCCGTACGCCGAGAGAATCTTCCAGACGCCCACACGGCTGAGCGTGCTGCCGCGCTTATTCAGGAAAAGAGTCGGCGAGTTCACTTGCTTCCCCGCCGGAACAAGCTTCGGGCGGGCATCGCGAAGATAGCGATCCACAAGCGCCAGCGCCTTTTTGCCGATGGGAACAATCCGCTCTTTGTCGCCCTTGCCGATGCAGCGGACGCAGCCGACGGCGCGGTCGAGGTCCATCACCCGCAAGCCGATGAGTTCGGAAACGCGCAGACCGGTCGAATACAGAACGTCAAGCATGGCATGGTCGCGGAGGCCGATGGGCGTCTTGTCATCGGGTTGAGCGAGAAGGCGCTCGATGTCCTCCAGGCGAAGATAGCCGGGCAGCGAACGGCGAATTTTCGGCGATTCCAGATTTGTCGACGGGTCGGCGCTGATGAGATCCTGCGTCTGCGCGAAGCGGAAGAAATTCCGCAGCGTAACCAGATGCCGCGCGACCGTGCGGCTTTCCAACTTCTGGCGGAAAAGGCTGGAGAGGAAATCCACCAGGTCGTCGCGCGTGACGCTTTCGAGCGTCAGCTTTTTCTTTTTCGCGTACACATCGAACTTGACCAGGTCGCGGCGATAGGCGGATACCGTGTTCGCGGAAAGTCCCTTCTCCACGCGGACGTAGGTGAGAAACGAAGCGATTGTTGTGGAGATTTCCATCAGGAGCCTGCCAATCCTTCCGCCGCCCCGGGGCGCCGCATGGCGATGCCGTATACTTCCTCAATTTCGGGGCATTTGAAAAGCCACGTCAGGCCGATATAGACCAGGGTGGCGCCGAGGATCATGGCGATAAATACCACGAGTTGGATGAAAAAGGCAGAGTTCAGCGTGGCGTTGGCGTAGTAGTTGGCGAACAGGCACCCCGCGCCCATGATCAGGCTGCACACCGAAATCTTGCCCAGGGAACGAAGGAGCGCGAAGCTGCCGAGCGGACCATACCGCAAGCGGAAGACGGCAAAGAGAATCACGAAGTCAAAAAGTGTTGCGATGGCCGTGGCCAGCGCAGGCCCGCCGTTCTGAAAGCGGTGATACAAGTACGTGTTCTGAAGGAAAACAATGTTCATGAGAATATTCATGAAGAAAGAGATCAGCGCCACGATCACCGGCGTCTTGGTGTCTTTCGCGGAATAGAAGGCCGGAACGATGAGCTTCACGCAGGCCAGCGCGGGAAGGCCGATAGCGTAATAGAGCAGCGGGCGCGCTGTGAGGCGCGTGGACTCGGCAACGAATTGTCCGTGCTGGAAGAGCATGCGGATGATCGGCTCGCGCAGGGTCATCAGGCCAATCGCGGCGGGAACCGTGATGTACGCCACGATCCGCACCGCGAACGTCAGCGTCTTCTTCAGCCCTTCGTAATTGTTGGCCGCGGCCTGGTGAGACATGATCGGCAGGATCGCCGTTGCCACGGCGATGGCGTACCCGCCGAGCATCAACTCCATCACGCGGTCCGCGACGTAAAGCGCGGTAAGCGAGCCACGCGGCATGCGGGCCGAGTTCGCAAAGTAAGTATCCACAAAGAAATTGATCTGCGAGATGCCCAGCCCGAAGAAGCGCGGGAAGAGCACCCTGGCAACGTCGCGGATCGCCGGGTGCGTAAACGACAGCCCAAAATCAAAGCGCATGCCCCGGCGCACCAACTGCGGAACCAGCATCAGGAACTGCAACGCGCCGCCCACAAGCACGCCCACGGCAAGCGAGGTCGCCGGACTCCGGAAATAGTGCCAGACGGAGGCCGTAGAGAAAACAATGATGACTACATTGAGCAACACCGTCGTAGCGGCAGGTACGGCAAAATAGTGAAACGAATTAAGAATGCCTATGCCGATCGAGGCCAGCCCCAGGAAGAAGAGATACGGAAAGATGATGCGGTTCAGTTCGATGGCTTCGTCCCAGCCGGCCACTTTGTCTTCCGGCGACGTGAAGGTGTGTATGACGTGGGGAGAGAAGATAACTCCAAATAGGACCACCACGGCCAGCACCAGGGCCACCGTCCAGAAGAGGCGGTTGACGAACTGCCAGAGCTCGTCCGTCGAGCGCTCGCGCATGTAGGTGGTAACCACCGGCACAAAGGTGGCGGAAAAGGTGCCGTCCCCGACTAAACGCCTGAAAAGATTGGGGATACGATAGGCCAGAACGAAGGAGTCGGCACTCAACGTCGTGCCTAGAAGCAGGGTAATGCGTTGGTCTCTGACGTAGCCCAGGATACGGCTAGCGAAGGTGACCAGCGAAATAATCGAGGCGGATTTTAGGATCTGCTTCTTTTCCGACAAAGACCGACCCTCAGGGGCCTAACTCCAATAAAAACAATGAGTTGACAGGAAAACAGCGATTAACATAACATGAAACTGTAAGCTTCTGCAACGGTTTCCTGCCCCGTAAAGGGTGAATTCGCTTGAAGACGCGGGCCCCAGCCTCGACGCACAAGAAAGTTGTAATTGAACTCGACGACCGGCGCGCCCTGCGCGGGTTCCTGAATCCGGCTCGCCTGGTTGGCGCGGAGACGCTCGATTTACTGACGCCCGAAGGTGAACACGAAGAAGTGGCCGTTGCGAAGGTGCGCGCGGTCTACTTTGTGCGGGACTTGCACGAAGAGTTCGCGCCGGAGCGCAAGGCGTTTTTGAATCGGCCAAAGCTGGATGGGCTATGGGTGAAGGTGCGTTTCCGCGACGACGCGACCCTGGAAGGCGTAATCCCCAACGACCTGCTCACGTTCCTCGACAATGGCCTGCACCTGTCGCCGCCTGACTTCAATTCCAACACCGATCGCATCTATATTCCCCGCCCCGCCATCGCCGAACTAACGGTGCTCGGCGTGGTAGGCGTTGCGCGGCGCAAGCCCGCACCTGCGGGTGCGGCACAACCTCGCCTTTTCAACGAATAGATCTCAGACGGGCAGTGTCTACCCGAAACACGCGACTCGTGAGCGCGTGCCTTGTTTACGTCGGCGCTTATTCTGTAGGAGTCAGGCGGAAACTGCTCTTGCGGCCGGACGGGCACGCTTGGATTCCCAGGCCTGGTGCATCTCCTCCCGCCGTGCCAGGACGTATTTCCTGGCGTCATCGAAGCTTTTGTACACCCGCGTACCCTTGATCATGTTGCAGGGACGGCAGCAGGCAACCAGGTTCGAAGGATCTTTCTTGCCGCTTCGGGCGCGCGGCACCACGAAATCAACGGACATCACCAGCGCGTTCTCAAAGCTGGCTCGGCCATCGAGTCCGCAGTATTTGCAACAGAATTGGTCGCGTTCCAGAATTTTCAGTCCTTCGGCCAGACTTACCGGCATGTCCATTCTTGAAAGGGTCATCATGTTCCAAGGCATGGAGCACCTCCGAATCGGGAAGCCTAGTGCAATGTAATGTCTATGAGAAGGGCGAAAAAGGATCGAACCCCGCAGGCAACGGAGACTAGAGTCCAGGTTACAGTGCAGCGAGTGGGGGGTGAGTGTTCCGGCGAGCTACGCCGATTTGGCCGCAGCGGGTTTGACGTTGTGGTTCATGCGAAAGAAATTCGTCGGGTCGTACTTGTTTTTCAACGTCACCAGGCGATCGTAGTTGGGCCCGTATGCTTCACGGGCGATCGCCTCGCCCTCATCAGTGACATAGTTCCCATACGCGCCGCCGGCGAGAAATGGCTGCAGGGCTTCGTAACATTCGCGGGTCCAACGCATGTTGGGTTCCGTGTCCGCCGGGTGTTCCCACATGGACCAGACAAGTGCGTTCCAGGAATACTGCCTGTGGGGGAAAGCGGTATCGGCGACGGGGACGCGGGTTGCCGCTCCGTGCCAGTGTTCAAGAAAGGGCGCAAAGGTGTAAGGCGACGGACTTTTGCCGACATATTGCACGATCGCCTCCACGGCATCGTCGCTGAGGCTGCGGATAAAACTCGATTTGGTATAAACCTGCCGGCCGGGCGGGAAGAATGGCTCAAACATCCCTTGCAATTGCGTGTAGCTCATCGGAGCGACGGCATCCGCTATGGGCTTTGCGAACCCGCGCAATGGTTTCAGGATCTTTTCGCCTTCGGTTACGGGTCCACAGTAGCAAACGGCGATGGCGAAGACCGGCGTTCCATCCGGAAGACAGAAGGATCCACCCTGCGTAACCAACTCATCCGGGCTGGTGGCAGCAAACTCGCGCCAAAAATACAGTACCTCTTTGGCGCTAGCCGCTGGATAGAACACAGCACCGCCCAATACCTGGCTGACTTCATGCAGCTGGAACTCGATGGAAGTCACAACTCCAAAATTACCGCTGCCACCTCGCAAGCCCCAGAAGAGATCCGGATTTTCCGTGGCGCTCGCCATCAGCAACCGCCCATCGGCGGTTACAACATCCGCAGCGACAACATTGTCGATCGCCAGGCCGTACTTGGCATGCAACTGGCCCCACCCGCCGCCCAACGTTAATCCGGCCATACCAACGGTCGGGACAACGCCCTGCGTCGTGGCCAACCCGAACGCCTGTGTCTCCCTGTCGAACTCTCCTAGCTTGATTCCTGTTTGGGCGCGCACCGTCTTCCGGCGAGGATCCACACGAATACCCTTCATCAGGGACATATCGATCATCAACCCCCCATCGCATACCGCCTTTCCGGCGATGCTATGGCCGCCGCCACGCACAGAGACGAGGAGATCGTGTTCGCGCGCGAACCGTACGGAGGCGATCACATCGGAGGCGCCCGTGCAGCGCGCGATGGCCGCGGGCCGCCGGTCAATCATGGCGTTTGGAATCGTGCGGGCAGCGTCGTAGCCATCCTGGTCCGGGCAAAGCACGGCACCGCGCATACTATTCCGAAGATTTTCAATCTTGGAGATATCCATGGGGACCCTCCGTTGAATCGTTAGCGTTGGGCCTACCGGTGAGAGGTGTCGCCGCGTGGGGCAACACGGGTTGCCGATGAGGATGCTGCGCCCCGGCCAGGTTGTCAAGTTGATTGCCAACACCTCGATGGCAGCTGGAGCATCGGCTACGGCCCGCACATCGTGGGGCAGTACAACCAGCAAGGAATAGCCCGGCTGCTAGAAAAACAAACACAGCCTAAAACTCTGGGGAAGCGGGGGTCGCTTCGCTCCCCCCG
>DASYXF010000044.1:0-14093 GCA_035935335.1 Candidatus Acidiferrum sp.
GAGTTGACCGGCGTGCGGTAGCGCGGATGCAGGCGCGTGAACCACTGCGGGAGCAGATGATCCCATCCGGCGCACATCGGGAGGCGGGTGTTGGCGGCAAAGTTCAGGCTGAAGCTGGAAAGATAGTTGGTGAGCAGGAAGAGAATCGCAACCGGCACGATCGCTTCGCCGAGGCGAGTGCCGCCGAGGGCGGCGCGCAACGCTTGAGGGATCGGGCCGATGACGTCGATGTTGTCCGGCGAAACGTACGCCAGAATCGCGCTGGTGCCGAAAATATAGAGCAGCGCAATGAGCGGCGCGGCGATCCAGATGGCGCGGGTCAGGTGGCGGCGAGGATTGCGCGATTCTCCCGCAAAAATCGCGGCGTATTCGAAACCGCAGAGCGCGCCGAAACTCATTTTGCTGAAGACGCTGAAGCTGAAGAGTGTGAGCGGCGGCATCACCAAGCGCAGCGGATGGTAGCCATGCGCAACCTGGCCGCCGGGACGCACGAAGGGGAGAGCTGCCAGGAGGACAATAATCAGAACGGTCAATGCACTGCCGACGTTTGCCACCCATTTGCCGATGCCCAATCCCAGATGCGCGACAAGCATTAAGCCTCCGATGATAGCAACGGAAGTGGCGAGAAGAAGGGCCCGGTGGGCGGCAACGGCGTCGGCGTCCAAGCCCAGCGCGTAGGCCGCGTAGTTCGTGGTGACGAGTCCGATCGAGGCGACGTAAAGCACGACGTACATCCACAAATTCAAGGCCACCAAGAAGCCGATGGCGTCACCAAACGCGTGTCGTGCCCATTCGTAAAGTCCTCCCTCCATCGGCAAGCGCTGATTGAGGAAGGAAACCACCAGCGCTTGTGGCAGGAAGAAAAGTGCGATGGCCAGAAGCCAAAGGACTACGTGTGCGGGCCCGGCTTTTACCGCTGATCCGAAAAAATCGGGAACAACCACCAGCAGGATGGAGGCAAGGACGAGGTCGGTGAACCCAAGTTCTTTTCGAAGGGACGCCGCGGGCGCCGCGGTTTGCAATTCGGCGACGGCCGGGCTGGAGGGGCTGAGAGTCGCCAAGTGTCCGGACCGAAGTCCTTATCTCCTCGGAAGAAAGTGGCGTTAGTGTGCCGGGTAAGAAAAAGAGAAGCAAGGGAATTTCGGTGCCCAAATTTTTCCCCATCAAAGAAAACTTGTCATCCTGAGGGCCGCGTTGTTGGCGGCCCGAAGGATCTCAACGGAATGAGTTGTGCAAGCACTTAACGCTGAGATCCTTCGCGTATCCTTATCGGATGCGCTCAGGATGACAACCGCTCGGCTGGAAGATCGCTAAGACGACGAAGACGCTTTGGCGTGATGCTCTTCGCGGACTTTTACTTCGTAGTGGCGGACACGGCGGTCGTGGGAAGTAAGCAGATGCACGGCTTCTTCCGCGACGACAGCGGATTCGCGGTCGGGCCCGGCGAAGCGTTCGATCGATTCGAACGAAGTCCACAGCGTCTCCACGATCATCTCCACGACGACGCCGTCGGACTGCGTCAGAACACGCGCCTCGAGGAAGCCTTCTTTTGACCGGAGATGTGGCAGCACATGGTTATTGAAGTGGCGCAGATATTCGGGGAGACGGAGTTCGGTGGTGCGTGCGGACCAGAAGCGGACAACCATTTCAAGTCACCCTTCCGCTGGTGGTGGCGCTGGGAATGTCCGCGTTGGCGCCAACGACGACATTCCAGAGGCGCACTTCCCATCGCTGTACGAGCCCGTTGCGCACATAGGGATCCTTTTCAGCAAAGGCTTTCGCGGCGTCCGGGGAATCGGCGTGAAAGACGATCAGGGCGGTGTCCGCCGGTTCGGCAAGCGCGCCGCCCAGGACGAGTTCTCCCCGATTGGCCGCGTGGCGGGCATGGGCCAGGTGCGCTTCGCGAAAGGGGGTTCGCCGCTCCACGAATCCATCCACCACATGATAGAAGAGCGCGTAGTAGCCCATGGTTGTCTCCCTGCCCGGGGCGGGGCCGCAAAAAATAGCCTACCACGTTGCGCGCGCGCCGGATTGCCGTGACTAGCCTCCTGCGATGGAGGGGACCAGGAGGACACGGTCGCCATCCTTTAACGGGGAAGATTCGCCGTTAAGGAAACGGATATCTTCTTCGTTGAGATAGACGTTGAGGAACTGACGGATCTGGCCCTGGTCGTCGCGGACGTGGCGGGAGAGGGCAGGGAACTTTGCGGTCAGATCGTTCAGAGCCTCGGCGACCGTCGTTGCGCCGCTGTCTACCTTGGGCGAGCCTTCGGTGAAGCGGCGGAAGGCGGTGGGGATTTCGATTGTGATTGGCATTTTTGTCTCTCCAGAATTTGATGCGGCGTAGTCGCCGGAAAATTGTGTCAGAAAGAGGCTGGCTTAAAAGCCAGCGCTACATTTCAGAAGGAAGAGAACCAAAAGAAGGCGGCCTAAAGCCGCCCCTACCTAGACTTGCACAGTGTCCTTGAGTTGCTCTTGCAGCAGCGCCTCGAAGGCGTCGAGCTTGGGCTCGATGACTTCGGTGGCCGGGAAGTCGGCGGCGATGGCGTCTGTGGTCTTGAGGCCATTGCCGGTGATGCAGACGACGGTTGTCTCGTCTTTGCCGATGCGGCCTTCCTGAATCAGCTTGGCGGCGACGCCTGCGGTTACGCCGCCGGCGGTTTCGGCGAAGATGCCTTCGGTTTCGGCGAGCAGCTTGATGGATTCGATGATTTCTGGATCCGAGATGTCTTCGGACCAGCCTCCCGATTCGCGAATGAGGCGCAGGGCGAACGGCCCGTCTGCCGGATTGCCGATGGCCAGTGAACGGGCGATGGTGTTCGGTTTCTGCGGAGTGAAGCGCGGCAGTTCGCGTTTGACCGCATCTGCAATAGGAGAGCATCCGGTGGCTTGCGCGCCGAAGAATTTCACCTGCTTCGGTTCGACCCAGCCGAGATGCGCCAGTTCGCAAAACGCTTTGGCAATTTTGCCGATTAACGAGCCGCCGGCCATCGGAACCACCACGTTGTCGGGTAATTCCCAGCCAAGCTGCTCGGCGATTTCGTAGCCATGAGTCTTCGAGCCTTCCGCGTAATACGGCCGCAGATTGACGTTGACGAGTCCCCAGCGGAACTTGTCCGCTATCTGCGTGCAGAGCCGGTTGACGTGATCGTAGTTGCCATTGATGCGCACGATCCGCGCGCCGTACACGGCTGTGTTCAAAACTTTCGCCGGCTCCAGGTCCGCGGGGATGAACACGCAGGTGTCGAAACCCTGCTGCGCGCCCTGCGCGGCAACAGCGTTGGCGAGATTTCCGGTGGACGAGCAGCCGATCGTTTCAAAGCCGAAGCGCCGCGCGGCGGCCAGCGCCGTGGCCACTACGCGATCCTTGAACGAAAGAGAAGGGAAACACACCGCGTCGTTCTTGAAATAGAGGTTTCTAACGCCAAGCCGAGGCCCGAGCTTGCGGGACTTCAGCAGCGGCGTGCCCCCGATGGGCTGGCTCGGTGTGAATCCCTGCGGCAGCGGCAGGAACTCCGAGTAGCGCCACATATTGAAAGCTCGCCGAGAAACGGCTTCGCGGCTGGTGGTCTGCCGCAGGGCGTCGTAGTCGTAGCTCACTTCCAGGGGAGCGAAACACTCTTCACAATAGGATTGCGGTTTGTTGGGATACCTCTTTCCGCATTCCCTGCATCGCAAAAAATAGTTTTCCTTCATAAGTCACCTCGTAGGGGCTCTTCGGCCGGAGGCCGGGAGCCGCCAGTTGAAATGACGTGGGATGATCGCGGGCAGCGCGGAAGGGTAAAATGAAAAACCCTCCGTGCCAAAGTGCAGGGAGGGTGTTAGAAAATCTCTAAACTCTACCAACTCTTTAGCAGTTTTTTACGTGGAGCAAGTCGCCCTAAATCGCCACGTGACACCGCAAATGCGGCTAACTCATTTATGCTAGAACTCGAACTCCTTGTCAAGGCGAAACTTACCCGCACTTTGGCGAGAAACCCAAAGCTGCCTTTTCTACGTCCAAACGATAGGTGGACAAAAGTTCCAGTGAGACCCGTCCGGACGGCCAGTTAACGCCGACGCGCATCTAAGGTAAGGAGAAACTCCGAGCATTTCCCGGTGTTATACTTTCCGCAGGTGGACTGGGCCACGGATATAGATAGGAGCCAGATTGTATGGAGCAGTCAACAAATAACAAGGTGAATTGGACGAGCCGGCGGACCTATGTGGCAGCCGGACTGATCGCAGCGACTCTTTCGGTGGGCATTCTGATCGGCACAGTGGTTTCGGGCAAGGTTTCCGCAATGCGTTCGTTTACGTTCGCAGGGACCAACGCCACACCGCTTTCCCTGCCGGACCCGATTCCTTCGTCGAACAGCTTTTCGGGCATCGTCAATCGCGTCGAGCCCGCCGTCGTCAACATCGCCACCACCCAGGTGATGGACCGCAAATCCAAGCGGCGTCACGGGGGCGACGAGGACGACCCGAGCGAAGATTTCTTCTTTCATTTTTTTGACGGGCGTCCGGACAACGGGCCCCGCGCGGAGCGCAGCCTGGGCTCCGGCGTGATTGTGGACAAGACCGGATACATCCTGACCAACAATCACGTGGTGGAGCAGGCCACGAAGATTCAGGTGCAGCTCAACGGAGACACCACCAAGTACACGGCCAAGGTCGTGGGCGTGGATGAAGCGACCGATCTGGCGGTGATCAAGATCAATGCGGGCAAGGAGCTTCCCTTCGCGAAGCTCGGCAATTCCGATGGCGTGCAGGTGGGCGACTGGGTGCTGGCGATTGGCAGCCCGTTCGGCCTGAACGCTACGGTAACCGCAGGCATTATCAGCGCAAAAGACCGCGCGGGCATCGGGCAGCAGTTCCAGCGGTTCTTGCAGACCGACGCGGCCATTAACCCGGGCAATTCCGGCGGGCCGCTGGTGGACATGGCCGGGCAGGTGATCGGCATCAACACCGCGATCATCACGGGCAGCCGCGGTTACGAGGGCGTCGGCTTTGCAATGCCGTCCTCCACGGCAATCAGCGTGTACGATCAGATCGTAAAGAGCGGCCGCGTGACACGGGGTTCGATCGGCGTCAGCTTCCAGGAAGAACTCGGCACCAACCAGATTACGTTGAAGTCCCTCGGCGCGCCCTACGGCGTGGTGATCGAGGGCGTTGAACCCGGAAGCCCGGCGGAAAAGGCCGGCTTGAAGGGCGGCGACGTGATTACCTCCATCAACGGCACGGCGGTGAAGACCGGCAACGACCTGGTGAACCCGATCGCTTCCGCTCCCATCGGCAGCAAGGTGAAGATCACCTACTTCCGCGACAAACAGATGAAAGAGACTTCGGCGACGGTTGAGGACCGCACGCGCGTGTTCCCGAACACCCAGGGCCGCGTCAGCAGCACTCCCGACGAGAACGCGCCGGCGGAATTTGGCCTGCACGTTGAGAATCTGACCCCGGTGCGCGCCCAGAAGGTGGGTATCGAAGGGCAGAAGGGCGTGGTGGTCAGCGAGATCGAACCTGCCAGCTTCGCCGACGATACCGGTTTCCAACCCGGCGACGTGGTTTCCGAAGTCAACGGCACGGCCGTCGCCTCGGTGGACGATTATCGCAAAGCCATCTCCAAGTTGAAGCCAGGCGAGAACGTGGTGTTCAAGATCCTGCGCCGCAACGGGGACCGCGTAATGACCATGTTCCTTCCGGGCGTGGTTCCGGCGGACTCCAAGCAATAGACCGGCACATCAACCCAGCTATGCGCACATTGCGGAATAACCGTCGAATGACCCATCTGATTCTTGCGGCCATGGCCGTGGGCAGCTTGACGCTGCCCGCGGCTGGAGCCGTTCAGACCACCGCCAGTGCGCGGAAGACGACTCACAAACCGACGAGCGGCACGATTTCTTCCAGAACGAGCAGCGGCACGGCGAAGAAACCGAGCAAGACGGGGAAGAGTTCAAGCAAGAAAGGCAAGCGCGTCAAGGGGCAGGCGGCGCCCACCGCGGATCGCATCAACGAAATTCAGGGTGCCTTAGCCCAAAATGGCGCTTATATGGGCGATCCCTCCGGGAAGTGGGACGATGCAACCGTCGAAGCGATGAAGAAATTTCAAGCTGCGCACGGTCTGACTCCCACGGGAAAGATGGACGCGTTGACGTTGCAGAAACTCGGCCTGGGTTCGGAGACGGCGGGGATGGGCGAGCCGACGCCGCCGCCGAATTCGACCAACCGGTTGCTTTCTTCGAAAGTGCAGCGCGACGAAGTGAAGAACGAGCCTGAGTAAATTACCTCTCGGTTTATTTCCCCAAATTATTTAGGGCTTTTTTGTTTGCGCTTGTGGGCCAGTGCGCCGACCGCTTTTGTGAATTCTTCCAGGACTTGGGTGTTCACCCGGTTCCGCACGAATTGTCCCTCGCGCTTGCACTCGACGAGTCCCGCCTCGGAAAGAATCTTCAGATGGTGAGAGACCGTGGCGGGGGTCACGCCGCGCAATTCCACCAGCGCGCAGCAGTTTACGCCTTCGTGCGACGCGATGTGCTCGTAAATTTTCAGCCTGGTCTGGTCGGCCAGCGCCTTGGAGATCTTTTCAATTTGCGTCAGGTTCATGCCGCAAGTCCTTCCTGCCTGAACAGCTTACAGCAGGCCAAACGGACTTGAATACCTTATGTAATGTTCTGTAACCAACTAATTAGATGTTCATCTAACTGTCGAAGTTGCCTGATTCGAATTTGCCGGGGCGCGGCCCCGGATTGCTCCAAGGGAGGAATTATGAAGCGTTTACAAGGGAAAGTGGCGGTTGTTACGGGAGGGAACAGCGGCATCGGCCTGGCCAGCGCGCAACGCCTGAAGGAAGAGGGCGCAAGCGTGGCGATCACTGGGCGCAGCAAGAAGACCCTCGACGAAGCCGTGAAGCTGCTTGGGAGCGACGTTCTGGCGATTCAGTCGGACGTCTCCAAGTCCGGAGAAATCGAGAAAGTGTACGAAGCGGTTTCGAAGAAGTTCGGCAAGATCGACATTCTCTTCGCCAACGCGGGCGTCGCGAAGTTTCTTCCGGTAACCGCGGTTACCGAGGAACATTACGACGAACAGTTCGACATCAATTCCAAGGGCGCGTTTTTCACGATTCAAAAGGCGCTGCCGTATTTGAACGATGGCGCGTCCATAATACTGAATACCAGCGTGGTCAGCCACCAGGGGCTCCCGACGGGTTCCGTGTACGCCGCGACCAAGGCGGCCATGCGCTCGCTGACGCGCTCGTTCGCCAGCGCGCTGGTGGAACGCAACATTCGCGTCAACGCCGTCGCTCCCGGCCCGATCGAAACCCCGATCTTCGGGCGCACCGGCCTTTCCAAGGAAGAGATAGAAGGGTTTGCCAGCTATGTGCTCAACAAAGTGCCGATGAAGCGCTTCGGCAAGTCGGAAGAGGTGGCCTCGGCGGTCGCCTTCCTGGCTTCTTCGGATGCGTCCTACATCACCGGCGTCGAACTGAACGTCGACGGCGGCATGGGACAAATCTAATTAGAAAAGCAAAAATAGGAAATCGAGATTGGAAAAAGAAGGCGGCCTCTTGGGCCGCCTTCTTTATTTTCATGCAGCCGGCGTGAAACCGGCCAAGGGAGAAAAAAGGGCCAAAAAACAAGGGCGGCGAGAAGCCGCCCCGGATGGTGCTGGAGGCGCACAGGCAGAAGCCCGGCTGCAAAGGCCTAAAAGGAGATTTTGGCCGAGAGCTGCACGATTCTTGCGCCAGGGCTGAAGTTGAGCTGGGTGCTTAAAGGGGTTTGAAAGGCGGTCCTAGGCTGAAGCAGGCAAAGATTCGGGTTCGGTGTTCCCGCGCAGGTGGTGGCGCTGGTTGAAGCGGAGAATTGGGTAGTACTTACCGACGTGAAATTGGTTGTGTTCAAAGAATTGTAGGCTTCGAGAATCAGCTGAGCTTTGACGCGCTCGGTGATGGAGAGGCTTTTGGTGATTCTGGGGTCCAGAGAGACAAACTTTGGAAGGTAAAAAGTATCCCGGCCGATTCCCGGAACGCGATCGGTACGGCTGTTGCCGTCCTTGTTGAGATCGAAATTGATCAGAGCGGAATACGGCTGACCGGTTTGCGCGGTGAGGATTCCACTGAGCTGCCAGCCGCCGATCAAATAGCGCCAGCCACGGGAGAAAGAATGGGTGTAACCATCGAGATCCCAAATGGTACTCAAGACGAACCGGTGGCGCTGATCGTTGATGCCGGGCCCGCGGTCGCCGCGGATATTCAGGGGATCCTGGACGAGTTTGGCATCGTCGGAAGAGAAAGGAACGACGGCGGTGGCGTCGGGATTGTCGTCAATCACCTTTCCATAGGTGTAGGAAGCCAGGAACTGGTAGTTTTGGGAGAAACGCTTGTTCACCTGCACGGTGAGGCCGCTGTAGAAGGAGTTGGCATTGCTTTCGAATTCCGCGATACGGCCAAAACCGGCGATGGGCCGGGGCTGAGTAATCTGATCCACGGTGAAAGTTTCGGTTGACCCGACCAGGCCGATGACCGTCGGCGTTTCCGGCCCCTGCAGATTGATATCCCGTGTGCGAGTGAGATGCGTACCCTTCACCCAAAGATAGTTGACCTGAATAGACATGGTGGGTTGGATCTGGTATTCGAGGCCGAGATTGGCCTGCTGCACGTCGGGTTGGTGATAATCCCGCTGGAAGACGAAGATGGTGGGGACACCGGCCGCGCCTCCGGCTGGCGCCGCGCAGCTGGGAGAGCCTACGGGCGCGCCGCACTGCGTGTTTGGGTATTGGGGAATGTCAGCGCCGGAGAAAGTCAGGGTCTGAACGTTCAGGGCATTGTTGGAGAAGGCCGTGCCAACGGTGATGGCGGGCGTGCGCCCATAGAAAATGCCGTAGCCGGTGCGTACCACGAGCTTGCTGCCCAGGGGCGTCCAGGCAAGTCCGATCCTTGGCCCAAAATTGGCATGATCGTTGTGGATCTGGTTGGTGAAGATACCGGCGGCCTCGAGGCTGGCGCTGGGATTGAGCGTTGGCGGCTGGGCGATAAGACCGAGGTCATAACGCAAGCCGAAATTGAAGGTCAGGTCATTGCGCACGCGCCATTCATCCTGGCCAAAGAAGGAATACTCATGGAGATTGGGGTTGGTGGTCGGACCGGTAGTTCCGGCGCCGCCAAAGGCCTGCGTGAAGGTGTCCGTGGCGTCCACGCCCGTGAAGCAAGCCGCTCCTCCGCCGGTCAAGTCGCAGCCGAATCCCTCGAGGCTATTGAAAACGTAAGCCCCGGAGAAGTTTCCGGGGAAGAAATTGGCGATTTTATCCACGAGAATGTTCATGCCGGTCTTGATGGTGTGGCGCCCGTGAATAAAGGAGGCAGTGTCGGCGAACTCGCCGCGATGGATGTTGGTGAAGCGGGGGCTGAAAAAATTGCGGCCGACGACCAGATCGGTGACCCCGCCTTCACGGATGGTGGCCTCCGGGTTAATGCTGTTTGCCTGCCCAGGCTCGTTGTCGCGGGTGTATCCAGCGCGAAAGACGTTGACGATTCCCGAAATGGTGGAGGTCAGCGATCCGGTGAGGGTGTCTGTGGTGACGTCCGAGGCCCCGGTGTGCTCGAGAGAGTTCTGCGGGCCGCCATTTTCAAAGCCGTTGCCGACGAAACGCTGGGCGTTATAGCGGACACTGAGGAGTTCGTTGCGCGCAAGCTGCCAATCCGCCTTGGCGAGATAGACGTTCTGATTTTGCGTGCGGGTCCACGGGTTATCGCGTGCCTGAAGATAGGCCAAAGCGGCCTGCTGGTTGGCTGTCGGGGCGGCGGGAGGAGCGACGCCAAGAAAAACTAGGTTGGGAAGGGTGTTGCGCTGGCCGTCATAATCAAAGAAGAAGAAAAGTTTGTTGCGGACGACCGGGCCGCCGATGTCGCCGCCGAATTGATTGAAGTGGTAAGGCGACCTGGGGAGCTTTTTGATGATGTTGATAGGATCGTTGGCGTTGAGGCCTTTGTCGCGGTAGAACTCAAAAGCAGTGCCATGGAAATCGTTGGTGCCGCTTTTGGTGACCACGTTGATCACCGCGCCTCCGGCATGTCCGAGTTCCGCGGAATAAGCATTCGAATTGACCTGAAATTCCTGGACGGCATCTTCGCTGAATTGGTACGGAGCGCGGCCGGAGCCGGTGCGGCCGACGGACTGGCCGAAGAAAGTGTTGTTGTTATCGGAGCCGTCTACGATAAGGGAATTGAGCGTGCCGCGCTGGCCGGCAAAGCTGATATCCCCGCCGCGAACATCCAAAGTGACACCAGGGGTGAGTAGAGCGAAATTGATGAAGTTGCGCCCGTTGGTCGGCAAGTTTTCAACGGAGTTGTCGTTAATTACAGAACTGACCTGACTTCGAGTGGTTTCGAGGATGGGAGTCTCCCCGGTTACCGTTACAACCGCAGCTTGCCCCGCCACAGCGAGAGTCAAGGAAAGGTTCAAGCGCGCTCCAACGTTCAAGATGATGTTCTTCCGGGTGAGCTTCCCAAAGCCCGGGTGCTCGACTTCGATCGTGTAGGTTCCGACCGGAAGCACTGGAAATGTGAAGAGGCCGCTTGCGTCGCTGCTGGCATTGAACTTGATCGCGGTGGCTTCGTTCGTAGCAGTTAACTTGACGTCGGGTATTGCGGCGCCGGATTGGTCCATGACGGTGCCTTCGAGGGTTCCCTGGTTCGCCTGGCTCCATGCGGAACGGGCGGTCAACAAGGCGAGCACAAGCAACATAAGCCTGAAGATAAATGTCACTGCGGTGGTACTACGCGAAATGCAATTCAAGCGAAAGGTACAAGGCGAACAGTTACTTGCTACGGTCATTGAATTTCCTCCCAAAATTTGCACATTGGCGCGCAATGTGGAGAGACAAAAAGCCCCCGGGGTGTGGGGCGCCTGCGGTGAAACTGCCGTATGACTTTCACCTGAGAAGTTTCGACAGTGAGCGAAAAGAAACCGGCTCGTTGGAAGAACCTTTATCACAGGGTATTAATAAAAAGAAGTGTCAACCTGTGAAAAACCTGTGGAAGCCAAGGTCGAAATGCCCATGCGAGCCACCGGAACAGCGCGCGCACGAAAAGCAGTAGGGAAAGAATAGAAGAACACGGTTGCAGGCCGATGAATGCCGCAGAAACAGCGTATTGGAAAGCTGGTTGGGCCGGAGGGCTGGTTTGACGGGGTCAGCGCGCATGGCTAGACTCGATTTTGTCCGGGAGGGCGTATGGCTACCGCATCCGCTTCGCACGCATACAAGAATTTCATCAACGGGGAATGGGTGGCGCCGCGGAGCGGCAAGACGCTGGAGAACCGCAATCCCGCGAATACGGAAGAACTGATTGGTGTTTTCCCGCTTTCCGCGAAGGAAGATGTGGATGCGGCGGTTGCGGCGGCCAAGGAAGCGTATAAAACGTGGCGCCTGGTTCCGGCCCCCAAGCGGGCGGAGATCCTTTTCCGCGCCGCGGAACTTCTGGTGGAGCGCAAGGAAGAGTTCTCTCGCGACATGACGCGCGAAATGGGTAAGGTGCTTGCCGAGACGCGGGGCGACGTACAAGAAGCTATTGATATGACGTATTACATGGCGGGAGAAGGGCGCCGCCTGTTTGGCCAAACGACACCGTCCGAGCTTCCGAATAAATTTGCGATGAGTATGCGGCAGTCCATCGGCGTTTGCGGGTTGATTACTCCGTGGAATTTTCCCATGGCGATTCCTTCGTGGAAGATGATGCCCGCGCTGGTCTGCGGCAACACGCTGGTGATCAAGCCGGCGGAGGACACGCCGCTCTCCACCTATCATCTGATCGAAATTCTTCGGGAGGCAGGTCTTCCGCCAGGTGTTGTAAACCTTGTCGGCGGCGATGGGCCCGGCGCGGGCGCTTCTTTGACGAAGCATGCCGATGTCCCCGTCGTAAGCTTCACGGGCTCCACTTCGACCGGCCGCATTATTGCGGAAACTTGCGCGCCCACGTTCAAGCATTACAGCCTGGAGATGGGAGGCAAGAACATTATTCTGGTGATGGACGACGCGAATCTGGATCTCGCGGTGGATGGCGCGATCTGGGGCGGGTTCGGCACGGCGGGGCAACGCTGCACGGCCGCGAGCCGCGTGGGCGTGCACAAGAGCGTGTACAAGGAGTTTGTGGCGCGCTTTGTGGAACGCGCTTCCAAGCTCAAGGTCGGAAACGGCCTCGATCCGGCGGTCGAGATGGGGCCCTGCATCAATGAACAGCAGTTGCAGACGGTGATGTCGTACGTCGAAATCGGGATAAAGGAAGGTGCGAAGCTCCTGACCGGCGGACACCGGCTGGCGAGCGGTGATCGCGCGAAGGGGTGGTTTCACGAACCGACAGTGTTTGGCGACTGCGATCCCAAAATGCGCGTCGCGCAGGAAGAAATCTTTGGCCCGGTGGTTTCGCTCATTCCGATTGACAGCCTTGAGCAGGGAATCGAAATCGCCAACGGCGTGCCCTACGGGCTTTCGGCGTCAATTTATACGCGCGACGTCAATCGAGCCTTTGCCGCGATGCGGGACCTTTATACGGGCATCGTCTACGTCAACGCTCCAACCATTGGCGCGGAAACGCATCTCCCCTTCGGAGGCACCAAGCAGACCGGCAATGGCCACCGCGAAGCCGCCGTCGCCGCGATCGACTTCTTCACCGAGTGGAAGTCTGTCTACATCGACTACTCCGACAAGCTCCAGCGCGCGCAGATTGATAACAATTCGTTGTCAATTAAGTACTGAATGAGATACCTTTCGCCGTGAGGCAATGGTGACCCGTCGCGAATTGCAAAAGCTGGCATGCTTGCGTCTGAAGGAAGCTGAGGCTCTCTTTAATGCAGGCTGCTATGATGGTTGCGCATATTTGTGCGGCTATGTCGTGGAACTGGCACTCAAGGCGGCAGTGTGCGCTACGCTGGGAGTTGGGGAGTACCCTGAGAGTCGTCTTAAAGGAGCACTTAGAACGCACAGCTTCGATGACTTGAAATTGTTAGCCGGCATGGAAGAAGCGTTTACGGCAAACTCGACTCGCCTCGCAAATTGGTCGGTGGCTAGCGAATGGAAACCTGAGCGCAGATACGAACCCGAAGGCACCTACGACCAAGGTACGGCGGCAGGAATTCTCGATGCAGTAAGGAACTATCCCGACGGAGTTTTGGCATGTATATCTACACACTGGTAGGCGACGTGAAAAAGGTTGTAGAGAGGCTTCGTGTTCGGTTTGGTGGTTTCAAGCTCGCGATGCTCTATAACTCTACCCTTGATGTACCTTCCAATTGGAATCTCATCGTTTCGTCGGACTGGACCGACAAACTGGGAACAACAGAAGCGACTCAGGTTATCGCCCGCGAGTTACACCAGAGCCTTGGAATAGAGAACCGCCGGGCGATTTCAAGAATAACTGTTCTCAAGACAGTCGATCCCTTTGTTTGCGATATGACTCGGCTGTATCCGCTTCACTCACAGGAGGGTGGAGTTCCTTTGAGTCAAGTTACAGCTGGCGATGTCAGCGGGGGGGCGGGTTTCCTCTTCTATTCCCAACCGGAAATTGCGGCTTGAATGTGCAATTTTCTATCTTGACGCGTGGCCCGCTAAGACCTCCAATAACAATGCCTGAAGTAATTGTTTCTGCCAGAAACCAGATCGTGATTCCAAGGGAAGTCCGCAAAGCTCTCGGACTGAAGCCCGGAGACAGATTACTTGTCGTAGTCTCGAACAATTGCCTTGTTCTAACAAAAAAGCCCAAGTCGTACCGAAAAGCGATCTTGGGAATCGGGCGCGGATTGTATCCACCGGACTATCTCCAGAAAGAACGCGAGAGTTGGGATTAGTCGGGTTGTCGGATTCCTCCGCTATAACCGCCTGTTTGACTGTAGGATGCCCAAAACACTCTCTCCTTTGACGGCACTTGACACGCCGCCTAAAATGGTAACTAGCACTATTTACTGAGTGCTGCTATGCGGAATCCAGCGCTACAAGAACGGCGTAACCGTCAGATTTTGGCGGACTTGGTGCGCACCTACATCGAGACGGGTGAACCGGTGTCTTCGCGCGCGATTTCCAAGCGATTTGAGGAGTCCCTAAGCACCGCCACGATCCGGAACATC
>DASYXF010000045.1:0-2898 GCA_035935335.1 Candidatus Acidiferrum sp.
CGCCTGATCTTCCAGGTCCGGGCACGCCGGATAGCCGAAGCTGTATCTTTTGCCGCGATACCGGGAAGTGAATCGCTGCGCCATCGTCATTTCCGGTGGATCCGGGAATCCCCAATCCTCCCGGATTCTCCGGTGCAGCCACTCTGCGCAAGCTTCCGCGCTCTCAATCGCCAGCGCCTGCAATCCGTGTGACTTGAAATAGTACCCGTCGTGTTTTGCCTTCTCCGAGCGTTCTCGAATCCCTTCGCCGGCCGTCACCACAAATACCGCCACGTGGTCGCGCTGTCTGCCTTTCGGATCAAGCACATAATCGCTCAGGCAAAGCTGATCGCCGGCCTTTTGCCGCTTGAATTTCCAACTTTGCAGCGGCTCCTTCGCGCCCGGCGTAAAAAGATGCAGTGTTTCGCCTTCCGCTTCCGCCTCAAAGAATTGCCACACGGCGCGCACCTTCATGAATCCAGCGGCTTCGTTCTTCACCTCTTCCATTTCGTTGTACAACTCCACCGCCTTCGCCTCGCGCGCCGCCAGATGCTTTTCGAAATCTCCCCGGTAGCCCATGTGCCGCCCGTATAGCATGAACGGATTGATGTAGCCCCACAGTTCGCGCAGGTCCGGCACCAGACGCACCTTGCGTTCCAGTGTGGCCACTTCCGGAATCGGCAAATCCCTTCGGACCTTGGGTGATCGCGCAACCGCCGGCTTTTCCGCGACCTTTACCGTCGTCGCCACACTCACGCCGTTACCGGAACTCGTGTGCTCGCTCAGCACTCGCGCGCGTGTCGCCGGATCCATCAACTCGTTCATCAGCCGCAAGCCGGTCATCGCATCCTTCGCATAGCACACTGCGCTCTGATAGCTCGGTGCGATCTTCTGTTCCGTGAACCGCGCACTCAGCGCCGCGCCGCCCACCAGCAACGGCACATCGATCCCCGCGTCCTTCAAGTCGCTTGCGGTAATGATCATTTGCTGCGCGCTCTTTACCAGCAGTCCGGACAGTCCAATTGCGTCTGGTTTGTGCGCCTGGAATGCCTTGATCAGTTCTTCCGGAGGCACCTTGATCCCCAAATTCACCACGTCGAACCCGTTGTTTTTCAAAATAATTTCCACCAGGTTTTTCCCGATGTCGTGCACGTCTCCCTTCACGGTCGCCAGCACTACTTTTCCGCGCTTCGCCGTGTCGGCCTTTTCCATGAACTGTTCCAGGTGGCCCACTGCCGCCTTCATCGCCTCGGCCGACTGCAGCACCTCCGCCACGATCAATTCGTTGGCGTTGAAAAGCCTTCCTACTTCCGCCATGCCGGTCATCAGCGGCCCGTTAATGATGTCCAGCGGCGCCACGCCCTCTGCCCGCTTGCGCTCCAGGTCCGCGATCAAGCCGTCACGCGTTCCCTGAATGATGTAATTTCCCAGCCGCTCATCCAGCGGCAATTCTTCTCCCGCCGCTTTTTCTTTCTTTTTCGTCATGCGGAAGTGTTCCGTAATTGCCGCGATGTGGAATTGATTGATCGCCGCTTTCTGTTCCTTGCTCTGTTGACGCCAATCTTCCGGCACCTCGCGCAACAATTCCGCGCGAGGATGGTCGGCGGGAAGATCCTTCGGCTTATGCTGGAACAGAAGGTTTTCCGCCAGCCGGCGCTCGTGCTCTGGAATCGAGGCGAATCGTTCCAGTTTCTCCGAATTTACGATGGCCAGGTCCAGCCCTGACTTGGTGCAGTAATACAAGAAAACGGAGTTTACGACTTCGCGCGCGCCCGCGGGCAATCCGAACGACACGTTCGAAATCCCCAGAATCGTCCGCGTATCCGGCAGCGCCTCCTTGATCAGCCGGATGCCCTCCATCGTCTCCACGGCTCCACCGATGTAGTTCTCATCGCCAGTCGCGCACGGAAACACCAGCGGGTCGAAAATAATGTCTTCCGGCGCCATCCCATATTTTTTCGTCAGCAACTCATACGACCGCTTGGCTATTTCTCGCTTTCTCTCCCTTGTGAACGCCTGGGCCTGCACTGGATCTTCGTCGATGCAGCCCACCACAATTGCGGCCCCGAAATCATGCGCAATCGGCACAACTTTTTCGAATTTCTCTTCCCCGTCTTCCAGGTTGATCGAATTGATGATCGCCTTGCCCTGGCAATAGGTCAGCGCCAGCGCCACCGCAGTCGGATCCGTGGTGTCAATCATCACAGGAGCCTTGATCTTCCGGATCAACTTTTCGTAGAACGGCTCGATGTCTTTCTTCTCGTCGCGCTCCGTGCTCTGCAGGCACACATCCACGATGTGCGCTCCGCCCTTCACTTGCCTCCGCGCAATCTCCGTGGCCTCTTCCCATTTTTCTTCGGCCACCAGATTCTTGAACAGACGTGAACCGATCACATTCGTCCGCTCACCCACCAGCAGCGGCCGCGTGGAATCGTCCGCCTCAATGGTGTCTATGCCGGAATACACCGCCCGGTGCGCTTCGGCCGGCCGAACTCGGGGTTTCTTTCCCTCCGCCATTTGTGCGATCGCCCGGATGTGCTTTTCCGTGGTTCCGCAGCACCCGCCTACGAGGTTCAGCCAGCCGTGGTTCACAAATTTTTCCAGCTGTGTCGCCAGCGACGTCGGCGTTTCCAGGTACTTTCCCTCTTCATCCGGCAGACCTGCATTCGGATAGCACGACACAAATTCTCCGGTGAGCGTGCTCAGCGTCCGGATGTGATCGGTCATGAATTCCGGCCCAGTGGCGCAGTTCATCCCGAATGCCAGCGGGCGCGCATGCCGCAGCGAAGCCCACATGGCTTCCACCGTCTGTCCCGCCAGCATCGACCCCATCGGCTCGATCGTCACGGAAACAAGGAAGGGAACTCGCATCTCGATTTCCCTGGAGAGTTTTTGAATAGCCAGGATCGCCGCCTTGAT
>DASYXF010000046.1:0-19200 GCA_035935335.1 Candidatus Acidiferrum sp.
GAATCTGAACAAAAGGGCCTAACACGACGATTTTGGCGCGGCTGTACTCCGCGCAAGCAGTAACAGGTAATCCAGGCTGGGATAAGCAGACGCAATTCCAACTTACGGCGATCAAGAATCGCGGAGGAAAAGGAATGGCCAGCGTAGAAGAACGCGTAAAGCAGATTATCGTCGAGCAGCTCGGCGTGGACGAGGCGGAAGTGACGCCCACGGCGTCGTTTGTGGACGACCTGGGCGCCGATTCGCTTGACCAGGTGGAATTAGTGATGGCGTTCGAAGAAGCGTTCGGCATCGAAGTGCCCGACGAGGACGCCGAAAAGATGACCACCGTGAAAGACGCGGTCGATTACATCGACAAACACGCCAAGGGTAAGTAAGCCACGAAACCATCACCTCAACAGGGAGCATTCGAACCTTGACTCGCCGGGTAGTCGTCACGGGTGTTGGACTGGTTTGCGCGCTGGGCATCGGCACGGAGGAAAGCTGGAGAAACCTCTTGGCCGGGTGCAGCGGCATAGCCACCATCACGCAATTTGATACAACCGGTTTCGACTGCACAATCGCCGGGGAAGTCAAAAACTTCGACCCCTTCCAGTGGATCGAGAAAAAAGAACTGAAGAAAATGGGGCGGTTCATCCAGGTGGCCCTGGCCGGGGCGGACTTCGCCGTCAAGATGGCTAACTGGAAGCCGGAAGACTCTGACCTTGATGAAGTGGGCGTGTATGTCGCCTCCGGCATCGGTGGTTTCGACATCATCGAACGCGAGCACATCAAGCTGATGCAGGGCGGCCCCGGGAAGATTTCACCCTTCTTCATTCCTTCCGCCATCGTCAATTTGGCTTCGGGACATATTTCGATTCGGTACGGTGCGCGCGGGCCGAACTCCGCAACCGCCACGGCCTGCTCCGCCTCAGCCCATGCCATCGGCGATTCGTTCAAGATAATTGAACGTGGCGCGGCCGATATGATGATTTGCGGCGGTACGGAGGCCACGATTACTCCGATGGGCATCGGCGGATTCGCTTCCATGCGCGCGCTTTCGACACGCAATGACGCGCCGGAAAAAGCTAGCCGCCCGTTTGACGCGGACCGCGACGGGTTCGTGGTAGGCGAAGGCGCGGGGATTATGATCCTGGAATCGCTGGAGCAC
This sequence comes from Candidatus Acidiferrum sp., assembly GCA_035935335.1. Taxonomy (GTDB): domain Bacteria; phylum Acidobacteriota; class Terriglobia; order Acidiferrales; family UBA7541; genus Acidiferrum. The sequence goes on from DASYXF010000046.1 coordinate 1,151, forward strand.
GCGCAGAAGCGCAACGCTCCGATCCTCGCGGAAATTGTGGGCTACGGCATGAGCGGCGACGCGTATCACATCACGCAGCCGGCGGAAAACGGCGATGGTGCTTTCCGCGTGATGCGCGCTGCGTTGAAGGATGCGAAGCTCTCGCCCGACGACATCGGCTACGTCAACGCCCACGGAACTTCCACACCGCTCGGCGATGCCATCGAAACCACGGCGATGAAGCGCCTGTTCGGCGAACGCGCCATCAACAAGAAATTGCCGGTTAGCTCCACCAAATCCATGACCGGACATCTTCTTGGCGGCGCCGGGGGCCTCGAAGGCGGCATCTGCGTTCTCGCGTTGCGCGACCAGACTTTGCCGCCCACGATCAACCAGGAAAAGCCGGATCCCCACTGCGATCTCGACTACGTACCCAACGTCGCGCGCAAAGCCACCGTGGATTACGCGCTTTCGAATTCGTTTGGATTTGGCGGCACCAACGCCGCCCTGATTTTCAAGCGCTGGGCCGGGAAGTAAAGCGCTCCATCCTGCGTTTGTCATCCTGAGCGAAGCGAAGGATCTCAACTTCTACGCGGCCACGCTCCCTGTTCCGTGCACGGTCTTGCAGCGGCCGCCTTCCGAGGCGGGCGTTTTTCACATCGAAAGGCACCGCAATGAATATCCTCGTCTGCATCAAACAGGTTCCCGCCAAAGATGCGCCGCTCGCCATCGCCGGCAACTGGATCAAGGAATCGGACATTGGCTTCGAAATGAACGAGCCCGACTCCTACGCGCTCGAAGAGGCGCTTCGTCTGAAAGAAAAACACGGAGGCGAAGTGATCGCTCTTTCGCTCGGTCCCGAGCGCGTGAAGCAAACCATCAAGGAAGCCCTCGCCAAGGGTGCTGACCGCGGCATCCACATCGCCGACGATAATTTCGCGCAACTGGATCCGCTCGGCAGCGCAAGAGCAATTGCCGCGGCGATCGGCAAGGAAAAAATCGATCTCGTCCTCACCGGCCTGCAGAGCGACGACCACGGCTTCGGCCAGACCGGGGTCCTCCTCGCCGCTTTGCTGAATCTGCCGCACGCCACGCTGATCATGCAGATTGACGTGCAAGACACGAAAATGAAGCTGAAGCGCGAGCTCGAAGCCGGTTGGTTCCAACATATCGAGTGCCCGCTTCCCGCGGTCCTTACCATTCAGTCGGGCATCAACAAAGTTCGCTACGCCACGCTGAAGGGCATCATGGCCGCCAAGAAAAAAGAAATCGCCGCTCTCACACGGGAATCGCTCGGCGTTACGGTTGAACCCACGCAGAAAATTGAAAAAATCTATGTGCCCACAAAAACCAAAAAAACCGAATTCCTTACCGGAACGCCGAAGGAAGCCGCGGCCAAGCTGGTTGAAAAACTCAAGTTCGAAGCGCGGGTACTGTAGCGCCGGCATCCTGCCGGCCAGCGTCTCTCAAAAAATTCGAGGCTCATTATGAAAATCCTGGTCATCACCGAACAACGCCAAGCCAAATGGAACAACACCAGCTTTGAAACCCTCGTGGCAGCGCAGCAGATCGCTGCTGCGTCATCGGCCACTGTCACCGCAGCTGTAATCGGCAAAGGTATCGCCGCGCTCGCCGGCGAGCTCGCCGCAAAAAACGTCGCTGAGGTTCTGCAAATCGAGCACGACCTGCTTGACGCTTACACTCCCGACGGGTATTGCGCCGCGCTCAAGCAGGTCATCGAATCGGCGAAGCCCGATCTTGTCCTGTTCCCGCATACCTATCAGGTGCGCGACTTCGCCCCGAAACTTGCGGCGATGCTCGGCAAGGGAATGGTCGGCGATTGCGTCGGCTTCCGCAGCGAAGGCGGCAAACTGGTTTTTGTGCGCCAGATGTTTCAGGGCAAGACCGCCGCGGACGTTACTTTCACCGGCGCCGCGCCGTGGTTCGTATCGTTCCAATCGGGAGCATTCCGGGCCGATCAGCTTGCGGCTCACCCGAACGGCAAAGCTCCGGTCAATACTATAGCCGTGAATGTGAACGCCGCGGACATTCGCACCAAGCCACTGGAACTTTTCAAGGAAGCGAAGTCCGCCGTGGATCTCACTCAGGCCCCTCTCATCGTCGCGATTGGCCGCGGCATCAAGGCGCCCGAAAACATTGCGCAGGCGGAAGCCGTCGCCAAAGCCATGGGTGCCGAACTCGCCGCGTCACGCCCCATTTGCGACGAAGGCTGGCTCCCGATGGAGCGGCAGATCGGCAGTTCCGGGCAAACCGTTGCGCCGAAACTGTATCTTGCGCTCGGCATCAGCGGCGCCATCCAGCACGTCGTCGGCATGAAAGGCGCGCGCACCATCGTGGCCGTCAACAAGGACCAGAACGCGCCCATCTTCGAAATCGCCGACTACGGCATCGTCGCCGACATTTTCGAAGTGATGCCCGCGCTTACGGAAGAATTGCAGAAAGCCAAAGACTAGAACCTATCTCAGAAATCAGGTTCAGACGATCGAAGAGTGTCCTCAGGGGCTAAAAGGCCAATTATTTAGGCCTAAAATGTCGGAGCTAAAAGCTCCGACCCCCAAAGTCCCATTTATGAGATAGCTTCTAGAGATCAGCGCGCGGCTGCACAAACATTCGCGATGTACCGCCGTCACGCACACTTCACTCGATTCCGCTTGCCATCACTCACTCAGGCGCGCAAGCTGAATGCATGCTCTCCTGGGCCCGCGGACTCACTCGCCACATCACCGCCGACGAACTCGCCAACACGCTGACTCACGGTTTTGGCCTGCTCGGCAGCATCGTCGGCTTCGTGGTTCTGCTCGTGCTTGCGATTCTGCGCGGCGGCCGGTGGCAGATCCTCGGCTGCACAATTTTTGGCGCGACCCTCGTGTGTCTCTACGCGGCCTCCACTTTCTATCACGGCACTTCTTCGCCGCGCGCGAAGCGCGCCCTGATGATCTTTGACCACAGCGCCATCTACCTGCTCATCGCTGGTACCTACACCCCTTTTCTCCTCGTCAATCTTCGTGGCAGTTGGGGCTGGTCGCTTTTGGCCGTCATCTGGGCGATGGCCGTGGTTGGCGTCCTGTTCAAGCTGTGGTTCGCCGACCGCTTTCCCGTAATTTCCGTCTCCGCCTATGTCGCCATGGGATGGCTCGGGGTCATTGCCGCCCGCCAGGTTTACATGCATGTGCCGCTCACAGGCGTGGTCTGGATTGTCCTGGGCGGCCTCGCCTATTCGATCGGCGTGATCTTTTACGCCTGCAAGAAAATCCCGTATCACCACGTCATCTGGCATCTCCTGGTTATGACCGGCAGCACGTGCCACTACATCGCTATCCTCTATTCGGTTTTTCCCCGCGCCTGAGCGTGCCGGTCTGGTTTAATCTTCCGTTTAGGTTGGCTTCCGTACATTGCTTACGTATCGGAAGGTGTGTGTTTGTGTTGTGCTTCTAAGGGCAGCTCTTCGCCCGCGGGCCAAATGAAATCCGCGAACTCCAATCCGCCAGTGCACCCGTATTGCGCCCAGCGCGCGTTCATCATCTTCTTCCTCGTCCTGGTTCTTCCCGCCTCGATCTTCTGCCAGACGTCACCGTCCACCGCTCCCAGTCACGCTCTTTCTGGAACGGTTCTCGATCCTTCTTCCGCCGACCTGGCGGACGCACAAGTCACGCTGCTGGCGGCGAACGGTGCGGTCCAGGCTTCCACTACCACGGACCGAACTGGATTTTTCTTCTTCGACGAGCTGCCCCACGGCAAGTATCGCCTGCGCATCCACGCCAGCGGATTCCGGGACGGTTTCCTCGACGTTACCATTGGCGCAAAGCCGATTCCGCCCCTGCACGTCACGCTGGCCATTTCCGCCGTCAGCGAAGTCGTCAGCGTCACCGCCGATGAAAACGTCCCGCAGACCTCGTCCGACCCTTCCGAAAATCTTAACGCGAACAACATTACCCGCGACGCACTCGATCGTGTCCCCGTCTTCGATCTCGACTACATCACGCTTCTCTCCCGTTTCCTCAGCGACGACGCCATAGCCAGCAGCGGTGTCTCGCTCGTCGTCAACGGCGTTGAGGCCAACGGCCCCGGCGTCTCCGCTTCCGCCGTCCAAGAAGTCAAAATCAATCAGAATCCCTATTCAGCGCGATTTGCCCGGCCCGGCCGCGCGCGCGTCGAAATCACCACCAAGGCTGGAACGCCCGCGTATCACGGAACGGTGAATTTCCTGACCCGCAATTCCGTTTTCGACGCCAGCAACACGTTTGCGGCAACCAAGCCCACCGAAAGCCGCTACATGGAAGAGGGCTCCTTCACCGGGCCGCTTGGCCGAGACAAACGAAACACTTTTCTTGTCTCGCTCGAGCAGGACAACGACAATCTTCAGGCTGTCGTCCACGCTTTCGGCTCGCCCACCAACCCGGCCGTCAACCTCGTCGACGAAAACGTGCCCGCGCCGCAGCGCCACTTCTTCGGCTCCTTTCGCGCTTTCCACGATTTCGACAATGGCGACCAATTTTGGATCGGATATTCCTACGAAGATCAGAAATTAAGAAATCAAGGAGTCGGCGGCCTGGTTCTCCCCGAGGCTGGGTACACAACAGGTTTCACAGAGCATGAAATCAACGTCAGCTACCGCCACATTTTCTCTTCGAAGTGGGTGAACCAGCTGCGCTTTCTCTTCGGCCACAACGATAATCCCACCACCAGCAACGTCGCCGCTCCGCAACTGCTGGTGCAGGGTGTTTTCACCGGCGGCGGTGCGCAGGCGGATCTTCATCGCACGGAGGCCCACTTCGATGGCACCGACTTTGTCACCTACACCAACGGCCGCCACATGCTGGTTTTTGGCGTGGACGTTCCCGACCTCAGCCGCCGCGGGAACGATGACTTCACGTACCAGCAGGGTGCGTACACGTTTGCCGACATCAACGCGTTCAACGCCAGGCAACCCGCCGGCTTCCGAATCCAGACCGGCAACGGCCATCTGGTTTTCTGGGAGCGAATCGTTTCCGGCTTCATCGAAGACAGCGTGCGCATCAAGCCGAATTTCTCCGTCACCCTTGGCGCGCGCTACTACTTCTCGAACTATTTCAACAACGATCCGGACAATGTCGCGCCCCGCTTTGCGTTTGCCTGGGCGCCGAAGCCGCAGGGCAAGATCATTCTCCGCGGCGGCGCAGGGGTTTTTTATGACCGCCCCGGCAACCGCAACATTGCCGATCTGCTGCACTACGACGGAAAAACTCTCCTGCGCCAATTCCTTCCCTTGCAAACCAATGGGCTCGTTCCATATCCCGTTACTGCGGCAGACCTCGTCGGCATTCCAACCAGTCTGGTGGTACTCGATCCGCGCCTCAGGATTCCGCAAATTGTTCAATACAGTTTCGGCATCGAACGCCAGATCACCGCGAAGAGCACCCTCAGCGCCACATATGTCGGCACCCGCGGCATCGATCTATTTGTGTCTCGCGACATCAATGCGCCGCTCGCGCCCGACTACCTGGCGCGCCCCAATGCCGCCTTTGGCCAAATCCGCCAGATCGAATCCGAAGGCTACCTGAAAGGCAATTCGCTTGAGGTTACGTTTCGCGGCAAGCCTTCCAAATACTTTGCCGGCCAGGCGCAGTACATTCTCGGCAAGTCCTACAACAACACCGGCGGCATCACGTATTTTCCCGGAAACAGCAACTTCCCGAACCTGGATTGGGCGCGCTCCAACAATGACCGCCGCAACAAATTTGATTTACTCGGCACCTTCGAGCCTTCAAGTCTCTTCAGCCTCGGTGTTGCGCTTCAGGCGTACTCCGGGAATCCCGTCAACGTCATCACAGGACTCGATTCGAATGGCGATGGAGTTTTCAACGATCGCCCGGACGGCGGACTGGCGGCACGCAATTCACTGCACGGGCCGGGACTTGTGAATCTGGACGTCAACGTAGCTCACGATTTTCATTTCAAAAAGGAGAGAAAAGACGGCCCTGTGCTCACCGCTGCGCTCAACATCTTCAACATCCTTAATCACCCGAACTATGTCACTTACATCGGCGTGATCGGTCCCGACGGTGGGCTGCGCAATCCGAATTTCGGTGCTCCTGCCTCCGCCTACCCCGGCCGCCGCTTTCAGCTGAATCTCGAATGCAAATTCTGACGTGCCTCTGTTTGCTCCCGCAAAAACTCTTTGGCGCAGCTTTCATCAACCATTAGAATCGAGCCATTTCTATCTCACGCGAAAGGCTCGCCCATGAAACTCTGGTTCAGCGTCGCGCCCGCAATTGTTCTCCTTACCCTGTTCGCTGCTCAGGAAACTTCTGCGCCCGTTCCGGTCGAGCAGGAACCTCACCATCATTTACTTCTGAAAAACGAAAATCTGCTGGTTCTGCGAGTGACCCTCCAGCCCGGCGAATGGAGCTCCTATCACATTCATTCGGTCGACGACGTAGCCGTATGGCTCGGGCACTCCAACGCCTCGCAGCAACTCCCCAATCAGCCGGAGAGCGCTCCCATCGAACAGCAACCCGGCAACATCTCACTACGCACCCTGCATGAAACACCGTTCACGCATAGGGTCCACAATTTGGGGCCAGGCCTCTTCGACGTCCTGGACGTCGAGCTTCTCCAGCGCCCCGAACATCCTTCGACGGGTGCAGCGGGGCCTGTGGCCGGCGAAAATCCCAGCGCCCGCGTCTACAAATGGAAGCTTGCACCGGGAGGCGTCACTCCGATGCACACCCACGATCGCCCCTACCTGATTGTTGCGGCCACCGGGCTCAATCTGACCATGACCGCGCCCAACGGACAATCCTCCACGCACGAAATCAAGCCGGGCGATTTTCACTGGGTTACGACGAAGGTCACGCATACGCTCGCCAACGAGGGAAAGGGCGAAGGGCAGATTATCGAAATTGAATTGAAGTAAGTATCAGCGGAATATTCTTGTAAAGCCCGTCTCTGATCTGGGGTTTGCGGATTTCTATCCGCCGCCTACGATTCCTTCTCTGCCTTCGCCAGCCATTGCTCCAGCAACGGCAGATGCTTCGGATCCATGTCCACGAATGCCAGCCCCGCACCGCGATTCATCTGCGAATAGACCACGCAAGCCTTGGTCTCAATCATCACGTTCTCTTCCGTCCAAATCTTCACCCGGACCACCGTGTGCATGGGGAACGGGTTCATCATGTCCAAGTAGCAGCCGTTTCGGCTCAGCTCGCTGACGCGCGTCGCGATCCGAACATCGCTTTTTTCCTCGAGCAATTCGGCGCTGGCAAAAAACATGTAGCGTGGGGTCCGGCGGCGTTCGCGTTCCATCGTTCCTCCCAAGATATCGCTTTCGAGCTGCGGCGTGGAATCAAACTCTCAGTTCCTCTATCTTCTCGCGCTTTCCCCCGAATTGCGCCCCTACTTGCCCTTTGCGCTACTAGCCACTGTCCGCGGCCGCCTTGTCGTGCCGGGCCCCCACTGCTCGCCCCCGCCTGCCTGCGGATGATTTATACTGAGAAAGACAATGTGTGGAGCAACCCATCATGAAAAGCAATACTGAAACCGGCGCAAGCCGCGTACGGCCGATTCTGATCGTCCTGATTCTCCTCGTGGGGGCCTATTGGGTCGGAGCGCGCTTTGGACCCCGGCAGGCCAGGGAAGTCGAAGCGCGGCGCCTCGGCGACATACAACCTGGCCTCAATTTGAAGAGTGCCTCCGAGCACCCGGAATCCCTCACTGAAGAGGAATCCATTAATGTGCGGATCTATCGCCAGGCTTCTCCGGCCGTCGCCAACGTCCTCACGAAGGCCACCGAGTACGACTTCTTCATGGACCCTGTTCCTGTGGAAGGCGCCGGATCCGGCTTCCTGATCGATCCCCGCGGCTACATCCTCACCAACTTCCACGTTGTCGCCGGCGCGCAGACGATTGAAGTCATCCTGGGCGACAAAAGCCGCTACCCGGCGAAATTCATCGGCGCCGACCAGCGCAATGACGTCGCCCTCCTCAAAATTGATCCGAAGGGGAAGCACCTCGCTTCCCTGGCACTCGGCGATTCCTCCGCCCTGCAAGTCGGCCAGAAAGTTCTCGCCATCGGGAATCCCTTCGGTTTTCAGTCCACGCTTACTACCGGCGTCGTCAGCGCCCTGGGCCGCACGGTGCAAACCAGCCAGAGCACATTCATTGATGACGCGATTCAGACGGACGCCTCCATCAACCGCGGCAATTCCGGCGGCCCGCTCATCAACACGCACGGCGATGTGATCGGAATTAACTCCGCCATCTACACGCCATCCGGGACAGCAGCGGGCATCGGATTCGCCATTCCCATTAACACCGCGAAGCTCATTGCCAACGACCTTATTACCGAAGGGAAAGTCCGACGCGCTTATCTGGGGGTCAGCACTCTGGAATTGACCGCATGGCTGGCCGAGGCGCTCGATTTGCCCGTGCAGGAAGGTTTGCTTGTGGAACAAGCCACAAAAGGCGGCCCTGCCGCCGCCGCCGGAATTCACGGCGGAGACCGCACCGTGCAATCCGGTATGCGCCGCCTGACGATCGGTGGCGACGTGATTGTCGGCATCGACGGCCAGAAAGTCGCCAACCAATTCGACATGAACGTTCTGCTGAATCGGAAACGCCCAGGCGATTCGGTCACCGTAACGGTCTATCGCGGTGCAAAAAAGGTAGACGTCCCAGTGAAGCTCGGCGAGCGCGACGGCAACTAGCCTCAAGGGCCGAATTCATTGCGATAGCGAATCTTTTCCTCTTCGCTGAGGGAAAACCACCCCTCCGCAATATCGCGGACACGCTCGAGTTCCTTCTGCATTTCCCCATGCTTGGCTTTGATCGTGTCGGCGTCGGCATCGGGTGGAACCCGGATTGGGTTGCCGGCAATGATCACGGCGCGCGCAAACAGTGCCGGCAGCAGGAAATGATCCCAAGTCTTTTCCATGGTTTTTCCGCGATCGACGCCGATATGAAACACCTGAATTGGCGCGCCCGTCATGCGCGCAAGCAGCACGGGACCAACTTTCGCGACGTAGCGCGGCCCCCGCGGCCCGTCAATGGTAAAGCCAGCATCGAGCCCTTCGCGGATACGCTGCGCCATCACCTGCAAACCACGCAAGCCTCCGCGCGAAGAACTGCCCTGCGCCGTGCCAAATCCGAGTCGTTCGATCACCCTACGGGTCCACTGGCCATCGAAAGCGGTGGTGTTCATAATCACGATGCCACGGTTTCTTCCATACCAGGTGATGGGCACAATCACGCGGTGCCAAAACGCCCAGATGCACGGATGATTGTGTGGTGGGAGCCTATCCATTCTGGAGCGCCCGAGGACCTCAAAGCGCAGGGTCGGGCCCAGCAGGCGAATCACGCTATACACCAGCGCAGCGATTACGGGTATCTGGATTCGCCGGCTCCACGGCAGATTTGGCAGAGTCGTATCGTAATGCGCGCTGACAGCCGCCTCGGGCTCCTGCCCTTGTATGTCGCGCTTTTCCATCTTCCTATAGTATATAGAGTGCCCCCGTTCCGCCGCCCCGATGGAGAGCGAAGCAATTGACCAGCACGGCCAATAACGGAACACGGCGTGGCAGAGCCATTCCTCTGGCCTGCGCCGTCCTGTTCGCGGCTTTTTTTGCGGTACCCGCAGCGCGCGCCGACAATCCTCCGGGCGATGCCATCGGCGTCATCGAGGGGGAAGCGATCTCCGTTGACGGACCGATGACCGTGGAGGTTGTTCACGGCCAGGTGAAAACGGTCCTGCGCAGCGGCAGCGATGTCCGTGTGAAGGCCGGCCAGGCGCGCATTGATCTGTTGGAGGGCGGCCAGATTATGATCTGCGGCCCCGCGCATTTTTCCGTGCTGAAGGCCGGGGGCGCGATTACCCTGGCGCTCGATTCCGGCACAATTCACGCAGTTGTCAGCGCCGAGGTCGCGCTAAATATCTACACCCCGCAAATCCAGGCGCATCCCATTTCAATAGGCAACGGGGCTGAAGATGTTCTCGTGGGGCTGGACAGCGCTGGTGCCATGTGTATTCGCGCGAATAAGGGAGCTATCCGCGTCGAGCACCAACTGACGGGCCAAAGCGTGGTTGTGCCCCAGAGCGGCGATGTCTCCCTGACTAACGGCCAGATCGAAAGTCTCCGCTCCGCGGCGGGGCACTGCGTCTGCGCCATGCAGTCGATCATCAAACCCATGACGCCGGGAGTCGAAATCAGTCAACTGGCTACCACGGAAGAGATCCGGAAAAAGGCCGCCGAAGCAAAAGCCCCCGCGACCCCGGAGAATGCTTCGCAGACGGCGCAACCGGAAGAGCCTGTGTATCAGGTCTTCATGCCGCCGTTGCGCTACGACGCCAAGGCTAAGGTGCAAGCCGAGTTCGACCCGAACCTGATCATCCTTGTCCGTCGCGTCCGCGTACGCCCCACCCTGATTTTCCAGGGCCGCGTGGAAGGCGATCCGGTGGTGGCCCAAACCACAAGCTCCGCGGCGCCCGCCAATTCACTTCCCAAGCCACAAAAGCCGCCGGAGGCGTCCACCTGGACTCGCGTGAAAACTTATTTTCGCAAGCTCTGGTCGCCCTCAACTTGACTTGGTAAGTGAGTTCCTGAGAGTCCCGCTGGTGTATTTGCCGCCGAATTCGCGGATAATTTCCTGGAGTCCAAGTCCTGGAGCGCGCCTGAACGAAATGAAAAAATTCAACTGGCCCCTCATCCTCATCCAGAGATTCACCGTCTTTTCCTTGTTTTCAGTCATCCTGCTCCTCCAGGGTTGCGGCTCCTCCTCCGGAAAGACGAATCCGGACCCGCTGGCCATCTCAACCACCACCCTGCCTAGCGGCCAGGTGGGCGCGGCGTATAGCGCAACACTGACTGCAACAGGCGGCACGTCTCCTTTCAACTGGAGTACGACCAGCGGCACTCTGCCTGCTGGGTTGAACCTGAACGCATCCACGGGGGCGATCACGGGAACCCCCACGGCAACCGCGGACAATCTGGCCCTGACCATTCAGGTGCGGGATTCCGGTAGTCCACAGCAATCGAAAACGGTCAATCTGTCTCTGACGATACGTTCGGCGGGCCCAATTACCCTCTCCCTTTCTCCAAAGGGCGGAGGATTGACCGTCACACAGTCCATCTCCCTCACTGCGACGACCAATGACCCGCTCGGCGTGACGTGGTCCGCCACCGCCGGCAGCTTCAGATCGCAAAGTGCCGCATCTGCGACTTATGTCGCGTCGAACTCCGCCGGAACAGTTACGGTCACAGCCACCAGTGCGACGGATGGCACCACCAGCGCTTCCGCGATTTTCGGCGTCACCGATCTTGCCGGTGTCACGACTTACCACAACAACCTGGCAAGGGACGGATCGAATACGCACGAATACGCTCTGACGACCGCAAATGTCGCAACCGGTTCTTTCGGAAAACTCTTTTCTTGCAATGTCGATGGCGCAATCTACGCGCAGCCGCTTTGGGTGCCAGGCCTGGTGATCGGTGTGGGCACGCACAACGTCATATTTGTGGCCACCACTCATGATTCGGTCTATGCCTTCGACGCCGATACCAGCCCGTGCGTAACCTTTTGGCAAAAGTCCTTGATTGGAGCGGGAGAGACATTCGTCAACTCCGCCGATGTCCACACGGGAGACATCCAGCCGGATATCGGCATCATCGGCACTCCAGTGATCGATTTGTCCAGCAAGACTCTTTATGTGGTATCGAAGACCGAGGACACGGGCACTTCCTGCATACCTTCGTCTGCTTGCCATCAACGTCTCCATGGATTGAGCCTCATCGACGGCAGCGAGAAGTTTGGGGTCCCGCAACCATCGACGCCACCATCACAGTGTCCGGGAATGGCGACGGTTCAAGTGGCGGCGTTCTGGCGTTTAACCCCTTAACCGAAAATCAAAGACCCGGCCTCGCGCTGGTCAACGGAATCGTTTACGTTTCGTGGGCCTCCCACGGAGACAACGATCCGTATCACGGTTGGGTGATGGGCTTCAGCGCCGGCAATCTCGGTGTCGCGCCGGTCGCTGTCTGGAACAGCACTCCGAATCTGGTCGCCGGTTTTTCGCAGTCACGCGGAGGAATCTGGATGTCGGGCGGAGCTCCAGCCGCCGACTCGCTGAACAATCTCTATTTCCTGACGGGGAATGGCTCCTTCGACGCGGATTCCGGAGGTTCGAACTACGGTGATTCGACGGTAAAGCTCAGCACCACATCCGGCCTGACAGTTGCGGGTTACTTCGCCCCTGACAACCAACAGAATCTCAATAGCAGCGACGCAGACCACGGCTCAGGCGGAGCAGCAATCTTGATCGATCAACCTTCGGGCCCCGTGCTGCATCTCCTGATCGGCGGTGGAAAAGATGCGGTCCTATACCTCGTGAACCGCGACAACCTCGGCGGCTTTGATGTCGCGCAAAATCACGTTGTACAGGCCCTGAACATCGGCCAATCGATCTTTGCGACCAGCGTGTTCTGGAATAACAGTCTCTATATAGCCGGAAGCGGAGGCCCGCTGCAGCAATATACGTTTACTCCGGGTACCGGACGTTTTGATGTGGCTCCCTCCCACTCTTCGCCTGGCAGTTTTGGATTTCCCGGATCGACTCCTTCGGTTTCCTCGACGGGCACTTCAGTGAATGGAATCGTTTGGGCACTCGAAACTCATCAATATTGCACGCAACAGGCCGGCCAATGTGGGCCTGCGGTGCTCCACGCCTACGATGCGGCAAATGTGAGTACCGAACTATGGAACTCATCACAGGCCGCGGGAAATCGCGATCGGGCGGGGAATGCGGTGAAGTTCACGGTGCCCACAGTGGCTAATGGAAAGGTGTACGTCGGAACTCGCGGCAACAATACCGGAGGCGCCTCGAACACCACCACTATTCCCGGCGAATTGGATGTTTACGGATTGTTGCCCTAGCGCCCTTTAGGAATCGGCTTTTTGCTCTGGGCTCTACATGCCTTCGTAGTTGGGGCCGCCTCCGCCTTCGGGGACAACCCAGTCGATAATCTGGTACGGGTCGGCGATGTCGCAGGTCTTGCAGTGCACGCAATTGGCGGCGTTGATTTTCAGTTTCTGGCCGCTGCCTTCTTTCACCATTTCATAGACCGCCGCCGGGCAAAAATACTGGCAGGGATTTCCAAATTCCTCCACGCAGCGCGTGGAACAAATGTTCAGATCCTGTACTTTCAAGTGGCACGGCTGATCCTCGTCGTGGCGCGTGCCGGAATGGTAGACGTCCGTCAAGCGATCAAACGTCAGCTTGCCGTCCCCTTTGAAGCGTTCCGGCGCCGGCCGGCCGAAAATCGGTTTGTATGCTTCATGGGCTGCGTGGGCATGCATCGGGTCGATAATGCCCGCACCACCGGTAATCTCCTGCAAGCCGGAATAGAAAAAGCCATCGAGCAAGCCGTTGCGGAAGGATTGGTGGAAATTGCGCACCTTCCAAAGCTCATCCTTGATGTAACTCTTGTCGATTTTTTCCTTGTAGAGCTTTAGTGTGTTGGCGGAGTAGTCCCCTTTTTTGAGCGCCTCGAAAATCGTCTCGGCCGCCAGCATGCCACTCTTCATCGCCAGGTGCACGCCTTTCAGCCGCTGCGAATCCAGAAAGCTGCCGGAGTCGCCGACGATGAGCCCGCCATCCAGATAATTGCGCGGCATCGCGTACCAGCCGCCGTAGGGAAGGGACTTTGCGCCGTAGCGGGCCAGCTTTCCGCCTTCCAGGATATTCCGCACATGCGGATGCGTTTTCCACGTTTGAAACGCCGCATGCGGATCGAATCGTGAATTCTCATATTCAAGCGCAATCACCAGCCCGATCGAAACGCGGTTGTTGCTAAGGCCATAGATCCAGCCGCCGCCGTACATCTTGGTCGAAATGGGCCAGCCCAGCGTGTGCGCCACATAGCCGGGCTGAAGCTTCCCGGGCTGAATGTCCCACAGCTCCTTGATCCCGATTCCGTAACTTTGAGGATTGATGTTGCCGAGATTTTTCTTCTCGACGAGTTGCTTGGTGAGCGAGCCGCGCGTCCCCTCGGCAAGCACCGTCACCTTGGCGCGAAGTTCGTAGCCCGGAGTAAAGTTGTCCTTAGGCTTACCGTTTTTGTCGAGCCCCTTGTCTTCGGTGATGACTCCCGCGATGCCGTTCCCTTCATAAATCAATTCCGCGCCGCCGAATTCCTTGAACAGGTTGACGCCTGCCGCTTCCACCAGCCCACCCATCCACTTCACCAGCTTGCTCAGTGAAATCACGAAATTGCCCCCGTTATTAAAGGGCGGCGGGGTGATGGGAACGCGGTAGGAGGATTTCTCCGTGAACACCAGTGCGGCGGAATCCGTTACCGGCGTGTCCAGCGGCGCGCTTTTCTGAAAGTCGGGGACCAGTTCCGCCAGCGCCTTGGGATTCATGATCGCGCCCGAAAGCTGGTGCGCCCCGATCTCGCGCCCTTTTTCCAGCACATAGATGTTTTCCGACGAAAGCTCTGGCTTCGCGCCGCTGGCGTTGTGCTGTTTAATCAGGTTGGCAAGGTGCAGCGCGCAGGCAAGACCCGCGGGTCCCGCGCCGACTATTAAAACGTCCGCTTCCAGTTGTTCCCGTTGAATAGGCATGCCGCTATTTTATCAAACAACTGTTTGGTGAGAAGCCGGAATCCGGGAGCACACCACGCGCAATTATTGTTTGTAACGGTCCTTGTAAAATTCGATCTGCTGCTGCAGCTCTTCTTTCGAGAGGCCCTTCGTCCACTTGTGGAAGTCGGACTTCATCACATCGGCTGTAACACCGGGCAGAAGCTGTTCCGCCTCCGGAATAAAATCGGTGTAAAAAGTCTTGGCCACTTCAAAGAAGCCGTGCCATTGCGTGTAGTCGGGGCCCATCATGGCCGTGCCCATGCGCGCGCGGCGCCCCTGGTGATGCCACAGCTCGTAGTAGGTCCATTCGATCTTTTCGTCAAAAGGCGTCGGGGTAAGTTTCTTCGCGGCGTACAGCTTGTCCATGATGGACTTCGCGGGTTTCGCGAATTTGTCATTGTAAAGGTCCACGGTCGCTTCGTACTGCTCGTAGAAATTCTTCACCCAACCGGTGGCATGGCAGTTCGAGCAGACGTCCTGCATCGAAATGCGGCGGCGTTCCCAATTTTCCAGCTTGATGGAGATGGCCGGGCGCAGAGTGATGCTGATGCGGTCGCCAACGTCGTGAGTAACCGGCTGATTGGGTGTCGCGGACATGTGGCAAGTCGCGCACGTTGGCGCGGCGGAATAATCCTGCCCGACCACCCAGGACTTGGAATCGAGATTCATCTTCGCGATGTTGGCCCGGTACTGAATCCCATGCTTTGATTCGTTGTAGATTTCGATTTGCGGATGGTCCGGGCCCAGATGGCACTTGCCGCAATTCTCCGGCATCCGTGCTGTCGCGGAACTGAATGTGTGGCGGCCATGGCAAGCGGCGCACGACCCCTTGCTGCCGTCCGGGTTGATGCGGCCGATGCCGCTGTTCGGCCAGGTGACCGGATCGAATTTTCCTTCGCCCAGGTATTTCACTTCGCTGCCGTGGCATTGACGGCAACCGTTGTTCGCCGCGGGCCCGCCCTCGACAATTTCTCCCAGCATGTTATCGAGCGAGCCGATGAATTTCGCCGCCGCCGCGTGGTGGCTTTTTTCAAACTGTTTCACCTCGGCCGCGTGGCATCGCGCGCAATAATTGGGCGTAACGATCACGGCAATCTTGTGCCCGTAGTGGTCGAACGTGGCGGGATCATGTTCGCTCGCCTGGTGGCAGGAAAAGCAGTCCACGCCGCTTTTTGCGTGCGCGCTGCTCTTCCACTGCTCGACGATTCCAGGCGTAGAGGAAGAATGGCACTCGATGCATGCTTTGCCTTCGGCCGAAGCCTGCGGAGAATCGCTCGCGTACAGCGGCGTCAGGGCGCAAAGCAGCACCATCACAAACCCAAAGGATTTCATGGAGCCTCCAGAATGGAGCGAGGAAAAGAAAAGGCGGAACTAGTTCGGATTCTACATCGAAGTGGAGAAAAAGGAAGGACTAATCGTCCTCAAAATGCTGTTCGTGTGAAAAAGGTGCAAATTGGAACAGCCCACAGCTCCCGCATCAGTGAGGAATGCCCTAGAATCCGGGGGCGCCGCTCGAAGCGGGCCGCATCTCCGGGGCATTGACGCCGAAGCGCAGATGCGCGAACCACGACTGGCTAAGAGACATGAATCCCGTGTAGAGGTAACCCCACACAAACAACAACAGGAAGGGCACCGTGGCGTAGTTTTCGTTGGTGATCGCGTAGACAACCGTCAGCGCGAAATAGAGACCGAGGGCCACCTCGAAATAGGGCATCCATCCGGCCTTGTTCTTGTATTTCTTCGCCGCGAACGTGCCGGACTTGCCCTCAATCTTGAACTTCGGCGTGCGGGCAAATTCCGATTTCTTCCCGATGATGGCCTCGATTACCGCCTGGGCATTGCGCACGCTGATGCCGATCCCCGTGGCCATCACGAACGGCATATACAGAAAAGTGGTCAGCCAGGTTTTGGGGCGCAGTTCCTTTTGCGCGGCGAGATAAAAACTGGAGATCGAGCATGTGGACGCGAGGAACAGCGGCAGATCGATGACCAGCATCTGGAACCATCCCTGATAAAACCGCACGATCATCGCCGGCAATAGCATCGTGGAAAGCAGCACCATCAGGGGATAAGAAATATTCGCCGTCAGGTGAAAGAAGGCTTCGGACTTCACATAAAACGGGACGTCCGAACTGAAAACCTTTGGAAGAATTTTTTTGGCCGTCTGCATCAGGCCCTTGGCCCAGCGCGCCTGCTGTGCTTTGAAGCCGTTCATGTCCACCGGCAGTTCGGATGCGCACTCAATGTCCGGCAGGTAAATAAATTTCCAGCCCTTCAACTGCGCGCGATAGGAGAGGTCCGTGTCTTCCGTCAGCGTATCGTGCTCCCAGCCGCCGGCGGCATCGATTGCGGCGCGGCGCCAAACGCCGGCAGTCCCATTGAAATTGAAAAAAGTCCCGCGCCGCGAGCGCCCTCCATGCTCGATCACAAAGTGCCCGTCGAGCAGAATCGTTTCCACGCGCGTCAGCAGCGAATAATCGCTGTTCAAATACGTCCAGCGCGTCTGAACCATCCCGATCTTTCCTTCGGTCGCAGGATCGAGAAAATACGGCACCGTGCGGCGAAGAAAATCCGCCTGTGGAATAAAATCCGCGTCAAAAATCGCGACAAATTCCCCCTTCGCCGTTTTCAACCCGTTCTCCAGCGCGCCCGCCTTGAAACCTTCCCGATTCGTCCGGTGAATATACGTGATCGGCAGCCCTTGAATGGCATGACGTTCCACACATGCACGCGCCACTTCCCGCGTTTCGTCCGTCGAATCGTCGAGCACCTGGATGTCCAGCAACGCCCGCGGGTAATCAAACTGCGCCACCGCGTCCACCAGCCGCTCGATCACGTAGCGTTCGTTAAAGATGGGAAGCTGTATGGTAACCTTGGGCCAGTTTTCAACGGCCGGCGGCGTCCGAGGAACATTTTTGCGGTAAACAAAATAGTCGTAAAGCAGCACGTAGCGGTGCAATCCGTAAAGCGCCAGCATGAACAACACGATGAAGTAGGGAATCATCATCGCCAGGTCAAACGTGTTGGCGTTGTAGACTCCGGTGAAGGTCTTGTCCGTGATTTTGTGCCAGTAGTGGCTCAGGCCGCCCTGGGCCAGCGCCGCAAACAGAAGTGGAGCGAAGTTCAACAAGATGCGCGTCTCTCCGAATGACTTCCGAAACTCAAACTGAAAAACTGAAGCTTGCCGGGCTGCTGGCGGCGGGAGCGCTGCTGGAGGCGCTCTACCTGCGGATGCACAGCCTGTACTACCTGAAAAACCACGCGATTTCGTTTATTGTGCTGGCGCTCGGGGCCGGCATAGTTTACCTGATTGCCTTATATGGTTTCGAGCAGACTCGGGCGTCTCGCGCGTCCTTCATTTTACTCATTTTTGCCGCTCTTGTATTCCGGGCCACCCTCTGGCCGATGCTGCCCACGCTTTCC
This sequence comes from Candidatus Acidiferrum sp., assembly GCA_035935335.1. Taxonomy (GTDB): domain Bacteria; phylum Acidobacteriota; class Terriglobia; order Acidiferrales; family UBA7541; genus Acidiferrum. The sequence goes on from DASYXF010000046.1 coordinate 19,187, forward strand.
GACGATTTGCAGCG
>DASYXF010000047.1:0-16742 GCA_035935335.1 Candidatus Acidiferrum sp.
CGTTAGACCTACCTTAGTTCGATCTCCCTCTCGCGTTCGATAAATCTCGGGCACAAAGCGTATTAAAGCAGGCGCAGAGGATCGCCGACGCGGAGGAGTTTGTTGGTTTCGGTTGGGGCGACGCGGGTGTTGGTGGAGAGGCGATAAAAATGGTCGAAGCGGGGGCGGGGGGACCAGGGCGGTAGAGTGGATTCGCGGAGTTGGGTGAAGCGTTTTTGGAAGCCTTCGAGGATTTCGCCGGTTTGGGGATTGCGAGGCGGGACGGGACAACGGGCGCAGGGATTGCTGCCCTCGAAATTTACTTCACCGATTTTGAAGCGGACTACGCTGCGTTCGTCTTCGCCGAAGAGTTGGTCTTCCCAGAAGGCGGGCAACTTTTCGCCGAGTGCGACCCTTGCCGGGTCGACGTCGATTTCCAGCGTAGCACGAAAGCGCTGGCGGGCTTCGTCAACGGTGACGCCTGGAAATCCTTGCGGGGTGGGACCAAACCCTTCGTTCCTCAGGGTAAACCACTCGGAGACGGATTCGAGCGAGGCGGTGGAGACGATGGTGGGGCCGCTGGCTACCGTGTCGTCGGGGAAGCCGTTTTCGGAGTAGCGGACGATGATTTGCTGCTCGAAGAAAACGCTGAACCATTCGGCGGCCTCTTCGTGGGCGCTGGGGAAAGCGAAGGTGCGGGTAGGAATTTCGCGGCGATCGCCGGGGACGGAGAGGGTGACTTCGCGAAGGTCGGGAGAGTAGTTGGCGCGGATGAGGTGGATGGCTTGCGTGCGCTTGCCGTTGACCCATTTGCCATCGACGGAATAGAGAGCCCAAGCGCGGTCGAGGGCCAGGCCGCCGGACGGGCTGATGCGGGCTTCGGGGACGAAGACGGGGTCGAGTGATTTGATGGGGTGGAGGCGGATGTTGACGAGACGAGGGGAAGCTTGCGGAACGGGCATGGGAAAAGTTTAGCAGAGGACGACCGGGATGATGGAATCGGAAAAAGATACCGCTGAGACGCCCTTCGCATAATTCGCTCAGGACAAGCGGAGGGCGCAGAGTCCGAGAAGCGCGGAAAAGAGTAAAGGCGGAGAAGAAAGAAGGCGGCCTAAAGCCGCCCCTACAAAAAAGGAGGGGCGCAGCGCGATACTCTCCTTATCGTCAGCGGCTGCGCCCCTCGGCACCGGGTTCATTGCGGAGAGAAGTTATCGGGGCGGAATCAGTGACTTGTGCCCGCACCCGGCCAGATTGAATTTGAGGGTGCAGGATGGTGCTCTGCGCTCACTCTGGCTGAACCCGGCGCTTTGCGGCTCCCCGGTTTACAGAAGGGGAGCGAAAAGCGTTGTGTAGAATTTCGGTTCCTCCTTGAGACTTGAGGTTGAGGTCCTTCAGCTATCCTTGTCGGATAGTTTCAGGATGACACCGGCTTGTTCCTGCGAGCCGGGTTGACGGATGGCTTTTGCGATGCGGAAGCCCTGTAAAAGCGGGAGCTTCGCTCCCGCACTCAATAAAATTATCGGCCGGCGGCGGCTACCAGGGCGGATGTGGCGCGAGGCGGCTTATGCGGCGGAGCGGGCACGGACGGGAGATCGCGCGCTTCCGCCAAGGGAAGAAGCGGGATGGTGCGAATGTTGGCGATGGCGCCTCCCTGCGAGAAGGCCACGGAGATGGCTGCGGGAGAGACGTCGTCGGGGAATTCGGAGATGACGAGAACATCGAAGGGGCCGAGCGCGAAGAAGGAGGATTGGAGCTTGCCGCCTAGCTTTTCGATGGGGTTGCGGATAGCTTCCAGACGATCAAGGGGATCGTGGAGAAGCCGGTTGCGGGCGTCTGTGGTGTAGCTGACTTGATGACAAAAGAAGGACATCAGTGGGCACCTTTCAGGGGAGGGCTGCAACAAGTTCAGGCTGAACCTCGGGGAGGGGGATGTCAAGCGAAGGAAAGATGAATTATTTGGGTGGGGAGGAGTAATTGTTTGAGGGAGGATTCCCAGATTGGAACTAAAGGCTGCAGATTTGGGACCGGGGAAATAGTTGTAGCAGATCTGAAGATTTCCCTTGACATTACTTAAAGAAGTGGTATACTGTGCAGCGTAGAGATGTGTCGCTGGCCTCGGCAAATTGCCGGGGCTTTTTTGTTTTTGGGGAGAAGAAAAAGGCTTACCACAGAGGGCGCAGAGTGGCCGCAGAGTTCACGGAGATTAGGAGAAGAAGCATGAAGAGAGTCATTTTGCTTGGGTTGGCGGTGATTTGCGGGGCTGTGGCGGCGGCTGGGGCTGGGTCGCAGCATACGGTTTCTGTGACGCTGAACTATGACTTCAGCGTGGACAATGCTTGCAGTTCGAGCGTCACGACCGGGTGCGTGAAGCAGTTCAATATCTATGACATTACGGGCGGCGGCACGCCAGTGAAACTATTTTCGATCGCCGCGCCCGGCGGGGCAAACTCGGCGGTTACGGGGATTACCGGGACTAGCGGGTCGGTGACGCTGAGATCTGGGGTGCACACGTTTGCGGCCACGGCACAGATGGCGGATGGAACGGAATCAAGCCCAAACGGATCTACTGCTACTGCGGGGGTCGCACCCGGTTCGCCTGCCAGCTTTAGCGTGGTGGTGCAGTAGGAGAAGAGAGCGAGCAGCGAACAGATCGCAGCGAGCAGGAAACGAGATTAGGGTGCGCTGAAAGTTGTGGCGATTCAGCCGTTGGGTGACGGGGATTCGCGAGCAAAAGCGGGAGCAGAGCTCCCGCACTCCAAATAGCGTGCGCGTGAATTCAAGAATGCAAAACAAGAAGGCGGCGTAAAGCCGCCCCTACACGAAAAGACAGATGAAAAAGTGTTGGGCGTATCAGGCGATTGCGGGGAGCCGGAACGCTTGGGTGCCGTGTGCGCGGATGGCGGAGGAGGGGTCGCGATTTTGTAAGCGGCATGCGCGGGCGATTGAAGGGGCGGTGCTGGGTGCGTTGATGCATGCGGAGGCGCGGGATGAGGCGGTGACTTTGTATGAGGAATTGCCTCCGTGGAAGCGGGGGAAGAGGAAGCCCAGGGCGCACGGGACTTGATGGAAAGGTGCGTGGTGGGGTTGAGGAACACCCGGGATGTGGAGGGAATGACCGCGGTGAGGCAACGAAAAGCCTCAGGCCTGAAGGCCTGAGCTACAGGACGGTGTGGAGGTGAAGGATGGCGGCGGTGCTGCGATGCGGGATTTGGACTTTCCGGGCGCTGAATGGTCCGCTGTCCGGAGAGGTGCACGTGAGCGGCGGAACCTCACGGGCAAAGGGAGCGCGCAAGCGTGGAAGCCGGGCGAAGTCGCGATCGCTGGAGCCGTGCGCTGGGCCTGACGACGGAAGCGGAATGACCGCTGGCGGGAGTGCGCGTACCTCCGCCGCACCCCCCGCGGCCCGCGAGACGTCCGGTGGTTCGGCAAACGGCGGCGGCAATGAGACGAAGCGCGCTCCTAATCCAGAGAAAGAGCAACTGAAGGAGATGCCAGGAACGGCGTGGGCATTTACAAAGGCGGTGGACGAGGGAGTGCAGTTGGTAGGAGTGATGCAGGGATTGCTGAAGTCAGAAGATGAAAAAGTGCGATTGCGGGCGTTTGAATTGTGGGTGGAGCTGGCGTTTGGAAAACATGCCGGCGGCAAAGAAGAGGAACGCGGGCCGGAAATCGGATGGAGATTGCCGCGGCCCGAACGAGATTGAGGAGGAGCGATGACGAACGCAAAAGTGGTATTTGTTGGAGAGATCTCGCAGATCGCAGGAGTGGCGTCCATGGTGGGCGGCGTGGTGCTCAGCCTGCGGCATTGGCCGGCCGCGGTGGCGCTGGTTGGGGGACTGGCGGCGTATTTTGTGGGGAAAAAGCTGCGGGGGCAGTAAGAGCAGCCAAACGCAGAGACGCTCTTCGGCTACTTCGCTCAGGGCAAGCTGAGGGGCAGAGTTTTAGCCAGGAACAGAAGCGGATGGAGGATAGCCTCGCGATCAAGAACTGGTATACGCCATTCGCTCAGCAGGAACGGTTTCACAAGTCGCGAGCGAAGTACCGGTTGTTTGGCGGGGCGGCAGGGCCCGGGAAGAGCAAGGCGCTGCTGGCGGAGGCGATCGGGCAGGCGCTGGAAGTAGCGGGGAGCGACACGCTGCTGTTGCGGAGAACTTTCCCGGAACTGGAGTCGTCGCTGCTGACGTATTTTCGGCGGGACGTTCCGCGGGACGCGTATCGGGATTACAACGAAGCGAAGCATGTGGTGACGTGGCACAACGGGTCCACCACACGATTTGGGTACTGCCGGAATGAAAACGACGTTTATCAATATCAGGGTGCGGAATTTTTGTTCATTGGAATTGACGAGCTGACGCACTTCACGCTGAAGCAGTGGCAGTTTCTGACATCGAGAAACCGATGCCCGATTGCGAAATACACACGGGGAGAACGCGAGGGTAGAGACGTTAAGCCCTGCATGGCGGGGGCTACGAATCCGGGGAATATCGGGCATGCGTGGGTGAAGGCGCTTTGGGTTGACAGGGTGGCGCCGGCGGGATTTGAGCGGCCGGAGCTTTACGAGGCTGGCGATTATGAGTTTGTGCGGGCGCGGATTGAGGACAATCCGATCTATGCGAATGACGTGAATTACAAGAAGACGCTGGCGGCGCTGCCGGACCGGTTGCGGCGGGCGTTCCTGGAAGGGGATTGGAGCGTCCTGGATGGGCAGTACTTCGATCTGTTTGAGCGTGGGCGTCACACGGCGCGGGTGGAGAGTCTGCGTTTGGAGGAATGGGCGCCGCGATGGATTTCGATTGATTGGGGATTCAGGCATCCGAGCGCGGTGTATTGGCACTCGGCCTCACCGAGTGCAGTGATCAGTAATCAGTCGTCAGTAATCAGTCAGAAGGAGTCAGGGCGGGATGACAATGCTCGTCGCATTGTCACATATCGCGAATTTGTGCAGAACGAGCTTTCGCCGCGGATGCTGGGGCAGGCGATTGTGGAGCGGACCGGGCGGGAGAGGATCCGCGAGATTTATTTGTCCCCGGATGCGTTTGCGCGACGGACGAGCGAGGCTTCGATCGCGGAACAGCTTGGCGATGTGCTGGAGCAGAACGGATTGCCGCGGCCGGTGCCGGCGAATGACGATCGGATTGGCGGATGGCAGTTGATGTATCAGTTGCTGGAGCGGGACGCCTGGATGATCGCGGAGAAATGCCCGCGGCTGATTGAGTGTTTGCCGTTGCTGGTACGCGACGACCGTCGCGTGGAGGATGTGCGAAAGATGGAAGGCGATGACGCGGCGGATGCGGCGCGTTATGGACTGGTTCCCGGCGTGCGATATGCCGGTGTTGGGGCTTCCGCTGTAGGCGGACCCGGGGCGGGGCAGGCTCCGCCCGAATTTGGGAATGGAACGGCGCGGTTTGTGCCGGGAATTCCACTGGACGTGCAGATCGAGCGGCAGATCACGGCGGAGGACCCTACTTCGCGAGCGATTCATCAGCAGAGGCTGCAGGCGGAAGCGAAGAGGCAGTTGGGGGCGCATAAGTTTGGGAGAAAAAGGTGGTAGCCGAAATATTTGGTTCGAGATGCGGAGTCTTTTTGAGATTCTAGGCCATCACATGGCCAGTATTGGGGTGTGTTATGATGCATACGTGAATATTGTCAACTTCCCTGAAAGTAACTTCCAGTTGATAGGTGCCTCTGGTACCTGTCCGCACTGTGCCAAGGAGTCATATTTTAGGCCGGTAACGAACCCCTATTCCGAGAAAAGTGGAAGCTACCAGACGACCTGTGACGCTGCGCAGTGCGAGGCGTGTAAGGGGTTTGTCTTGGTGGTGGGCCAGCGTAATTTGAGTTTGGGAAATGCCGGGTATCACCTAAAGGATTTTTACCCGCTGGGGCGTCCAAATGACCATTGCGACCCTTCGATTCCCGCAAATATCGCAGAGGACTTTAAAGAGGCCCTGAGATGCCGTTGGGTAAGGGGGCACAAGGCCACTGTTACGATGTGCCGAAGAGCTATTCAAGCGAGTTGCTTGGAAAAGGGCGCTGACAAGAAAAAGAAGCTGACAGCTCAAATTGACGAGCTGGCCGCCAAGGGAATCATAACTCAACCCCTCAAAGAGTTCGCACACGAGATCCGACTGGAGGGCAATGATGGAGCCCACCCTGATTCGGACGGTTTAGAGAACGTTCAACCGAAGGATGCCGACGACATAGTCGAATTTACGCGTGAATATTTGCACCACGTCTATGTGATGCCGGCTAAACTCGCAGCACGCAAGGGCGCTGCTTCTCCAGCAGCACCCGTCGGCCCATAGCTCGTCCACTAGTAGCCCGCGTCGAAATCAATAAATGTTGCGGCTAAAACTAGGGCCGCTTCGAGACAATTTTCTTCTTTAATCTGTTCTCGACTAAGGGAATCGAAGTAGGCGGCGGTTGCCTTTTCGAGACGGTTGAGGTGTGCTGTCTTCGCAGCCTTTTTCTCTTTTCTCGATTTCTGCATAAGACGTTCTACCTCTCTAATCGCTCTAAAACTCTACCTCAAAGGCAAGCAAATGATTGAATTTCTGCGACGAGTCTTGCGAGGCCGCTATGTGGGGATGCTGGAGGGGGAAGTGGCTCGGTTGCGGATGGAGAATCGGGCGCTGATGAATTCGTTGCTGGGGACCGCGGGGTTTCCTCCGGTGGAGTTTGCGGAGGCGGTGAAGCCGGTGGAGTTGCCGCGGATGCGGCGGAGGTCGTGGCAGCAGATCCAGAGGAAGAATGAAAGTGAAGCGGTGAAGGAGAACCGGGCTGATTTGTTAAAGCAGTAGAGCAAAGATCAGATTGATCTCAGCGGCATGGGATTGGCTGGAGTGTTGCCATGGTTCCTCCATTTCGCGGCCGCCGTCCCGCGGACGGCACGTAATAAAAAACCGGCCACTCCGGTCCCTTCGGCGCCGCTCAGGGCAGGCGGGAAGACAGAAAAAAGCAAACTCAGAAGCACAGCCAGGAATGGCTGTGCCACAGGACGAGTGCACTCATGCAGAACGGGACGAGATATGCGGAGCCGGGGATGACGGCGCCGGCGGATGGGAATTCGGCGGGGGATTCGCGGGGGTACGGTGTGGCGGAGATGGGAGCGAATTTTGAGTTGTTGGAGGAGTTGCGGCCGGAGTTGGTGAATGCGCTGCGGGAGTTGGTGCGGCAGTACCGGCAGGAGGGCGTGACGGCGCGGCGGCATGAGATCCGGCGGATCCGGCAGGCGCGGCTTTTCTGGCAGGGGTTGCAGTATGCGTGGTGGAACCCGAAAGACATGAACTGGCATCTGCCGTTCGAGCAGAAGTTCAACGACGACCGGGCGCTGGAAGAGATGCCGCGTTACCAGTTCGTGACAAATTTTTACCAGGGGTTCGGGCTTTCGTTTGTGGCGGTGCTTTCGCAGGACGTGCCGAGCGTGCGGTTTTATCCGCAGTCGGCGCAATCGCTGGTGGATATTGCGGCAGCGAAGGCGGCGAGCGACGTGGCCGAGCTCGTGGAGCGGAACAACCATGTGGAGCATCTGCTGACTTCGATCGGTTATTTTTTGTGGACGGATGGAAAGCTGGGCGCGTATGTGCGGTACGTGGCGGATGGGCAGCGGTTTGGGTTTCGGGAGCAGGAGATTTTGGGGGGAGTGGAGATACCGCTGGGGCCGGATGTGTGGAAGTGTTCGCAGTGCGGGATGGAGACGGCGGTTGGGGGCGATCAGGAGGCGGGAGAGGAAGAGCTTAGCGCAGAGGCGCAGAGGTCCCTGAGGGAGGAGGAAGAAGGCGGCCTAAAGCCGCCCCTACATGGCGGCGTCGCTCGGGTTTGCTCAGGATGTGGACGGGAACTTGGTGTGCAGGAGCTGAAGAGGGCGGAGCGGGTGACGGTGCCGCGGGTGGTGGAGACGCGGCGGGTGGCGAATGGGCAGGAAGTGATTTCGATCGCGGGCGGGCTGGAGTTGAATACGCCGGTGTGGGCGAATGAGATGCATGAGTTTCCGTATCTTCAGTGGCAGACGGAAGTGCACCGCGCGAAATTGAAGGCAGCGTATCCGCATGCGGCAAACAAGATTGAGACGACGCCTTCGCAGGGTGCGGAGGATGTTTACGCGCGGGTTTCGCGGATCAGCGTGGAGCAGGGGCTGCCTTCGATTCATCCGGGCGATGCGCTGATGAACCTGATTACATTTGACCGGACGTGGCTGCGGCCGTGGGCGTTTTATTCGGTCGAAGACGAGGATGTGCGACGCGAACTGCTGGCGCTGTTTCCGGATGGATGCTACGTGGCGTTTGCGGGCGACGCGTATTGCGAAGCGCGGAATGAAAGCATGGACGACCACTGGCGGGTGCTGCACGCGCTGCCGGGCGACGGGCAGAACCGTCCGAGCGTGGGCGATTCGCTGGTGCAGGTGCAGGAACGCTACAACGTGCTGAGCAACATGCAGGCGGAGACGTATGAGTACGGAATTCCGCCGATTTATGCGGACCCGCAAGTTTTGGATTTTGACGCACTGGCGAACCAGGTGGCGGAGTCGGCGGCGCATTTTCCGGCGCGCGCGCGGCCGGGGCAGCCTTTGGCGGCGGGATTTTTTCAGCCGGCGCCGGCGCAGGTGCCTCCGGACATGATTCGACATCAGCAGGATCTCATTGGGCCGGTGGCGCAATTTTTGACGGGGCTGTTTCCGGCGGTGTTTGGCGGAAACATGGAGGACGTGAAAACGGCGAGCGGGTATGCGCTGGCTCGCGACCAGGCGCTAGGGCGGCTGGGATTGGTGTGGCGGCGGCTGAAGCAGTTTTATGGCGAGGTGATGCTGCTGGGCGTGGAAGCGTTCCGGAAGAACCGGCCGGAGGATGTGGACGTGCCGCTGCTGGGTCCGGACGGGATGCTGGACGCGCGGATGATCCGCGTGGCGGATTTGAAGGGGAACATCGCCGTGCATCCGGAGGCGGATGAAACTTTTCCGCGGCTGAAGTCGCAGCAGCGTGGCGTGCTGCAGCAGTTGTTTGGGCTGAAGGATCCGCTGATCCAGGAGGCGATGGCCGATCCGGCGAACATCGGGTACATCAAGAATGTGCTGGGACTGACGGAGTTGGTAGTACCGGGAGAGGATTCCAGAAATAAGCAGTTGCGGGAGATTCAGGCGTTGCTGGGAGCGGTGCCGATTGTGATCGAGGTGGCCAGTGGCCAGCGACCGGCGGCCAGTGAAGAGGGAATTGGATCTTCGCAAGACGTAGAGAACTTGCCGGGGTCCCTCCACTCCGAGTCACAAACGGCGCGACTCTCCGGTCGGGATGGCAGAGCTGGGGCCACTGTTGTGCTGCCGTCGGTGGCGGTGGATTTGCTGCTGGATAACCACGCGGTGGAATTTGAAGAGTGCAAGCGGTGGGCGAATTCAGAGGCCGGGCAGAGCGCGCGCATGACAAATCCGGCGGGGTTCGCGAATGTGCGGGCGCATGCGGAGGCGCATTTGCGGGCTATGATGCCTCCGACACCCGTTCTGAATCCTGCTCCGCTGGTCCATGGGCCGCACGCAGCAACGAGCCGGAGCGGTATTCCGCCACCCCCACCGCCCGAACTGCACTCGACGAGTACCTCGACGGTATCGTCGACGCCCAGGGGATTTTCTTTACGTGCCGATGAGCGCGACGGCCCCGGTGACCGTTGGGTCACCGTCGATGGCAACCATGTTTTGATCCACGAGTCGCAAGGAAAGCAGCCGGCGCAGAAACAGCCCGGCGCCGCTCAACCGTTTCACCCGCGCACTACCTATGATAAGACGTTATCCCCGAAAGATTTGGCGCAGGTAAAGGAGAAGGTGGAAGCCGCTCTGGCGCTGGCAAATTCAAAGTGGCCGCAACTCACGGAAGAAGAAAAGTCACTGCTTCAGCATATCGAGTCCGTTGATGTAGACCCTAAAGCGGCGCGTTCGTTCGTCTTGGAGAATAAACGGCAGTTGACATTGACGCCAGATTTTATTGCGTCTGCAAGCATTCCTTGGTTAGCTTCTTCCATCGCCCACGATGGATATCACGTCATTCAGTGGAAGTTAGGGGGCGTACAAAATAGCCGCGGGATGCGCGCGGAAGTGGCGGCCTGGAAAGTCCAGCTTGAGGTTGGAGACAAGTTGGGCTTAAATGATACCGAGAAGAGCAAATTGAAAGATTATATTCAAAATCCGACGCAGTTGGAAAAGTATATAAATACGCCCCCGCACTAGAGCCTGGATGTCTAATGGGACCACACGAACCGAAGAAAGTGATGAAATGCCCCTTAAGGCTGGTGGTCTGGGTTTCGCTTCTTGTTTTAAGCTGCGTCATAGCAGCCCTTCCTCATGCACATGCTGGGGCGGATAACGAGGCGACCCTTAGCGTTCTGCTCAGTTCTGACAAGAAGGAATACTCTTTGAAAGAAGAGATTCGTTGGGACGCACGTCTACTCAACTCTGGTACGGCACCTTTGACCGTTTTTGGCCATCTCCGATGGGGATACGGGGCCGGATTGACGATCCACATCAGTGACAGCGCGGGCCAAGATGTTCCGCCGAAGTATCTGGACGATGACATGATACTTCCCACGGAAGCGGATGATCGATGCTCCTATGTAGTTCTTCCCCCAGGACACTACCTCGGAGCAACAAGACCTGATCACGTATCCAACCTTGTGCAGAAACCTGGCACCTATTTTGTTTACGTAGAATACAAGATCCCGCTGCCAAAGAAATACGGAAAGGGACCGAATTTTTGGAGTCGTGAAAAGCCGGCCGTAGTCTCTAATAGAGTTGAGATCGATGTAAGAAATTGACGCAGCCCGTAGAGTGCCCGTCACCACAGCACTAGCCTGGCCCCGATCGTTCGGGGCCTCTTATTTTGGGGGCGACTATGAGTTCACCGAATAGTTCAGTCAATACATTGTTCGCCCCGCCTGAGGGTGCGCGCGAAGTGTTTGCTTTGACGGATGAGCAGATTTTGGGGATGGAGGTTGAGCCCAATCCATCGAGCCGCGAGTTGGCTAATTCCAGCCAGGGTACCTCGACTGAGGCCGCAACTGCGGCGGCCTCCGCTCCGGATAACAGGCAGAGAAAAGCTGCCGGCGCTGAACGGCGAGACCCGGACGACGCTGGGAAAGGCATCACCCCTGAAGGGGTGAGCGCCAGAGACGGGTTGGCACAGGAGCCGCCGGCTTGGTTAGCGCGGGAGATGAAGGATCCTTGGGTGGGGGATGAGGCGCGGGAGTTGTGGGAAGGCGTGCAGCGGACCCAGCGGGAGGCGGCGGCTTATCGGGAGGCGTTTGGTACGCCGGAGGATGCGCGGGCGTTGAAGGAGATTTATCCGGGCGGAGTGGCGGAGGCGAAGAGCGCGGCGGAGCGGGCCCGGGAGCTGGCGGAGATTGATACGGTGTTTTTTGGGGCGCCGGGGAGGCCGGCGGAGGAGTTGCGGGCGGGGCGGACGGCGTTGGTGGAGAAGTTGTACGCCCAGGATCCGGCGGCGTTTCGGGAGATGGTGGAGGCGGGAGCACGGCTGTTGGAGAAGGCAGGGACGGGAAATAAAGTGGCGAGTGACGAGTGGCGAGTGGCGAGTGAGAACAGATCCCTCCATCCCGGTGAATCACACGGGACGCGTATCGAGCGCTCCGAATCGCAGACGGCGCGACCCACCGGTCGGGATGATAGGTTAGTGCACGAGCAAGGGACTCCGCGTCAAGAGAGCGGTGGTGCACCTCCGGATGGGAAAGGCACACAGGCAAGAATGCCTGTGCCACAAGAGGTGGCGGAGCGGTACCGGGAATTTGAGCGGGCTACGAATGCTGAGTTAGAGAAGAGTGTGGGTGGGGCAATTGGGCGGGCGATGGAGGCGGCTCTGCCGAATTTGAGAAACGCGAGCGGAAGCGGTGGGAATGGGCAGACCGCGCATCTCCCAGAAAGACTGCGGACGGCAGTTAGGGAAGAGGTGGAGGCGGCGCTGAGGAGCGATGCTTTCCTCGGGGAGCAGGTGGCGCGGGTTTTGAGCGGGCGACGGTTGGATGAGTCGGCTCGGGCGCAGGTGGTGCGACTGATCGATGCGCGGGCGCAGCAGTTGGTGCCGGGGGCGGTGCGGAGAGTCGTGGCGTCGTGGACGCAGGCCACTTTGGGAGCGCGGAAGTCGGACGCCGGTGTGGAGAGTGTTAGTCGCGGCGTGGATGAGCGTGGAGCAGAGCGGGCGCAGAGCTCTTCGCGGAAGGCCACTGTTGCAAATTCGAGTGGGGAGCGAAATGGACAGCCGGCGGCGCGTAGTGTGCCGCGCGGGCGCGTGGATTACAGGAAGTTGAGCGACGAACAGATTTTGGGGATGTGAGGGTGACAGAAAGTAATCAGTAATCAGTAATCAGCGATCGGTAATCAGTAAGAGCACGGGCGGCGCGACTGGATTCGCGCCGTTTTTGTTTTTGGGAAGAACGAAAAAGACTTAACGCAGAGTTCAGCAAATTGCTCAGACTGCGACGGTCTGGGCGAAATTGAGGTTGAGGTCCTTCGTGCATCCTCATCGGATGCACTCAGGATGACAAGTTTTGAATTGGCCGCTTAAAGGGAACTTTGGGCGCCCCGGTTGAATGGGTAAAAGCGGAACCTGGGCTTCCGCACTCCAAATGGGGCCGGGCGACCTGATGGTTCGCATTTGCTCACCACAAGAGGTCGCGGCGACGCGGGATTTCGGAAAGTACAACTTAAGGAGAGATAAAAAATATGCCAGCACAAGCAAACGCGAATGTCATCGCGTTGCAGCTCGAGAAGGTGCGCGACAAAGTGCCCCTGCTCTATGAGCGCGACGACATTCTCTTGACGATGATCCAGCAGCGGGGTGACATCGAGAAAATATCCAGCCGCAACATGCGGCTGCCGCTGCAGGTGAATCCCGGAGGCAAAGCCGGCTCGTACAACGCGGACGGCGGCGACCTGGGACGCGGTTCGGGGACGGCGTACGACGTGGCCCAGGTGTCGCCGATTTTCTTCCGGTTCGCGATTGAAATCACGAAACTGGTGGAATACGCGACGACCGGGCGGGAGCGCGCGATCGAGAACTCCACGAAGCGCGAAGTTGCAAATGGAATGAAGCAGTTCCGGGCGTTTCTGGACAAGCTGATCCAGACGGCAGGCAACGGCGTGCTGGGAACGATCAGTTCGTTTGCGACCACGACGTGGACGATGGCAACGCCGCCAGGCGCGGCGTTGGTTTACGTGGGGCAAACGCTGCAGGTGTACGACTCGACTCTGACCACGAACCGCGGTACTTGCAACGTGGTGGCGGCGGACCCGATCAGCCCGACGCAGACGATCACTGTTGACGCGAATCCCGCCGGGCTGACGAATGGCGACGTCATTGTTCATGACGGCTTGACCGGCGCGCAGCCGACTTCGCTGTTCGGCATCAAGTATCACCAGAACAACGCGACCACGGGAACCTGGCTGAACCTGAACCGCGCGACGTATCCGGTGCAGTTGCAGACACCGCGCGTGAACGCGGGCAACGCTGCCCTGACGCCGGCGAACGTGCGCCTGGCAATCAACAAGGTAAGGAAGGCGCTGGGCATCAATCACCTGAGCAAACTGATCGCGTACATGGCCGTGGAGCAGGAGCACGCCTGGGAAAACCTGGGCATCACGGTAAGCCAGATCATCAAAGAAGGCGGCAGCGGCGGCGGGAACGATCTGGACCTGTTGTTCACGGGACGCAAGACGATGAGCGGGATTCCGATCAAGTCGAGCGTGAACGCGGACCAGACGCGCGTGGACTTCCTGGATTTGTCGCACTGGGGAAGAGCCGTGTTGAAGGACATTGATTTTTATGAAGTCAATGGGAACACGGTGTTTCCGATCTACGGGGCGAGCGGCGGATTGGCGGCATCGTACATCTTTTATTTTGATACCGCGTTCCAAGTGTGGTCGGACAGTCCGCGGAGCGGGGCGTTTATCGATACGCTGGCGCGGCCGAGCGGGTACTAAAAGGAAGTAATCAGCGATCAGTAATCAGGAAGCGGTTGGTTGCTGCAATCCTATGGTCGTTGGTACCGGGTGTGGTGAAGATGTGGCGCGGCAGTCCGCAAATATTCGCGGATTGAACCGCGCTGCATCTGCACATCTAGCGATGCCCGCCTCGGAAGGCGGGCCCTACAAGAGCCTAGATGATTCAGGTGATTCGCGAGAGGCATGAGACGCCGGAGAGCGTCGCGCGGCGGTTGTGTGTGGCGGGAGGGATCAATCGGTATGGCGAGGCGAATTACCGGGTGGTGTGGGGTTGGAACCGGTTGGGGTGGATTGGCGGGAAATTTGAGGATCGGGATGCGCGGGGAGATTTGATTCGCGAAGTGGTGGAGCTGCGGTGGGAGCCAAAGTACCAACAGGTGAATCGGTGGCATGTGGAACGGTGGGTGCCGGCGGAGGCGTATGGTTCGCCGAGGGCGTGGTACGCGCAGACGTTGGAGCGCGCAGACGGAAAGAGCGTGGCGGCGCTGGGGCCTTATCCAGAACGCGGGGAGTATGAGCATTGTTTTACTTTGCAGGGGCCGCGCGGAGAGTTTGTGCAGTTGACGCCGACGATTGCGGAGCATGTGGCGCGGGCGATTGAGTGGGCGCGGGGGCGGAATCGAGCCGGGCAGCGAGCGAAATTGTACGAAAGGGAAGCGCGGGAAGAGCGGGCGTATGAGGAGTGGGCGTTTGGAATGATGGATGACGGGGCGCCGGCGTTGCATGGCGTGCCATTTGTAACTGTGCAGTGAACGGAGAAAACGAACCTACCGCAGAGACGCAGAGAACGCTGAGTTTGGACTAGAAGAAATATCCACTGAGAACAATCATTGGAGCAACGATGAGAGCGAGCCGGGTTGAGGTGTGGTTGAAGGGGATGGTTGCGGCGGGAATTAGCGGGGCGGCGGGCGGGGTGATGACGGGATTGGCGGCGGTGGGGATTGATCCGGGACATTTTAATTTGCAGGCGGGGATGGGCGCGACGATTAGGATTGGGGCGGCGGCGGCGTTGATCAATGCGGTGATTGGGGTGGCGGCGTATTTGCAGAAGTCGCCGTTGCCGGAGGGGTAGGGGAGTAAGGAAGAAAAAGAAATTTGTTTAAGAACCGTCCCGGAAGAAACCGGGACGCGAGGAAAGACCAGAGATGCCAGTTGTTGGATCGAGTGCTTATAACACGGCGGGGCAGATTACGTCGCTGGTGAGGTCGCTGCTGAACGATGCGCAGGGGAATTTGTTCACGGATACGGTGCTGCTGCCGTACCTGAATTCGGCGTACCGCAAGGTGCAGCGGGCGATCGGGAATGCCGGCGGCGGGGGATTTATCCAGGACGACGCGCTGCTGGTGGTGGCGGCAGTAGCGGGGCAGGATGCTTCGCTGCAGGTTTCGATTAGCGACGCGACGGCGCCGCCGAACCAGTTGCCGACGGATCTTCTGGTGCCGCTGAAACTTTGGGAGCGGCCGAATTTGTCCACGCAGGAATTTGACGAGATGGTGGATTTGACGCGGCACGGGGGATTGCCTTCGCGGGTGCAGGACGTGGTTTTGAGCGTGTGGGAGTGGCGTGCGGATGGGTTGTGGTTTCTGGGCGCGACACAGGACACGCAGATTAGGCTGCGGTATTTGAAGGCGTATCCGGATTTTACGGATGCGACTTCGCCGGTGCTGATAAGAAACGCGCAGGAGGCCCTGGCGTACGCGACGTCAGCGGGCGCTGCTTGGGCTCGCGGCAGCCCGCTGGCAGAGAAGTGGGACGATGCGGCATCGGATGCGATCGAGGACCTGGTGGTGGCCGCGGTGCGGCGAGAGCAGCAGAGCGGACGGCGACGGAGGCCGTATTCAGCGCGGAGCGGGTACACGCCGTTTTGAGGAGAGTCATCAGTAACCAGTGATCGGTAATCAGTAAGCGGGAAGGGCGCCTAAGATTTTCGTCCGAAGCATGGCCTACGTTGAGATCCTTTGCGCATCCTTGTCGGATGCGCTCAGGATGACACGGGCCGGGATTGTTGAACGAAAGAGGGGGAGAGTATGGCGATTACGATTTCGCTGCAGCCGAATAACGTGGACAGCAGCGCGAGCAATTTTGTTTATGCGGTGGCAACGCTGACTTTTTCAGGGAATTATGCAACGGGCGGGGACACGCTGGATTTTACGCAGGTCACGAATGTGATTCCGTCGGACACGATCGTGCAGGTATTTGCGGAAAGTCAGAACGGCAACAGCGGGTATTACATTCCGGTGCAGGGGGCGGCGCTGAACAACTGGAAGCTGAAGGCGTTCCTGGGCGGAGGGACCGAGGTTACGGCAGGCGCATATCCCGCGAGCGTAACGACAGATATCGTGCAGCTTTCGATCACGGCGCGGAAGTTGTTGTAAGCACAGCACAGTGAGTGTCGCCCCGCCGGGGCTTCGCTTGGATGGTTTCTTGACCCAGCCCTTACGGGCTGGGCTAACGGCTGCCGCGCCTCCGGCGCTGTACATGCCAAGATCACACGGGGAATGTAGAGCAAGAGCGGCCCGCCGCGGACGGTGGGCTCGGCGAGCGTGGGCAAAGACGCCCGTGAGAAGCATTCGGGACGGCAAGAGGCACCACTTCAGAAGGCGATCGCTACAAGTACGGGAATAAAATTGACATGATACGATCAAAAATGCGTATGGGAATTTTTTGGGCGATTGTGGCGATGGCGCTGCACTTGTGGCCGGGGGTGGTGAAGCCGGCGCATGGGCAGGGGTCGCGCAAGGACGACATCGTATTTAATACGCGGGGAGTGCCG
>DASYXF010000048.1:0-3081 GCA_035935335.1 Candidatus Acidiferrum sp.
GGCTCGAGCTTCGCCGACTCCACCGCATAGACCTTCGCCACTTTCTTGCCGGCAACTTCCGCGGCAAGAGACGCCGCCGCCCCGCCAACCACGGCCGCTTCCAGCGTCCAACCGGTTGCCGCGGCAATCGCCTGCCCGGCAGTAATGGTTTCCCACGAAACGCGATTCAATTTCCCTTCGCGCTGCTCGACAACTACTAAGATTGTCTCTGCCATAGAACCTCAAAATTCCAGGTTTCAATGTTTCAAAGTTTCAACGTTTCAAAGTCTTCCGGAACCATCCCTCGAAACTTGAAACCTGAAACTTGAAACTTTTTCTTACAACACTCTCAACTCATTCCTCAGCTTATCCACTAGCTTCTTGGCAATCTCCGCTGGCGACCCGTCAATGTACTCCGTCTTCTTCGTCTTCTGTGGCACGTACAGCTTCTCGATCTTCTGCAGATTCTCTCCCAGCGCGGCTTGCACTTCGGCGAGCGCAACTTTCCGCAGCGGCTTGTTCTTGGCCTGTTTGATGCCGATCAGCGTGGCGTAGCGCAGCTTGTTGATGCCCGACTGAATCGTCAGCACGGCCGGCGTCGGCATATCGACAAACTGAAAGTATCCCGCTTCGAGTTCGCGCTTGACGCGAATTCCACTGTCAGTCTTTTCGATCTGCATGATGATGGTTGCATGCGGCAGCCCCAGCAACCCCGCCAGGATCACGCCCGTCTGCGCGAATCCGTAATCGTCCGACTGCAGCCCGGTGAAGATCAGGTCAAACTGCTCATCCTTGATGGCCGCCGCAATCGCCTTCGCGGTATTCAGCGCATCCAGCCCCACGAATTTGTCATCTTCGAGATGAATCGCCCGGTCCGCCCCCTTGGCCAGCGCCTCGCGCAGCACCTGCTGCGCCCGCGCCGGGCCGCTGGTGACCACGACCACCTCACCCTTGTGCTTTTCCCGCTGGCGCAGCGCCTCTTCCAGCGCATACGCGTCCGGCTCGTTCACTTCATACGAAACATCTTCGCGGATCCACGTGCCGCTTTCGTTCAACTTCAGTGGCGCATCTTTCTGCGGCACCTGTTTCATGCAAACCAGAATTTTCAAGACGATGACTCCTTGCCCCAATGACTCCGGAGCAGCTCCGACAAAACGCATAAGTATAAATGACCAACCCTGTGGGCGGAAATACACAGAATCACTGCTTTAAAGCAACTCGAATCCTGAGGCCTCGCCCAGAGCCGTCATCAAACCGTGGCGTCATCCCGTCTCTAACGACGCCGGTGCGTGTCAAGGGTTTTTGGTCAACACTTCTCCGGAGGCGCGGTGAGGTGCGCCATTTCGCTCTCGCGGAAAAGGTTTTGACGTCCCAGACCAAGGCCGTGTTCCTTCAATCGTGCGGGGGACGCAGGGTCCCGCCACCCATCTCTTCGGTACGTGCTCCCATGATTGTTGCTTCGAACTCCCCGCTCATCGGGGAGGCAGGCTGCCTATTCAAACGCTCGGTTCTGTCTTCCCACCACAGGATGACTCGGGCTCGCCTGCACGACCGCCCTGCACAGTTGCGCGTACGTCCAGTCCTCGCGCAACATCAGGTACAACCTCACTGCCAGCTTGCGCGCCACCGCCACCTTGGCCAGAGCGCGATGTTTGCGCACCGCCAGGCGCCGATAGAAGCGGCCCAACTCGCCGTCGTAACGCGCCGCTGTCTGGCCCGCTTCCACCAGCAAAAAGCGCAGAAACGAACTGCCCTGTTTGCTGATGTGTCCCAGCTTCTGTTGGCCGCCGCTGGAGTACTCGCTGGGAATCAGCCCGAAGTAGCTGGCCACTTGCTTGCCCGAAGCGAACCGCTCCGCCGGTCCCAGCGTCAGCACCATGGCTAGCGCCGTCACCGGCCCCACGCCAGGATGAGTCCGCAACTTCACTGCCGCCGGCCGTTGCCCGACTTCCGCTTCCACCTGCCGGTCCAGTTGCCCGATCTCGGCCTCCAAACCGTCCAGCGCCGCCAGCAGTCGCTTCCGCCGTTGGGCCGCGTACGGCAGCAACTCCAACTTCTCCAACTCCGGCCGCCCCGCTTCGGTCCACAGCTTGCGTTTCTTCTGCACCCCCTGGCTCAACGCCATGGCCTGCAGCTGATTCTTCACCCGGGTTCGCGCCTGCACCTGCTTGTGGCGATGCACCAGCAACTGCCGCGCGTCCCGCTCCTCCAGGCTCGGCACCCAGATGCGCGGAAAGCGATCTTCCCGCAACAGATCCAGCATATGTTCCGCGTCCCGCCGGTCCGTCTTCTGCTTGCGCACCACCGACGCCCGGATCGCGGCCGCATCCCCCAGCCACAGCTCCAACCCCAGCTCGGCCAGCAACCGCTCGAACCACGGATAGTGCCCGCAGGCCTCCATTCCCACTCGTACGGCCTGCCCCGCCAGCCCCCGGTAAAACCCTTCCGCCTCCAAGCGGTGTTGCAATCGTTTCTCCTCGATTTCTCCCGTTCGGTTGTCAAAGATCGCGACCTGCTGAAATCCCGGATGAAAATCACAGCCTATAATCAGCATGACGTTGGCTCCTTCTCTCGAGCCTTGGTCTTGTTTCGTCGCAAACCAATCTACTCGCTGCGACGGGCCAACGTCGTTATGCAATCAAGCGCAGCCAATCGACCCGCGCAGCGAGTCGATTGGCGAAGTCGAAGGATCCCTACGATTCAGTGGAAGGTGGAGCGAGTGGGATATTCCGCGCCAAGCCCAAGTTCTCAGTCCGCCGCCGATTGCTCGGTGTTCGGCGCACCGCCGTCGACCACCTGCCGGTAAACCTCAAGCACCCGGCGCACCGAAATCTCCCAGGAAAAGCGGGTGGCTTGCTGGTAGCCGCGTTCCCGCATGCGCTCGCGCAAGGGTTTGTCCACCAGCACGCGGTGCAGCGCGCGCATAATCTCGAAGACGTTTTCCGGATTTACCAGCACCGCGGCATTCCCCACCACTTCCGGCAGCGACGACACGTTTGATGTGACTACCGGCGTTCCGTGCGCCATCGCCTCCAGCGGAGGCAGTCCGAATCCCTCATACAGCGACGGGAAGACGAAGATCTTCGCCTCGTCATAAAAAAT
>DASYXF010000049.1:0-11915 GCA_035935335.1 Candidatus Acidiferrum sp.
GGGCCACCTGAAGGTGGCCGCTACGGGTTAGCGTAGGAGGGATTTTGATTTGAGCACCGTCAGGGCGCGCTGGACGGGCGTTTTTTGGTTGAACCAGAGTTTTTCGGTTTCGAGAAGAATGCGGCGGCCGAGAGAGGCGAAGAGCGCGCGGGTGGCGGTGGGTTTGGCGTTGGCGGTGTTGAGAAAATCGAGGAAAGCGGGCGGTTGCTGAGGCCCGACGGCGAGGATGCCGAGGCCGTGGCCGTGTTCGAAATTGAAACTGGGGAAGTTGGGAGAGAGTTCCGCCCACAGACGGTGAACGCCGAAGTCGTGCTGTGTCTCCATGGTGTCATGGAAGAGGACGATGGCGCGGTCGCTGAGCTTGGGGCGCCAGGTTTCGTAGTCGGTCTTGACCGCCTCATATGTGTGCAGGCCGTCGATGTGCAGCAGGTCCACTGAAGCGGCGGGGAAGTGCGGCAGGGCCTGGTCAAAGGTCATGCGAAGCAAGGTGGAGAAGGCTTCGTAGCGGCGGTGGTATTTGTGGAAATCGAGATAGACAGATTCCCTGTAATGGTGGGCGTGGGCGTCACCGAGCCACGTGTCCACGGCATAGCAGCGGGTGGGGAGTTTCAGTTCGGCGACGGCCTGGCAGAAAGCGCAATAGGAGACGCCGTGCTGGGTGCCGAGTTCGACGATGCTGCGGGGATGCAGCATCTCGACAAGGGCCATGGCGAAAGGAACGTGTTCGGTCCAGCTGGATTTTTTGTGCATGCGCTCGGGAGAGCGGTAGAGGAGTTGCCAGTCGAGAGGATTGAACTCGGCGCACATGGTTCCATGGTACATGAGATGCGGTTTTAAGAAACGAATCGGGATTCGGGTGCAGAGGATCGCAGGGCGTTAAGAAGGCGGCGTAAAGTGGCGCCACCATCGAAAAGAGAACAGAAAAGAGAGCAGAAAAGAGAAAAGGAAAAGAGAACCCAAGAAGGCGGACTAAAGCCGCCCCTACTAGAAGAAGCGGCTGCGGACGCGGTCGGGGAGCTTGGCCAGGTCGACGATGGTTAGGAAGTCGATGGTTTTGAATTCGCGGTCGATGGCCGGGGGGCCGCAAATGCGGCCGGAGATTTCCAGGTAGGCGCGGAAGAGGCGCGGCGGGCGAGTGGATTCGACAGGAGCGCCGGTGGAATGGCAGGCCTGGCCGGGTTGGGGATTCGTGCGCAACGCCGGGGTGATGAGGTATTTGTCTTTGAGCGCGTTGTACATGGCCATGCCATAGTTTTCGTCCTGCGAAGTGATGGAGCTGCAGCCGATCAGGTAGCGGGACTCGTGCCGGGTGGCGTAAACGGCGATGCCTTTCCAGAGCGCGTGCAAAACCATGATGTTGCGGAAATCGACGTGAGTGCAGGCGCGGCCGAGCTCAAGCATTTCCTTGCGGTAGGGTTCATAAACGGAGAAGTCGAAAACCTGATTGCCGTAGTAGCCGAGATTCTTCCGGGCGACTTCGCCGGTTTGCAGGCGATAGGTGCCGACAAGTTTGCCGGACTCGAGGTCCGTGACCATCAGGTGATCGCAGAAATTGTCGAAGGGATCGATATCGAGGCGCTCGCGGTCGGAGGTGGACAGGCCCTCGCCCAGCTCCTCGTTGAAGACGGAGTAGCGCAGGCGCTGGCAGGCGATGAGATGCTCTGGCGTTTGGGCAAGACTGACTCGAAAAAGGGAAGTTTCGGTTAAGAGGGGGTCGCTCGTTACCGTTTTCACAGTTGACCTCTGGCTGGGGACAGTTTCGCGTGACCTAAGTTTCGGCAATGTTGCAACCAGGTTAAGTTCGCGTTCCGGGTGTGTACTGTTACGATGCGCGTCGTTCTCCTGGCATCAATCTTACTCAGATGGTCGCGCAAAGGAAAGCAACGAAGGACGATAAGGAAACAGGCTGTGGAATAAGTTACCCGCCGGCCGGAAGGGTTCTTTCCCGGGGGCATCTGGCACAAACGAAAATAACTTGTGGCCATTCTCGCTTCCGCCTGCATCTAACGGGCGCTCAGTATAAAGGCTGCTTGTCCAATGCAATCCATGGGAATAGGATGTCTCCCAGCGGCAATAGGAAAGAAAAGGGCTTCAGGAAGAGACACTTCCCTGAGGCGAAGGCTTGCGGTTTACGCCCAACCCGCAAGGCCAGGCGTGAGCTCTTTCCGCGACGGAGCCAGCAAAGGCTGGTGCGGGGGGTTCTTCCGCGATCGAAGCAGGGCGTCCTCCTCGAGGAGTCAAAACAGGTCTTAGATTCGGTTGTGGGAAACGCGGAGATCTGATCCGCCCGTGGGAGCAGCCTGCGACCAGGCAGTGGATGTCGCTGGGGGAGAAAATGAATACTATTTGGAAATATAAATTCTGGATTGGCGGGGCGTTCGGCCTGCTGATTGTGGGGCTGGTGATCGGAGCGGTGCGGCCACGGGGAGTTTCGGGCGCGCCAACGGGTGCGCCGGTGGAGGTCGAAGTCGTGCAGGTGCAGCAGCGGGACGTGCCGATTTACCACGAATGGATCGGGACGCTGGACGGCCTGACGAACGCCGATGTGCGGGCGCAGGTCACGGGCTACATCATGAAGCAGGCCTACCAGGAGGGCGCGTTCGTGAAGAAAGGGCAGTTGCTGTTTGAGATCGACCCGCGGCCGTTTCAGGCGGCGCTGGACCAGGCGGAAGGGCAGTTGGCGCAAGCAAGGGCCTTGCTGGCGAACGCGCAGGCGGTGCAACGGCGGACAGAGTTGGATGTGGAGAGGTACGGGCCACTGGCCAAGGAGCAGGCGGCGAGCCAGCAGGATCTGGACAATGCCGTTCAGAACAATCTGGCGGCGAAGGCTACAGTGCAAACCACGGAGGCACAGATCCAGAGCGCCGAGGCGGCGGTGGAGACGGCGAAGATCAATCTGGATTTCACGCGACTGGTGGCGCCGATCGATGGCATTGCGGGGCAGGCGCAGCTTCAAGTGGGAGCCTTGGTGAATTTGAGCAGCGGGCCGGTGACTTCGGTTTCGACGGTGGATCCGATCAAGGTTTATTTCACAGTGGGGGAGCCGCAGTATCTGGAGTGGCGGAGGCGTTTTCCGACAGAGAGCAGCCGGCTGGAAGCGGACAAAAACTTGCGCTTGGAGTTGATATTGGCGGATGGGTCCGTTTATGCCCACACCGGCACATTTTATTTTGCAGACCGGCAAGTGGATGTGGGGACGGGCGCGATACGGATCGCGGGGCTATTTGCGAATCCGGGAAATATTCTGCGGCCCGGGGGCTACGGCAAAGTTCGGGCGGTGATCCGGCTGCAAAAGGATGCGCTGGTGGTTCCGCAGCGCGCGGTGAGTGAGCTGCAGGGGGGCTACCAGGTCGCGGTGGTGGGCCCGGACAACAAGGTAAGCATCAGGACAGTGACGGTCGGGGACCACGTCGGGAGCGACTGGGTGATTTCAGATGGGCTGAAACCCGGCGAGCGAGTGATCGCGGAAGGGGTCCAGAAAGCACGGCCGGGCGCGCTGGTGAATCCGAAGCCCTTTGGCACGCAGGAAGCAAAGGGAAAATAAGCCATGTCAAAATTTTTCATCAACCGACCCATTGTCGCCATGGTGATTTCGATTGTCATGGTGCTTGTCGGCTCGCTGACGATCCTGGCCCTGCCGGTAGCGCAGTTTCCGAATATCGCGCCGCCGGAGATTCAAATTCTGGCCACGTATGTCGGCGCCGATGCGGAGACGCTGGAACAGGCGGTTGCCACGCCTCTCGAGCAACAAATGAGCGGCGTCGACAACATGAACTACATGTATTCGCTGAATACCACGGGAAACTCGACGACGACGTTGATCGTGGATTTCGACGCGAAGACCGACCCCAACAACGATTTCATTCTCGCGCAATCGCGCGAGACGCAGGCCGCCTCGCAGCTCCCCGTGGACGTTAACAATTATGGAGTCACTGTACGCAAATCGCCCACCGCACCCCTGATATTGTTCGACCTTTATTCTCCGCACGGAACTTATGACGCCACGTTTCTGGCCAACTACGCTTACATCAACCTCGTCGATCCCCTGCTCCGATCCTACGGAATCGGCATCGTCAATGTGTTCGGCGCAGGGCAATACGCGATGCGTATGTGGGTGAAACCCGACCAATTGGCGAAGCTCGGAGTTACGGTCCCGGAGATCGTCAGCGCTGTTCAGGCGCAAAACACCGTCAATCCGGCCGGAAAAGCGGGGGGCGAGCCTGCTCCGAAGGGGACCGAATTTACCTATGCGGTTCTTGCGCAGAGCCGGCTCAAGTCGCCAGAAGAGTTCGGACAAATCGTGGTACGTGAGAACCCGGATGGAGGTGTCGTTCGTGTCCGTGATGTGGCGCGCATTGAGTTGGGGTCACAGACCTACAGCATCGCCGGGCGGTACAACGGCAAGCCCAGCGCCTGCCTTGCGCTCTATCAGATTCCCGGCTCGAATGCGGTTCAGGCTGCGGCCGCAGCGAACAAGCTGATGGCACTGATGAAGGAGCGATTTCCAAACGACCTGGACTATGTGGTTGCCCTAGATACCACGCGGGCTGTAACCGAAGGCATCAAGGAGATTGTGATCACCCTGTTTATCGCGCTGGCTCTGGTCATCCTTGTGGTCTATATCTTTTTGCAGGGTTGGCGCGCCACGCTGATTCCACTTCTTGCCGTGCCCGTCTCGCTGATAGGCACATTCATACTCTTCCCGGTGTTCGGTTTTTCCATCAATACCCTGTCGCTCTTCGGCCTGGTGCTGGCGATCGGCCTGGTGGTGGACGACGCCATCGTGGTGGTCGAGGGCGTGGAACGCCACATTGAAGAAGGCATGACGCCGAAGGACGCGGCGTTAAGAGCGATGGAAGAGCTGTCCGGCCCAGTGGTTGGCATTGCGCTAGTGCTCTCCGCCGTATTCGTGCCGACGGCGTTCATTCCCGGAATCACCGGCAAGCTCTACCAGCAATTTGCCGTAACCATTGCGATCTCCGTTTTGCTTTCCGCCTTCAACGCGCTCACTCTCAGTCCGGCGCTGGCGGCGCTGCTGCTCAAGCCAAAGAAAGAGAGCGGGGGGTTGCTGCAAAGATTCTTCGGCTGGTTCAACCGGATTTTCGATCGGGCCACCGATGGTTATGTAGGCTGGAGCGCCGTCCTGGTAAAGAAAACCGCGGTGGTCGTCGTGATGCTGGTTGTTTTTGCCGCGGCAGGCGCCTTTTTCGCCAGCCGCGTCCCCACGAGTTTCCTTCCCGACGAAGACCAAGGCTACGCCTACGTCAGCGTGCAACTCCCGAATGGCGCTTCGCTCGAGCGCACTAGAGCCGTGGTGGACCAAGTCGAAAAGGTCATCATGGATACGCCGGGTGTTGCTCAGTCCACCTGCTTTATCGGCTTCAGCTTATTGAGTTTTGCGCAGACCACTTACAACGCCACGTTCTTTATCAACTTCAAGCTCTGGGATGAGCGCAAGACGCGTGAAGAGCAGTTTCAAACCCTTAAGGCGCATCTGAATCAGCAGTTGAGCAAGCTGCCGAGTGCCGTGGCGTTCGGGTTTTCTCCGCCGGCGATTCCGGGTGTGGGAACCGCCGGAGGCTTTACGTTCATGCTGGAAGACCGCTCGGGCAGCGATATCCAGTTCCTGACGAAAAACCTGGCCACCTTTATGGAGGCTGCGCGAAAGCGGCCGGAAATCGCCAGTCTGAGCACGACTTTCTTGCCCAACGTGCCTCAGCAATTTGCGGAAGTGGACCGCGACAAAGTTTTGAAGCAAGGTGTAAACCTCAGCGACGTGTACAAGACCATCCAGGCTTTCATGGGCGGCTATTTCATCAATTATTTCAATCGCTTCGGCCGCCAGTGGCAGGTGTACATCGAAGCGGAAGGAGAAGATCGCGCGAAGGCGGAGAACGTCGGCCAATTCTACGTTCGCAACAACAAAGGGCAAAATGTTCCGCTTTCGACTTTGGTCACTATGAAGCCGCGCGTCGGCCCGGAATTTCTGCTGCGCTTCAACGAGTACCGTTCCGCGCAGCTGAATGGCAGCGCCGCGCCCGGTTATAGCGCCGATCAAGCCACTGCGGCGCTGGAAGAAGTCTTCAAGCAGACCATGCCGCGCGAAATGGGTTTCGACTACTCGGGGATGTCGTTTCAGGAACAAAAGGCGCGGCAGGGAGTGCCTCCCGCGGCGATCTTTGGGTTGTCGCTGCTGTTCGTCTTTCTGATTCTGGCGGCGCTGTATGAAAGTTGGTCGTTGCCGTTTAGCGTGCTGCTCAGCACACCAGTGGCGATTTTCGGCGCCTTCGCCATTTTATTTTTGCGCCGCTTCCTGCAGAGCGTATTTCTGCCGCCATACATGGTGCAGATGGAAAGCGATGTCTACTCGCAAATCGGGTTGGTGATGCTGATCGGCTTGGCAGCGAAGAACGCGATTCTGATCGTCGAGTTTGCAAAAGACCAATTCGAGAAGGGCAAGCCACTGGCGGATGCCGCGCTGGAAGGAGCGCGACTGCGTCTGCGGCCCATTTTGATGACGTCTTTCGCGTTCATCCTGGGTTGCGTGCCGCTGTGGACGGCCAGCGGCGCCGGCTCCGTTGCCCGCCAAATCATGGGTACCACGGTGATTGGCGGGATGTGCGCCGCCAGCGCCCTGGGAATTTTCTTTATTCCGGCGATCTTTTATCTGGTTGAGAAATGGTCTGGAGCGGAGAAAGAGAGATCCGCGGGAAGTTTGCCCGCCGAGCCGGCGCCGGCGCCGGGAGATTGAAATGAACTTGGCCAGACACAGCACGGGAGGAGCCTCCGAGAGAGCTATGAAGAAGCTGGCGCCATTTCTGATTGCGACCGTGATTTCCGGATTTGCGTTGGGTTGCAAGGTTGGGCCGAATTACAAACGGCCGGCGGTGCAGACTCCGACGGAATACCGCGAGCTGAAGGATGGGCCGCAGGCGCAGGTGCAGCCGCAGGTGGCTTCTTACGCGGATTTGCCGTGGTGGCAAGTGTTTCAGGACCCAACGCTGCAGGAGCTTATTCGTACGGCGCTGAAGCAGAATTACGATTTGCAACTGGCGACGGAGCGCATCAATGCGGCGCGCGCCCAGGTTCAGGTAACGCGTTCGAATCTGTTCCCGCAAGTGGCGGGGAATGGCGATTTCAGCGGCGGCAAGGAACACAACTTCCAGACCACGTCGAATTTCCTGACGTTGACAGCCGATGCCGCCTTTCAGTTGGACTTCTTTGGCAAGCTGCGGAGAGCGACAGAGGCCTCTCGCGCGGAACTGCTGGCGACGGAGGATGCGCGGCAAACGGTGATCCTGACGCTGGTGAGCGATGTGGCGAGCGATTACTTTTCGCTCCTGCAGATGGATTTGCAGTTGCAAATCACGAAGGAAACGGTGAAGACGCAGGAAGATTCGGTGAAGCTGACGAAGTTTCGCGTAGAGCACGGAGTAGCCACGAAACTGGATGTTTTGCAGGCGCAACAGGTGCTGGACACCGCAAACGCGCAGATTCCGGACCTGGAGCGGCAGATCGCGCAGGAAGAGAATGCGATCAGCATTCTGCTGGGGAATTATCCGCAAGGGGTGCCACGCGGACACACGCTGGTGGAGCAGGTGCTGCCGCCGGACGTCCCGCCGGGGCTGCCTTCGTCGCTGCTGGAGCGGCGGCCGGATATTCGTGAGGCGGAGCAGGTGCTGGTGGCGGCGAACGCGGAAATCGGAGTGGCGAAGGCGCAGTTTTTCCCGCAGATTTCGCTGACGGGTTCGGGGGGCGGGTCGTTTGGCAGGAGCAGCGCTTTCAGCGGTCTGATGAGTTCGCAACTGGGAATCTGGTCGTACGGCGCGCAAGTGAGCCAGCCGATTTTCACGGGCGGAGCGCTACGAGGGAATTTGCGCTTTGCCGAATCGCAGCATAAACAGGCACTGATCTCCTACCAGCAAGCGATTCAGCACGCGTTCGGAGACGCATCGGATGCGCTGATCGGTTATCAGAAGAACCATGAGGTACGGGTGCGGCAGGAACAAACAGTGGCGGATTTGCAGGAGTCGGTGCGCCTGTCCATCATGCGCTATAGAGGAGGCACCACCACGTACCTTGAAGTGCTGGATGGGCAGCGGTCGCTGTTTTCGGCGGAGCTGGTGTTGGCACAGGCGCGTGGGACGGAGTATCAGAGCCTGGTGCAGCTCTACCGGGCGCTGGGCGGCGGCTGGCAACAATAGACGACCAGGCTCCCCTGCAGAATTTTCCTTCTTCGCGATGGGAATTCGGACAATCACTCCCGTGCTGGCGGGGTGACACACAGCCAGCAGGTAACGCTAACTCTTCGGCTGCACAACAAAGTAAAATACTGGCGTCCGCTTTCGGCGGCGACGAGCGGTGAAGGAAGCAAAGGGGGCCTTATGCCTGTTTCCCGGAGAAAACTGCTTCGACAGATCGGCGTGGGCGCGTTTGTGGGAGCCGCCGCTCCGGCGTTCCGCGGTTTTGGACGGATTGCCGGCGGCGACGGGCCGCGGGTGGCGACGGCGGAAGATCCGGTCCTTCTTTACCGCAACGAAAATCCGTATGGGCCTTCGGAAAAGGTGCTGGCGGTGATGCGCGAATCGGCGGCCAGCGGCAATCGCTATCCGAGAACAGAATATGACACGCTGACCGCGAAGCTGGCCGCGATGCACAACGTGAAGGCGGAACAGATTGTGCTGGCATGCGGATCGGGCGAGATTCTGGCGATGGCGGCGCTGGCGTATCTGAAGCCCGGGAAAAAGCTGGTGCAGGCTGCGCCGACGTTTCCTTCGTTGGGGAGGCTCGCGGAGGCCGCGGGCGTGGAAGTGACGAGTGTTCCGCTGGACAAGAGGTACGGGCACGATCTGGGAGCGATGCTTGATGCGGCGCGAACGTCGACGGGATTGGTGTACATCGTGAATCCGAATAATCCCACGGGGACCATCACGCCGCGAAAAGACATCGAGGCTTTTATCGCGAAGCTGCCCGGGGATGTGACAGTGCTGATCGACGAGGCGTACCACCACTTTGTGACGCCGAATGCGGCGTATGAATCGTTTCTGGACCGGCATTACGACGATCCGCGGCTGATTGTTTCGCGGACGTTTTCGAAGATTTATGGCTTGGCCGGGATGCGGGTTGGCTACGCCGTGGCTTCGCCGCAAATGGCGAAGCGGCTGCCGGCGGGCTTTCCCAACTGGAGCGTGAGCGTGGTTTCCGCGCGCGCGGCTTCGGCGGCGCTGGACGATGCCGAGTACGTGCGGCTGGGCGTCAAACGGAACACCGACGACCGGCAGGAGTTCCTGAACCAGGTGAACGAGCGGATGATGCGGGCGATTGATTCGCAGACGAACTTTTTGATGGTGGATCCGATGCGGCCGCCGGACGAAGTGATCGAGCACCTGAAGAAAAATCACATCCTGATCGGGCCGAAGTATCCCGTGCTGGACAAATACGTGCGCGTGTCGCTGGGGACGCCCGAAGAGATGCAGACGTTCTGGCGCGCATGGGATTTGATGCCGCCCACCGGCAAGATGGCGATGTAGCCGTTGGTTTCGACCTGAGTTAACGTCGTCGCGTTGAACTTTCCCTGTTTTTCCCCTCTCTATTAAAGGGCAGGTTGGCGGCGTGGCGTATGCCGACGGCCAGTTTGACGACGCGCGCTACAACATCATGCTGGTGCAGAGCTTTACGGTGGCGGGCGGAAATGCGCTGAATCACGCAAGAGTGACGGATTTCCGGCGTGATGCGAACAAAAAGCTCTCCGGGGCGGTGGTGAAGGAGCAGTTTACCGGTCAGACGTTTACCGTGGATGCGAAAGTCATTGTGAACGCCACCGGACCTTTTGCAGGCCTTGTCCGGCAGTTGGCCACGCCGAGCGTCGGGAAGCGCATGCGGCCGAGCAAGGGCCGCGGGGGCGCACTGAGTCTCGCGAAACCAACCGCATCTCGAGGAGGAGTGCAGTGGCTAACTATATTGGCGCGATTGACCAGGGGACGACGAGCACGCGGTTCATCGTGTTTGACCGGGGCGGACGCGTTATTTCCGTGGCGCAGAAGGAACACGAACAGATCTATCCGAATCCCGGATGGGTGGAGCACAACCCGGACGAAATCTGGCAACGCACGCGCGAAGTGATTGCGGAGGCAATGACCAAGGGGAATCTGCAGCCGCAGGACCTGGCCGCGATCGGCATCACCAACCAACGCGAGACGACCGTGGTGTGGACCCGCAAGACCGGCAAAGCGCTGGCGAACGCGCTGGTGTGGCAGGACACGCGGGTGGCGGATACCGTGAGCGAGTTGGCGAAATCCGGCGGGCAGGATCGGTTTCGCGCAAAGACCGGGCTGCCGCTGACCACCTATTTCAGCGGGCTGAAGATCCGGTGGATTCTGGAAAACGTGAAAGGAGCGCGCGAGCTGGCGCAATCCGGCGACGCGATTTTCGGAAACATCGACACATTTTTGTTGTGGCACCTGACGGGTGGCCCAAACGGAGGCGTTCACATCACGGATGTGACGAACGCCAGCCGCACTCAACTGATGAATCTGGAGACGCTGGACTGGGACAAGGGAATGCTGGAGGCATTCGGAGTTCCGCCGGCGATGCTGCCGGAAATCCGGTCGAGCAGCGAGAAGTATGGGGTTGCGAGAGAGCCAGCGATCAAAGACGTGGCGATTGCGGGAATCCTGGGCGACCAGCAGGCCGCGCTGGTGGGGCAGACGTGCTTCGAAGCGGGCGAGGCAAAGAATACGTACGGAACCGGCTGCTTTTTGTTGATGAACACCGGGACAAAAAAAGTCGATTCGAAATCCGGTCTGCTGACGACCATGGGATATAAGTTCGGCGCCCAGCCGGCGCATTATGCACTGGAAGGGAGCATCGCTATCACCGGGGCGCTGGTGCAGTGGGTGCGCGACAATCTGGGCCTGATTGAAAAGAGTTCGGACATCGAGAGCCTGGCGCGCACGGTGAACGACAACGGCGGCGTTTATTTTGTTCCTGCGTTTTCCGGCCTATACGCTCCTTACTGGAAGGACAGCGCGCGCGGCGTGATTACCGGCTTGACGCGCTATGCGAACAAGGGGCACATCGCGCGGGCGGTGCTGGAGTCCACGGCGTTTCAGACGCGCGACGTGCTGGAAGCGATGGAGAAAGATTCGGGGATAAACATGGACGTGCTGCGGGCGGACGGCGGCATGGTGAGCGATGAACTGCTGATGCAATTCCAGGCGGACATTCTGGATCGCCCGGTGGTGCGGCCGGTTACGAAGGATGCGACGACCGCGCTTGGCGCGGCTTACGCGGCGGGGCTGGCTGTCGGTTACTTCAAGGATCTGAAGGATCTGCGCGCGAACTGGGCGGTGGATCGGACGTGGAAGCCGAACCTGCAAAACGGGAAGCGCGAAGAGATGTACGGCTTTTGGAAGAAGGCGGTAACCCGTTCGTTCGATTGGGTGGGGTGAGATTCATTTAGCTCAGGAGACATTGGATGCTTGCAAAATGTTTCGGCGAGTTCATGGGCACACTGATCTTGATTCTTTTGGGGGACGGAGTAGTGGCGGGCGTACTGTTGAAACGCTCGAAATCCGAGGGCGCGGGCTGGATGGTGATCACAAGCGGTTGGGCGTTTGCCGTGATGGCCGGAGTGTTTGTAGCCATCGCTTGCGGAAGCAGCGACGCGCACCTGAACCCCGCAGTGACGCTGGGCTTTGCGGTGTCGTCGGGCCAGTTTGAAAAGCTTGCTCCTTATATTCTGGCGCAGCTGGCGGGAGCGTTTGCGGGTGCGACGCTGGTCTGGCTGCACTACCTGCCGCATTGGAAAGAGACACCGGATCAGGGGCTGAAGCTGGCGGTCTTTTGCACAGCGCCGGCGATCCGCAACTTCGTGGCGAACATGATTAGCGAGATTATTGGAACGTTTGTGCTGG
>DASYXF010000050.1:0-11808 GCA_035935335.1 Candidatus Acidiferrum sp.
TGGAGGATAGCGAAGCGGCGGCGGCGCGGGTGGCGGCGGGGAAACATTTGCTGGAGACGGTGCTGGAGTTGCCGTTGATTGTGCAGGCGGTGCCGGGATTGCCGAAGATTGTGGAGTTGCCGCGGGCGGAAGAGAGAGCGCAGATTACGGCGGCGGCATCGGATTAGTTGGGAAAATTCCTTACGGGCTGGCGTTCTGCTGGCCTGGATAATCATTTGCAAATTAAGAGAAACCGGCGAGCACAGCCAGGAATGGCTGTGCCACAAATGTTTGGGGTTGCGCTCGGGAGCCCAGGTGCTGGCTAAAAAGGCCAGCGCTACATTTAGGAAAGAAGCGATAACCACAAGAGCGGCTCGCGGACTCGCCGGGCACGATTTATCGTGCCCCTACGGGACTGGCCGCACGACAGAGTAGGAAAAGAGCACAGGCTAAAGCCTATGCTACAAGGCGCCCGCCTCGGAAGGCGGCCGCTACAAGTGCGTTAACGGCCGGCTTTGCGGAGGAGTTTGGGGGTGGCTAGCCAGATTAGTTCGCCGCTGGGAGGGACGAGGCGTTTCAGTTCGATGAGGGCTACGCCGGATTTTTTCAGAGAGGTGATGTGATGCGTGGAGCCCAGGGAGGTGGCGATCAGATCGTCGAGGTGGGGAGCGTGGCCGAAGAGGAAGACGACGGAAAGGTCTTTGTCCTTGGAGAGTTCGCGGAAGAGCTGGAGGGGTTCGGCGCCGGGGAGGAGCTGGTCGGTCTTGCGGATTTTGTTTTTGGAGTATGAGAGCTCGCCGGCGAAAATCTCGGCGGTTTGAAAGGCACGGAGATAGGGGCTGGACAGGAGGAGATCGGGAGCGGCACCGATTTCGGAAACGCCCTTGGCGACCTGGCGGGCTTTTTCGATTCCTTCTAGCGTAAGGAAGCGATCGGGATCGGGGGGACAGTTGGGATCTTCGCGATCAACGGCGATGCCGTGGCGAACGATGTAAAGCTGCATACGCGGTGGCTCCTCGAGAAGAGTTTACTAGAGGAATGTTTTTTGTGGATGAATGTCGGGCATGGGTGCCGTTGGAGTTAGGGGGAAGAGGAAGATTTCACACAGAGGACACGGAGGAAGAGCACAGAGTTCACAGAGAAGAGGGGAGGCCGAGAAGAGGGCACGATTTATCGTGCCCCTACAGGAGGGTAGAAGGGGAGAAACCCAAGAAGGCGGCATAACCCTTCGCATGCGCTCAGGGCAAGAAGCCCCCCTACGCCGCACAGGCTGAAGCCTGTGCAACTGGGCCGGACTACGGGCGGCGGGAGAAGTTGGAGGGGCGGAGGTAGAGGTAGGTGTGGAATTCGCGTTCGAAGAGGGCGGAGCTGCGTTCGGCGTCGCGGATGTCTTCGGCGGCGTCGCCGCGGACGCGGAGCTGGATGGTGACGGAGCCACGCTGGAAAGAGGCGCGAAGGTCCTGGACGCGCTGGCGGTGGGAGTGATCGAGGCCTTCGGCAATGCGAAGGATGGCGGCGAGGCGGCGGGCGATGCGTTTGTCGCTGTTGTTGAGGGCGGAGTAGGCGGGGTGGTCGGCGTTGGGAGTGGATTTGCGATTGTGATAGCGGACGACGGCGGCGACGATGTTGCGGTCGCGGCCTTCGAGGCCGGGGATGTCGCCGTTGAGGGCAAGATATTCGCCGTGCTTGTGGTGGCCGCGATGGGTGATGCGATGGCCGATGTCGTGGAGGAGCGCGCCGGCTTCGAGTGCGACGCGAGCCTGCGCGGGGAGATGATGCAGCGGCTGGAGATGATCGAAGAGAAGCACGGAGAGTTCGCGGACGTGTTCGGCATGACGCTGATCGTATTCGAAGCGGCGGCCGAAACTGCGCGTGCCGACAAGGATCTGGCGGGACTCGAGGTTGTAGCGGTGGGGCTCCTTGCGAGAAAAGGCTTCGCGAGCGATTTCCTGCAGTATGCCCTCGCGGATGCCAACGGTGGGAATGAGGAACTGGCGGATGTTGAGGTAGCGGCCGAGGACGACGAAGATGATGGCGGCAACGCCCATGACGTCGGCACGGTCGCGGCGGACGCCGTAGAATTTCATGCGCTCGCGAATGTCGCGCTCGAGAATGTCGGGAAGGCGTTCGCGGAGGAGAGAAACATCCAGCGTGGGGAGGCCTTCGCGGCGCGGGCCGGGGGCGACGTTGGAAAGAGTTTCGGCGTTGCCACCGAGAGCGACGGCAAGTTGATCGGCGAGATTGGGGCGATTGGGAAGGCGCGATTCGAGGAGTGCGCGAAGATAGCGGCGGACTTGTTCAGCTTGCACGGGACGAATGGCCCCGGGAATGCCAAGCGTCGTCATCAGGCGAACGGCGCCGACGGGAATCTGGGCACTCTGAAGAATGGAATGATCGCGGAGGATATTGATTTCGAGGCTGCCGCCGCCGAGGTCAACGACACAATTTGGAGGAGATTCCGGGCCGAGAGCGGCGATGGCGGCTTCCCTGCCGAGGCGGGATTCTTCCTTTGCGGTGATGACTTCAAGGCGAATGCCGGTGGCTTGCTTGACGCGGCGGACCAGTGTGCCGGAGTTGCGGGCTTCGCGGGAGGCGCTGGTGGCGACGGCACGATATTTGGTGACGCCGTATTCCTCCATGATTTCGTGAAGGTGGCGGAAGGCTTTGACGCCTTTTTTTAGAATTTCTTCGCTGAAGCGGTGACGGACGAAAACGCCTTCGCCTAGTCGGAGGGGAAAGCGTTCGTTGACGAGCGGTTCGATGTCGAGAGCGGAGAAGGCGCGAACGATGGACAGGCGGACAGCGTTGGAGCCGGCGTCGATGGCGGCGATGTGGACCGGATCGGGCATGGGTCAGGTTACCGCCAGAGATGCGCTAATGCGGAAGAGGGAGTGTATTTGGAAGCGCGAATGCCGAGCTGTTCGCCGATGCGCTGGCGCAACTGCTTGTTGACGGCAGAGACGCTGGCTTCGCCGTCGAGTTCGATGAAGGCGTTTTTCTTGGCCATATTTTCGAGTTCGCGTTTGATCATGGTTTGGTAGCGGACGAAGGACCAGTAGAGGTCGTGAGAAAGAGACATGTCGCGGCCGGCTTCCCAGTAACTGATGGCCTGGGCTTTTTTGAATTCGCGGGCGAAGGCGGTTTCCGGGCGGACGTTGAGCCAGAAAGTCAGGTGCGGGCGAATGGCCATGGCGTAGAGTCCGGTGAGGTAATCGCGATTGATGCCGCGAACGACGCCGCGGGCGATGAGGGTGAAGATGAAGCGGTCGGCGAGGACGACGGCGCCGGAGCGGAGAGCGGGAACGATGCGGTGCTCGAGCTGGTCGAAGAAGTCGGTGGCGTACATGAGGGCGAGGGTGAGACGCGTGACGGCGTTTTTGGCGAGGAGTTCGTCGATGTCGCGGCCGACAAGATTGGAGCGGCGGAGGCCGCTGGTTTGGACGGAGAAGCCTTCGGACTCCAGCCATTCCTGTAATAGAGCGATTTGGGTGGAGCGGCCGGAGCCGTCCATGCCTTCGATGACGATGAGGGAACCGTTGAGTTCGGTAGGGTCGAGTCCGACGAGAGGTTCGCCGAAGAAGCATTGTGCGGAGTCGGGCTCCGGGTGCGCGTGTTTGGCGGGAGCTTCGGGCGCGGCTGCCGGCGGAGCGGCGGCGGGTTTTTCTTTTTCCTTCTCTTTTTCTGTGTCGGGCATGGCTATTCGGCTTCCGGAGCGCGTGGAGCGAAGCGCTTGAGATCGATTTTGGAGGCGACGATGTCGCGCATCTGCTTTTGGAGCTTGTTGACGGGGAGCGTGCCGTCGAGGACGACGAAATTATCGGTGTCCACCATTTTGTCGTACTCCTCGAGGATGCGGGCCTGGAAGAGTTTGAAACTTTCGGGACGCTCGTAGGAGAGGCCGAGGTCCATGCCGGCTTCGTAGTATTTGAGCTTGGGGCGGCCGCTCAGGATGCGATCGACGGCGACTTCGAGCGGGGCGCGGAAATAAAAGGTGATGTCGGGGACCGGAGCGAAACGATAGAGGTTGCGAAGCCAACGATGGGAGCAGCCGCGGGCGGCGTCGCGGGCGAAGGCGGTGTAGATGTAGCGATCGGCGAGAACGAGGTAGTCGCCCTGGAGGAGGGGCATGATCTGGCGTTCGCAGCGGTCAGCGAAGTCGGCGGCGTGCAAGAGAGAAAAGGTAGTGGGAGTGAGGAGACGCTTTTGTTTGCCGCGGCGGGTGGCGGATTTTACGAGGGGAGAGGAGTTCCACTCGGTGAAGTGGAGACGGTAGCCGCCGATTTCGAGCCAGCGTTTGAGGAGATAGAGTTGAGTGCTTTTGCCGGAGCCGTCAGTGCCTTCGACAACGATGAGCGCACCGGGATAGGCGCGGCTGGGAATGGGGCGGCCGGGCTGGGGAAGCGTGGTTTTGGAGGCCTCTGGGCGAGGAGGCGCTTTGACGGAAGTGTCTGGGCTGTCCATTCGGTCGGTGAACGAGTTTAGTGCTAGCGAATCAGCGTAGTCTGTCATTGTTACAGGACAATTACAACATAGGGGACGGAGTGGAGGCAAAAGAGGGGGAATGGTTGAAGAGTTCAGGAGTTGAAGAGTTCAATAGTTGAAAGTTGAGGATGCCGAGTAGCGAGAGGGCGGCTGGGAGAAAGAGGGGACTCAACGCAGAGGAGCAGAGGTCGGCGCGCAGAGTCCGCAGAGAAGAAGCGGAGAAGAGGTAGAGAGAAGAGGCGTACACCGGGGCTGGCGTTTCATGGAGACGCGAGCGGCCCGCGTCGGAAGGCGGGCCCTACAAGAGGAAGAGGGCACGATTTATCGTGCCCCTACAGATGGTAACGCCCACGAGTCCACCTGAAGGTGGCCGCTACGGTTAGAAGAAGGAGAGTTTGACGGTTAGGTATTTTTTGGGGTTTTTGCGGAATTCGGTTAGGAAGGTGCGTAGTTCGGAGGAGGCGGAGGCTAGGTTGTCGTAGAGTTGGGGGTCGTTGAAAACTTTGCCGATGGAATTGTCGGACTTGTTGAGCTTGGAGGTGGCTTCGGAAAGATTGCTGCTGGTGTCGCGGAGTTTGTTGTAGAGGGTTTCGTCGGTGGTGAGTTTACCGAGAGTGCCCTTGCCGGCGCGGATGTCGCCCATGATGGTGTTGCCGTTTTCAAGAGCAGCTTTGGCCTGATCGTAGAGAGAAGGATCGTAGAGGAGTTTGCCGATGGTGCCTTTTTGCGCGCGGAGGTCGTCGAGGATGGAGTTGACGCTATCCACACCCTTGTCCACCTTGGTGTAGAGCTCGTCGGTCATCAAGAGTTTGCCGGCAGTTCCCTGCCCCGACTGAACGTTTCCAGCAATCACATCCGCTTTGGCGAGAATGCTGTTGATGTGGTTGTAGGCCTGTTCATCGGTCAGAAGCTTGCCAAGATTGCCCTTGCCTGCGTGAACATCGCCAACAATGTCCTGAATTTCTTCGCTGAGGGCTTTGAGGTTGGCGAGAACGTCGGCGCTGCGCTCGACCACTTCCTTGATGGCCTTTTCCTCGGTGCCGGGAATGGACTGGCCTTCCTTGAGGGGCACGCCGGTGTAGCCGCGCTGGACGTTGACGTAGCGGTTGCCGAGGAGGCCTTCGGTGACGAGAGAGGCGGTGGAGTCAGTGAGCACATCGCCCTGGTATCTGGCGTCAATCCGGATGTCCACCTCGATGTTGTGCATACGGTCGGGGGTTTTGCCGGCCTGCCGGGGAACGAGGCGGATCTTTTCGACGTTGCCGATTTCGACGCCGTCGAGACGAACCGGAGCGCCGACGGCCAGGCCGGAAACTTCCGGCAAGAAAGTCTTGAGGCGGTATTTAGGACCGAGGAAGCCGGCACCGGTGACGTAGAAAATGGCGACAGCGAGAATCAAAAGGCCAACGAGAACGAACAGACCGACGCGCAACTCCGACCAGGTGATTTGCTTGCGCTGCGCCATCCGGGGCAGCCCTCCGTGGACTGCGATGAATCGTGCACGACAACTATACAGGAATCAAATCAAAAATCGCTGGAGATACGGGTCCTGGGATTTCATCAGCTCATCGGGAGATCCTTCGAAATAGATTTTGCCGGCGCGCAAAACGAGAAAGCGCGTCGGAGCCGCGTTGGAGGATTCGGGAGAAGAGTCGCGGCGCACTTTTTTGGACTGCGGGTCGAAATGAAAATTGGCCAGGGCGAAACCGTCCTGAAGACGATGGGTGGCGAGGAGAGCGGTGACGCCGTAAACATCGCGGAGGCGGAGGATGAGGCTGATGATGGTTTGCGAAGTGATGGGATCGAGACCGGCGGTGGGCGAGTCGTAGAGCACGATGGGGGGGCGGGTGACAAGGGCACGGGCGATGGCGACGCGACGGCGCATGCCGCCGGAGAGTTCGGAAGGAAGCAGATCGAAGGTGTGAGCGAGCTCCACGAAGCGGAGGACTTCGCTAACGCGGGGCTCGATTTCGTCGGGATCGACACCGTCTTCGTGAAGGCGATAGGCAACGTTTTCGCCGACGGTGAGGGAGTCGAAGAGAGCGCCCTCCTGGAAAACGAAGCCGATCTCGCGGCGGATGCCGAGTAGTTCGGATTCTGGCATGGAGGAAATGTCGTTACCTAGAATGCGGATGCTGCCGGAATCGGGGCGAAGGAGGCCGGAAGCGAGTTTGAGGAGGAGGGTTTTGCCGGTGCCGGTTTCGCCGAGGAGGATTACCGTTTCGCGATCCTGTGCGGAGAAGGTTACACCGCGGAGAATTTCGCCTTCGGAAAAACCGAGGTGAACATCGTCGAATTCGATGGCGGCATGGCCGATGGCTGAAAGAGTTGCGGTCTGGCTGCTGGAGGAGAGAGCCATGAGGAATCAGAAAAGCTTGTCGGCGAGATAGAGAGCGATTTTGGTGAGGAAGGTGTCCGAGACGATGATGAGGACGGAAGAGACGACGACAGCCTGGGTGGTGGCGCGGCCGACGCCTTGCGTGCCGCCGCGGACGTTGAGTCCCTGGTAGCAACCGACCGTGGCAAGAATGAAAGCGAAGACGACCGTTTTCATGAAGCCCTGCATGATGTCGGAGAATTCGAGAATTTTGATGGCGCGTTCCCAGAAGGTAGTGGCATTGATGCGCAGGGAGAGAACGCTGGCGACCATGCCGCCCAGGAGACCCACGAATACGGAGATCGTGGTGAGGAGCGGCACGGTGATGAGCGAAGCGAGGACGCGGGGAGTGACGAGCTTGCGGCTGGGGTCGGTGCCCATGGCGCGCATGGCGTCAACTTGCTCGGTGACGAGCATGGAGCCGAGTTCGGAGGCGATGCCGGAGGAGCAACGGCCGGCGACGAGAAGGCCGGTGATGGAGGGGCCGAGTTCGCGGACGAGGGCGAGAGAGACGATGTCACCGGTGAGAGAGGCCTGGCCGAATCGAATAAATTGGGCGCCGGTCTGGAGAACCATGACGGCGCCGATGAAGAAGCCGGAGAGAAGGACGATGGGAAGCGAGCCGACGCCGATGTCGTCCATTTGCTGGAGCGTGTCCTGGACGTAGCGCGGGCCTCTAGCGAGATTGGTGATGGAGTGGTAAGAGAGCTTGGAATAGTTCTGAACTTTAAGAATGTTGGTTTTGGCGAGGTCCTGAAGGACCTCCATGACGGAGGGCACTTCGGGGGCGCGGGCCTCGGTGGGTGCAGCCTGAAGAGGAGTGTTGGGCACGAGTTTCTCTGGGATGCTTCGAGGCAAGCGTAACCGGGGAGTGAGCGAGCGTCAAGGCAAAGAGTGCTGAGGCAGAGTGCCGGTTACGGATTGGGCGCTACATGAGTGTCCACAAGGGAACAGACATCGAGGTTCGCCGCGTTTAGCCTGCTGTTGAGGCGCTGACGTGCAAGCTCAACGGCAAAAGAAAGTGGCTCGGGTCTCCAGGATCGATGGGTCTATCCTCCTGTATCGTTTGGCGGCGAGAAGACAATTCAAAGCCGAAAGTTCCCCGACCTACGCGGAGCCGTGGTGGGGAGCGATCCTTGGAGTTCCACTTTTTCTACGGACACTGGTTCGTCTTGCCATTGCGTGCTCTCATCGGCATAAGGGCCCTCCGATAACGTCGCGCGAGGCAATCCCACCCAACCTGCCCGAGCGATCGACCTATGGCAGAGGAACCTATATTACTTGCCTGGATTGCGGGCAAAAATTCGCTTATGACCACAAGACCCGGCGAATGGTGGATTTCTGGGGCGTGCATAATCCTGAGGCGCGGGCGAGAGTTCGCCGGAAAATTGCGGAATTCTTTTCGCCTCTTCGAGGCTTCGCGATTAGGGCCGCCAGGATAAATCGGAGGATTCCGCTCAGTGAGGTTGTGCGCCCCATGCAACGCCTAGGAATATTGACGAAGGGG
This sequence comes from Candidatus Acidiferrum sp., assembly GCA_035935335.1. Taxonomy (GTDB): domain Bacteria; phylum Acidobacteriota; class Terriglobia; order Acidiferrales; family UBA7541; genus Acidiferrum. Next base: position 8,346 of record DASYXF010000050.1, read on the forward strand.
CATTAGCCCAAGTCTCGATGCCGGATTGCCAACAAAAGAATACTTCAGTCAGACCTGAGACATACCTAAACCCGGAACCAGGATGGATTCCAGCGGAAGCAATGGGCGGCGGCGCTAGCCTTTCCAGACGTATTTGCCGCAGGGGCAAGGGACGGTTTCGGTGGGATTTTTTTTGGACATCGGATTTTTGCAAACCGGACAATTTTTCTGCCACATAGTTACACCTTGGTCGACTTTCAGGGCTGGCCTGACACAGCGCGAAAATTGGCGCGGACTACTGGCGCCGGCCCGGTCAAATTTCAGGTCTCACTTTGCGTTAGAGGCCGTGGGGATTGAGGCGTCCGAACCAAGTAGCCCGCAGAGAGGGTATGTGCAGATTTGGTACCAATCGGAGGGGACAGGAAAAAGAGGGTGGGTGAGGAGCTAACCTACACGAGGGCAAGAGCATGCGGGTGTGTGGAGGATTGCAGCGGTGGCGAATAGTGAGGATTTAGCCAGACTTGTGGAAAACACGTTCCGAGAGTTCGCACGGAATTGCACATGGCGTTGACCGGCGACCAGGAGCGTGGGGAGGGCGTCAGGGTTCCGGGACGCTAGCGGAGAATTGGGATTGGTTTTCGGTTTGGGCGAGTTGGTCGCGGAGGGTGGCGGACTCGGCGCGATCCTTTTGGGCTTGCTGGCGGTATTGAATAGCGCCGACGGTGCCGAGGGCGTTGAAGATTTTGCCCATGGCGTCGTTTTTCTTGCCGGAGTGTTCAAGTTGGTCGGCGAAGTTGTCCTGTTCGGCGGCGTCGGCATCGAGCTCGTTGATGCGGCTGACAAGATCCTTGATGCGTTCCTGGCGCTGGGCCTGGACGATGGCGGCATCGGTGGCGGATTGGTTGGCGTCGTCCCAGACGGAGTCGTCGTACTGCTTTAGAATGGCGGTAAACGCGCGGAGATTGTTGATGCCGTTCTGGTTGCCTTGATCGGCGGAGAGGCGATACCAGGCGAGGGCTTTGCCGTTATCGGGTTGAACGCCCTGGCCGAACTGATACATCCAGCCGAGCTGATTTTCGGCGTTGCTGTTTCCCTGCCCCGCGGCTTTGTAGAACCAGTACATGGCTTGGCGATAGTCGGTTTGCACGCCGGTACCGTGCTGGAAGAGGTAGCCGATGTTTTCCTGGGCGTCGGCGTTGCCGTGATCGGCGGCCTTGTAAAACCAGGAGAGGGCTTCGACGTAGTCCTGCGGCTGGCCCCAGCCTTCTTCGGCCATGTAGCCGAGCTGGTTTTCGGCGTCGGAGTTACCGTGGGCGGCGGCGCGGCGATACCAGGAAATGGCCTGGGCGTAGTCGCGAGGGCCGACGAAGCCGCATTGGTAGAAGTATCCGATTTCCTGTTCGGCTTCGGGGAGATTCTGTTCGGCAGCTTTGCGATAGAGAGCGAGTGCCTGGCGGTAGTCGCGACGGACACCGCGGGCGTTTTCGAGCATGTTTGCCAGATTGAATTGGGCGAGGGCGTAGCCTTGGTCGGAGGCGGAGTGGTAGTAGGCTACGGCGCGGGTGTAGTCGGTTCTGACGCCGAAATTGTGTTCGTACATGTTGCCAAGCTGGTTTTGGGCGGGGGCGAAACCCTGGTCGGCGGATTGGCGGTACCAGATGAGGGCTTGCGTGTAGTCCTGCGGGACACCGTGGCCGCGGAAATAGAGGTTGCCGAGGGCGAATTGGGCTTGGGCGTCGCCGGCTTCGGCTTGGGCGCGGAGAGAGTAGAAATCGTTGACCTGCGGTGGTGCGGTAGAGGAGGGTTCCTGCGCTTGGGCGCGCGGGGCGGTGCCTAACCCAAACAAAAAGAGAGATGCCAGCGTGGCCAGAGTCAGAAGGTTCATGGATGTGCCCCCACCCAAGCGCGATTAGCAAACGATATTCAAAAGGCTGGCAGACGGAGGCGCGTTGAACGATAGACCGGTAGTACTAAAGGGAAGGAATGTGCTTAATTTTCTACTTCCGGGTGGGAGAGAGCCGGTAACTGGGACCACTCGGCGTTTGCCGCGCAATCCGAAGATCAAGTGTTGACACTAACGCGCCTGACGCAGCAGCGGCCCGCTGTGGTTCTCGAGAACAATGCGTTGAGCTGAACGAGGCCCGATGAAGCGATCCTAATTGGTGAACTTCACTGGGACTCGCCCCTTGAGAAGTACTACCTTCATGGACTTTGTGGTGTTTGTGGTTGCGGCCAGTTGGCTCATTGCGATTGCGGGAAGCGAGAACGATTGTGCTCCTGCTTCTACATCGTCGTTGTCGCCTTCTTCATCGTGATGGACGAAGAAGCCGTTGCGTTCCGTCCCCATCTCGCCGAAATTGCCTGAGGAACCAAAGGTACCCGAGGCTGAAAACGTTCCGTCGTCGTAAGTAACAGAGAACGATCCAGAATTTGTGGCATCCCACATCTTACCTGCCCAATTCATCGGGCTGAGCGGGTCGTCCGTTGAAGGACGAATCCGGCGTGCGGTGCCCAGTGTCTTCGTATAGACGATGTCAAAGGAAGTCCTCGCTCGAACGAGTTGATATGGGGAAATATTGACTTCGTCAGGAGCAAAGATGCCGGGAACAGGTGGAGGGAAACTGAACGCATCGACTACGGGTACATTTTGCAGGTGAATGGTGAGAGAGTTGCCGTCAGGGCTGATTTGTACGGCGGTGTCGGGAACTTTCACAATCCAGAAAAGACCGTTTGGCGACGTCCACGGACTGAAGTCATGAACTTGTTGAATGAGTGACCCCGAACTGGGGTCATATGTCCAGAGGTCGAGTCATATCTCGACAAATGTGCCGCGCGCACGTGCTGATTTGGTCGCGCCTGCGCTGTTGGGGTCCGCTATTTCCCCTCCGACGTAGTCCCCTTGAAATACGCGAATGTCAGTGACAACGGCGAACTTCTGGTCGGTCGTGAAGCCACTGGTATACCCCATGGCGGTGACCCCGTGGAAATTGGTGATACCTTGGGGGTCTGCATTCATTGGGTCAAATGGCGGATTTTGGTTGGGAGGACCCGGAAAGAACTGGCTGTAAAGGCCGTAAGGTGGAAATACATCTCCACCAGGCAGTGGAATCGGTTGAACTTTGAGAGTAGGTATTGGTTCGATTTGGGCTTTCAAAGGAAAACTGAAGACAAGAAGAAGAAACGGCAGATACCCGAGCCTCGATCTCATTGTACGCACCTCCGTGAGACCAATATCCCAGGGGAGCCATAAGGATTGAGCAAATGTATGGAAATGTCAACGATCTTGCATCCCACCTCCTGAGTTTTGCTTCGAGTTCCTTGAAGAGGAGAAGAGCGGACGCACCCCCACCCATTGCTTGCTCGTTGTTGGCGTGGCTGGACGGAAATGGGAGGGGCCGATAGACTGGTTGTTTATGCTTCGATTCTATACGGCGGGTGAGTCGCATGGGCAGGGGCTGCTGACGTTTTTGTCGGGGCTGCCGGC
>DASYXF010000051.1:0-12681 GCA_035935335.1 Candidatus Acidiferrum sp.
GGGGTGGCGGAAAATGGAAGGGTAAGCTATCCTGAATTGGTTCGAAGTTGACGCAGCTTCCATTACGCAACGCCCCCAGACACAGGAAAAATGTGATGAGCGAGACGAAAACCACTACGCCCGCAGCCAAAGCGGCGCGCCCCACATGGAAGCCCGCCGGCCGGGTTCATGCGGGCGAGCAGCCCTTTACCTATCCCTTGAAGAGGGAATTTGTGGAGCCGGATTGGCGCCGGTTGCCCGGATATAAGAATGTCACCAGGGAAGAGTGGGAAACCGCTCTCTGGCAACGCCGCCATACGGTAAAGAACCTGAAGGAGTTGAAGGACGCGTTCGGCGACCTGATCCCGGACACGCTGATGGCTTCGATGGAACGCGACATCAAAGAGCGCGCGACGATGTCCATCCTGGTGCCGCCGCACATGCTGAACACCATGGATGACAAGGACCTGTGGAACGATCCCGTGCGGCGCTACATGCTGCCGGCGTTTGATGATCGGCATCCAGAATGGCCGAGCCATCCGAAAGCGAGCCGCGATTCGCTGCACGAATCGGATATGTGGGCGGTGGAGGGTTTGACGCACCGCTACCCGACGAAAGTGCTGGCGGAGATGCTTTCCACTTGTCCGCAGTATTGCGGGCATTGCACGCGCATGGATCTGGTCGGCAACGACGTGCCGCAAGTCATCAAGCTGAAGTTTCAGATTCCGCAGAAGGATCGCTACCAGCAGATGATGGATTATCTGCGCGTCACTCCTTCGGTTCGCGACGTTGTGGTCAGTGGTGGCGACATCGCCAATGTGCCGATCGCCGGGCTGGAGGATTTCGTCTCCAAGCTGATGGATATTCCGAACATCCGCGACATTCGCCTGGCGACCAAGGGCCTGATTGCCATTCCGCAGCACTTCCTGCAACCGGAAGTGCAAGCCGGATTTGACCGGATGGCGAAGAAGGCGCGGGAACGCGGCGTGGATATTGCCGTGCACACGCACGTGAACAACGCGCGCCAGGTTACGCCACTGGTGCGTAAAGCGGTGGAGTCGCTGCTCGATATGGGCTACCGCGACGTCCGCAACCAGGGAGTTTTGCTGCGCGGCGTGAATACTTCGCCGAAAGAGCTGCTGGAGCTTTGTTTTGCGCTGCTCGATTACGGCAAAATCATGCCCTACTACTTTTATCAGTGCGACATGATTCCCAACGCCGAACACTGGCGGCTGGCGATCCATGAAGCGCAGCAGTTGCAGCACGACATCATGGGCTACCTGCCCGGATTTGCCACACCGCGCATCGTTTGCGATGTGCCGTTTGTCGGCAAGCGCTGGGTGCACCAGTTGAAGGAATACGACCGGCAACTGGGCATTTCCTACTGGACGAAGAACTACCGCACAGGAATTGAAGCGGACGACCCGGAAGCGTTGAACCGCCGCTACGAATATTACGACCCCATCTACACGCTGCCGGAAACCGGGCAGAACTTCTGGCGCGCCGGAAGCGCCCAGCAGACGCTGTCGAAGTAAAGTGGCCAGCGACCAGTGCACGGCGACCAGTGAAGAGTGAGGCTGGAACGCGGTGCGCAAGGGCGGCAAAAAACTCAAAACGGGGACCCACCTCCGCTGAAGCTTCGGCGGGCAAGAGAAAATCAAAATTGTCGGCGCGCCGACATTTTCCACAGGGGGTATACCCCCTGTTTTTACGTAAGTAGGGGAAATAAAAGGGTTACGGACAGAAATTTCGTTTGTAGGGGAAACAAAAGACTTAGAAGGGAGGCGAATTGGTCTGACAAGAAAACCGGCGCATCCTGACTGGTGACCGGCGCGACCAGTGAAAATGGGCACGGTGTGTATCCATTGATAACTCTCCCTCCCCCCTGTTTTTCGTAAGTGGCCGAAAGAAAGGACTTGAAGTCCCATGGTTTCTATCAGTTTTGAAGTGATGGAAACACAGGGCTTAGATGCGAGAGTTTTTGAGACGGGAAGAGGCGCCCTTCGGCTACGCTCAGAGTATGCGGTGTGTAGAGAAACCACTCCCCGCGCGAACATGCGACATCATCTCAAATTATAGCTAGTTTATCAATGGTATTGTGTAGTACTGGGACGATTTTGCGGCGAAAGGGTAACGGGGAGAAAACTCACAGGTTGAAATCCGAACGATGAAGTAACGTCCCGTCTGTCCTAGGTCCGCACGCGCTGGAACTAAACGATTGGAAGCGAACCCAGTTCAGACGGCGATCTTTGAAGTAAGCGATCCAGATTCTCTTTCCTGCAGTGCAAGATTGTCTTAAAGGACTTCAAGTGGCGGGTGGCCCGGACGCAATTTTGTTCTTTGGTTTTGGTGCACTCATTGGTCATCAGGATACCACTCTCTTAATTCACCGGAGAGTAGAATGGAATCGAAGCGCGGGTGCCCCACCCTCGGTTTGGGAGGGTGGGTCTTGGGGCGTATTTCCTCGCTTGGGGTTCGTGATGCCCATTGGGCTAAAACGCATCTATGGCCGGCGCCATCTTCACTTTATTACCTTCAGTTGTTATCGCCGGCTACCACTTTTGAAAACGGTGCGCGCCCGAGATGTGTTCGTGCGAGAGCTTGCGAGGGTGCGAGCGGAATATGAATTTCTTCTTGTGGGCTATGTGGTCATGCCAGAACACGTACATCTCTTAATCAGCGAACCAAGGAAAGGCACCCCATCGACTGTTCTGCAAATGTTGAAGCAGCGAGTCTCCAAAAAACTGCGAAAGAAACAACGAAAAAGCCCCGTCGGGCAGTTTCGACTTGCTTTTCCGGAGCCGGTCGGCAACTTCCGATCGTTTTGGCAAGCGCGGTTTTACGATTTCAATGTATACACAAACTGGAAGAAACGAGAAAAGCTCGCGTATATGCACCGCAATCCTTTGATACGTGGACTGGTGAAACATCGGAAAGATTGGCCGTGGAGCAGTTGGTCATTTTACGGAATGGGAGTGCCGGGGCTGGTGGGAATCGATATCGTTCCGGAATGAAGAAGAGGGAAGAGAACCCAAGACCCACCCTCCAACCCCGAGGGTGGGGCACCCGCACCCGTCCAGACGGTGAAGCGGCCAGTGTTGTTCGATCACGCGTTGTTTGATGGCGAAGCGGAGGAGTTCGGAATTGTTGGCAAGGCTGAAGTCTTGCATGATGCGGAAACAAAAAAGGGCCGGCTCAGAATCTGAGCCGACCCTTCGGTCAGGGGGGTTATTGCGGAGATGTCGCGGTCGCAACCGGCTGCAGAACAACCGTGCCGATTGTGGTGCCGATTACTTCGCCGGAGACCACCAGTTCCACTCGGCGATTCTGCTGGCGTCCTTCGGAAGTGTCGTTCGATGCGATGGGCCGGGTCTTTCCAAAGCCCTTCGCGGTGGTTGACGATTCCGGAACGCCTTGCTGTGTCAGGTAGCTGCGGACGCCTTCGGCGCGCTGCTCCGAAAGTTCCTGGTTGTAGAGTTCGGTTCCGACGCTGTCGGTATTTCCTTCAACCGCCAGCCGCAAGGAAGGATACGCCAGCACGATGCCCGAAATTTTGGCCAGCTTCTCGCGTGCCAGTGGGCGAAGCGTGTATTTGCCGGAGTCAAAAAGAACATCGGACATGTTGACCACCAGGCCGCGCGCGGTGTCGCGCGTTTCCAGGATCAGGTTGAACTGTTGCAGCAGGTTGGCGCGAAGCTGTTCGCGGTCACGCACGGCCTGTTGGAGTTGCGCATCAGAGGAAGCTGCGGCGGCGCGATCCCGGTCGGAATCGGCTTCCGCAAGGTGTTGCTTGTGTTGGGCGTCGTTGCGGTCTCTTTCGGCATCGGCTTGGGCGCCAGCGGCTTGTTGCAACTGAGCGTCGGAGGAAGCTGCGGCGGCACGATTCCGGTCGGAGTCGGCTTCTGCTGCTTCTTGCCCTTGCTGGGCGCGGTTGCGGTCTCTTTCGGCATCGGCCTGGGCTGCAGCGGATAGCTGAGCAGCAGCCTGCGCATTGTTATTCTGGCGATTGGCTTCATTGCGCTCGTGATCGGCCTGGGCGCTGGCGGCTTCGGCGTTGGCGCGGAGCTGGGATTCATCGTCCGCACGGTTGTTTGCCGCGGCTTCGCGTCCGCGTCCGGCCCGGCGTTCGCCCTCGGCGCGTTCCTCGTCCATGTGCTTCACGGAAATTTCCCGCGCGTCTTCCGCTGTTTGAACCACTTCGCGCGACATCGAAATCAGCGCTTTCCGGTTTTCATGCCTGGTGGAGGCCATTGCATCGGCATCATTCATCTGGCGGACAGCCTTTTCATAACTTTCGGACGCGTAGCGATCGGCGCTCGCGGATTTCGCGATGCGCACGGCATTGCGCGCTTCGTAAAATTCCAGCGGCAACCGGGCGCTGATAACGACGGGATCGAAAGTGTAGCCCGTTGGTAGATAGCCGCCGCGGTCGATCAATTCATACTTGGCGTCGACAAACTCGGTGCCTCCGGCAGTGTCCCGCCGGACCGAATTCTCGAGCACCACCACGTTGCTGGGGCGCCGCACGGCATAATAGGGTTCCGCGGTCACGATCAGCGCGAAAGCCTGCAGGTCCGTGGTCACGTCCAGTTTGCTGCGGTGGTTTTCGCCCACCAGCACTTCACCAATGTTTACCGGACGGCCTTCCGGCGAAATTGCCCACAACACGTAGGTCAGATACTCGTTGCCGAAACTCGTGGGCCTGTCCATCCCGGAGAATTCAACCTCGATTTCCAAGGCGCCGCGCTTGCTCTCAACTTTGGCCTCACCCGCCCCGCCTGGCATTAAATCTGTTCCCTGAAAATCAATCTTTGTGGCGCCACTGCGGTGCTTATAGCTGACTGCCTGTGTGGTCCGGCTCACCACATTCATCCGGTACTCCGGTGTATGTTTGCGGGAGTCTTCCCGCACTTGCGACTCGGTCTGCGCTTGCGCAGAAACACCAAGCGCCATTACCGCGACTAAAGTGATACTCGAAAGCTTGAACATAAGTCTCCTTCTAAGAGTCTGGAGCCCAAGTATCACGCATACGAGACCTCAATACTGTTCTGTTGTGCACGTTTGGAAAGAAAAGGAGGGGAGCAGGAGGAATCCGAATCAAAGGTAGCCCGACTGTGTTTTAAGCCCGGGTAGCCGCAAAGCCCCCGCGCAACGGGAGGAGCGCGATGAGAGTAAAAATTCCCAAAGTAGTTCCAAACGGAAGATCGCATACCGACAGAATTGCCGCAACCAGCGCCAGTTTCCGCCCAGGTCCTTGATTGGCTACCAGCGCCAGTCCGGCTAGGAGCCCAATCAGGCCGCACACAAACGACAGCACCACCACAACTGCATACATAACGTGGAACTCCGCCATCATCGTAAACGCGTCCGGCACCCGCCCCAGCAGCGCGCCAAACATCACAGTCGCTGTGCCGGTATAAACAAACAGACAAATGCCCAGGATCAGCCGGAATATCCCGTACACGATCCAGCAAACCCCTAAAGTTTGCCGGTGACTACCCAAGTTGCCCACCGCTGATTCATCCAACGCCATTCTTGCTCCCGTCAGACCAATCCCTGCTGTCGGTTCGTCACCTGATTAGTACCCAATTCTTTGGCTTCTGTCTGTCCAGTCTGGTACATCCGTCCGCACAAGCCTTTCCTGTTCGCAGAGGCGGTTCTCCTCAGGATGCCGGAACCGATGAAGGGCGTTTAGTGTATTCGGCTCACCGAATTGGCGGCGACCGCAAAGTATTACATTCGTTGTTATGCATTATAATTACGGCTGGATTCACAAAACACAGAGGGCAACGAGGCGCAGATGGAAAGGATTTACGATACATTAAATCGCATCCAATCATTGTGGAAAGAGCTGGAACTTACAAAACCGAACACCAGAGAGTACGATGCGCTTTTGAATCGGATTCGCGCCCTGTCGGACGAGTACATGGCGCTCATAGACGTGCCCAAAAAACCTACCAAATCAAAATAATTCACCGTCAAATTGTACGATTTTGGACAGACACGATCGCCGCAACAGAATAGACTGCCATTCAATTCAACGTTAGATTCTCACACCCCTGGGTCTGCGACAGTCTTGACCTGACCGTTATGAATGTCGCAGGCCTTCCTTTAGACGTTTATTGGAACCCGATCTGGTCCTCCCGATTTGTGTCCGGGTCACTGACCGATCAGTGCTGTTCGATCACGCGTTGCTTGATGGCGAAGCGGAGGAGTTCGGAATTGTTGGCGAGGCTGAAGTCCTGCATGATGCGGTATTTGTGAAAGGCGACGGTGCGCGTGGCGACGTTGAGGATGGCGGCGGCTTCTTTCATGGTGTGACCTTCGGCGAGGAGTTGCAGGACTTCGCGTTGGCGCGGCGTCAGCACGCGGCCTGCTTCTGTGGAGCGGGGCTCGCGGGCGGCGAGTTCACCGAGGATTTCCTGAAGCGCAGGGGTGATGTACTTTCCGCCGTGCAGCACTTCGCGCACGGCTTTCACCAGTTCGGAGCCGGCGGATTTTTTCAACAGGAAGCCGGAGGCCCAGGTGCGAAGGGTTTCGGCGGCGATCTCGGCGTCTTCGTTCATGGTGAGGACGATGATTTTGATGTTGGGATTGGCGGACTTCAACTGTTCGCTGGCGTCGAAGCCGTTCAGCATGGGCATGTTCAGATCTACAAGCGCGACGTCGGGCTTCAGGGCCAGGGCTTCGCGGACGAGTGACCGGCCGTCGGCGACGACGGCGACAACCTCAAACTCAGGTTCCAGCAGCCGCTTGATTGCTTCCGCGACCAGCGTATGGTCGTCGGCCAGCAGAATCCGTGCTTTGCCCACCTGAAGAACCTCCAAAGTGCACTGCCCGGGGGAAATGAAACAAGAACTTGCCAGAAGGATACAGCAAGTGGAGCAAGTTAAAAAGGAGGGCTAGGGAAGGCAGGGCTAAACTGAATTCGCCGATGTGCTTGCTTTCGAGCAACCCAGCGCAGCTCAGAAATTCTCCGCCCAAGAATTTCTGAAAGCACACTGCTCCGTTTAATAAAAAACGAAACGAGCTTGCCGACCGCGCGGGCTGCTCGAAAGTAAGCACATCGAGAGGCGAAAGGAGAAGAAAGAGCAGAACTGCCCGACAAAGTGAGAAATTCGCCTCAAGAACGCAGACATAATGAGGGACTTCTGAGGATTAGGGAACTGTCAATAGTTACAGTTGTGGCAAGAATGTGCAGAATTCCACAAGGGTAACTTTGGCACTGGGCAAACAACAAAAGAAACTAAGCGTTTATATTTCAACGAGATTGCCAGGGAGTGAGGGAAACTAGTCGGCGGCCGTAGCGGCGACGGCTTCTTCCGCTTGCAGCCGGGGGCGTTTTATGTCCCATGCCAGGCCCAGCGTCTTGAGCGCGTAAATGCCGTACCAGTTTACGTCCACTTCATACCAGGCATGCCCATGGCGGGCCGCTTGAGGCTCGGCGTGATGGTTGTTGTGCCAGCCCTCGCCGAAGGTAAGAATGGCTACCCAGAAGCTGTTGGTGGAGGTGTCGCCGGTTTCGTAGCGCTGCGAACCCCACATGTGTGTGGCGGAGTTCACCAGCCAGGTGGCGTGCAGGCTGACGACCGTGCGCATAAAGACGCCCCAGAAGACCCAGGGCCAGCCGCCAATCGCATAGAAAACCACCGCAATTACGATGGAGGGGATGACGTGCCACTTGCTGATCCACAGGTGAAACTTGTCCTTGCGCAGGTCCGGAACGTAGGGGAGCAGCTCGGCGCGGTCCTGATGCATGGCCCGGCCGGTGAGGATCCAGCCCATGTGCGCCCAAAGGCCGCCGTCGCGTGGCGAATGAGGATCGCCTTCCTTATCCGTATTCTGGTGGTGGATACGATGGGTCGCTACCCAGGAGATGGGCCCGCCCTCGATGGCCAAGGTGCCGCAGGTGGTGAGGATATATTCGACGAATTTCGGTGTTTTGTAGCCGCGATGCGTGAGCAAACGGTGGTAGCCCATGCCGATGCCGAGGCTGCCGGCAACCCACCACATGACGATGGCCAGAATCAGGGCCTGCCAGGTGAAAAAGAAGAGGGCGCCAAGCGCGCCGAGGTGCAGGCCGATCATGACGGAGGTCACGCCCCAGTTCACGGGCTGCTGAAAAGTACGGTCCTTGTGGATCAGGGTGCGGAGGCTCATGTTCGAAATCCACTCTACCACCAAGAGCGCACTTTTCGCTGGAAATGAGGGTCAAGTTGCGCTGCTGCACACTTGGCCGAAGGGCCGGTAAAAATAGTTGTGGCCAAACGGGCAGAATGTGCTAGTATGTATATGCGTTTGTTGCTCTTGTAACACCTTTAGATTCGATTTTAGAGGGGCTGCGAGTTCAAACTCGCGGCCTTTTTTGCTTTACGGCTGGAGGCAGTCGAGAAGCAGCAAATAATTTAAACAAAGAATAGGAAACACAGTGAAAGAACAAGGAACAGTGAAGTGGTTCAATGCCAGCAAGGGATATGGCTTCATTCAGCGCCAGTCCGGGGAAGATGTATTCGTGCACTTCTCCGCGATCCAGGGAGACGGCTACAAGTCGTTGAACGAGGGTCAGGCCGTTGAGTTCGAGGTCACCAAGGGCCCCAAGGGTCTGCAGGCTGCGAACGTAACTAGCCTCTAGTCTGACAGGGCGAGCCGCGCGTCAAGCCTGCTACAAGCAGGCAAGCCGGTTCGCCCTTATTTTTTTGTCTGAACGATCTCGGCAATTCACTTCCAGCAACGTCTCTCCCGTTAGCGTAGCGCCGGCTTCCAGCCGGCCCGCACTCCCAATTATGAACTTTCGCCTTGCCGGCAAGATGCCGGCGCTACCCCGCATTGTCACGACACTTCTCCCCCGGAGTGGAATTTTCTGCTCGCTTCCGATACGCTTGCGCCTCATCCGGAGCCTCCGGACGGGGTGGCAATGCAGCTTACAAACGTCGATTCCTCTCTCTATAACCACGATCTGGCGCCGATTCCGCAGGAAAAGCGGTCCTGGGGCACGTACAACTACGCTTCGCTCTGGGTAGCAATGAGCGTGTGCATTCCCACCTACATGCTGGCGTCGGGCCTGATCGCCGGCGGCATGAATTGGTATCAAGCGGTCGGCACTATCCTGCTGGGCAACTTGATCGTGCTGATTCCGATGCTTCTGAACGCCCATGCCGGCGCGCGATACGGCATTCCGTTTCCGGTGTTTGTGCGGGCGTCGTTCGGAGTGCGCGGGGCGAATGTGCCGGCTGTTCTTCGCGCTCTGGTGGCGTGCGGCTGGTTCGGCATCCAGTCATGGATCGGCGGACAAGCCATCTATTCGATGCTCCGCATCGTGTGGCCCGGGGCGGGTGATTTTCCAGGCGCGCACTGGGTGTGCTTCTTTTTTTTCTGGGCCATCAACATGTTTGTGGTCTGGAGGGGGATTGAGACCATCAAGTTTCTGGAAGGGATTGGCGCGCCCTTCATGCTGATTGTGGGTCTCTTGCTGCTCGGATGGATCACGCGCAAGGCCGGAGGTTTTGGTCCCGTTCTGCATACGGAAAGCAAGTTTCGTTCGAATGGGGAGTTCATCCGGTTTTTTATTCCCGCGCTGACGGGGATGGTCGGATTCTGGTCCACGGTGGCGCTGAACATCCCGGACTTCACGCGGTATGCAAAATCGCAAAAGGCGCAAATGGTTGGGCAGGCGCTCGGATTGCCGACGGCAATGACGCTGTACGCCTTCATCGGGGTGGCGGTAACTTCGGCATCGGCGGTATTGTTTGGAGCGCCGATCTGGGATCCCGTTGTACTCCTGGGAAAATTCAACCAGCCGCTGGTTGCGTTTGTGGCGTTGATTGCGCTGATGATCGCTACGCTAAATACGAACGTGGCGGCCAACGTGGTTTCTCCTTCGAATGATTTTTCCAACCTGCGTCCCAGCTTGATTTCGTTTCGCGCGGGCGGACTGATTACGGGCGTCATCGGCATCCTGATGATGCCCTGGAAGCTCATGAGCGATTTCAGCTCTTACATTTTTGTTTGGCTTGTGGGGTGTTCCGCTTTTCTGGGACCAATCGCGGGAATCATGATCTTTGACTATTACCTTGTGCGGCGGCGGCAGCTCCTGCTCGAAGATCTTTACAGGCGCCCCGGCGTGTACGAATACCAGGGCGGCTTCAATGGGAAGGCTTTGTTGGCGCTCGCTGTGGGCGTCGCGGTAGCTCTGGCGGGATTGATGATTCCTGCGGTGCGCTGGCTGTATGATTATGCCTGGTTCGTGGGCTTTGTCGTCTCCGGAGGATTTTACTATCTCCTGATGCAACGGGTCCCGGCGAGTGCAGGCAGATAACACAGCGGAAAAAGAAGATTGAAACAACGCAGCCGCGGTTTTAACCTTCCTTCATCCCGTTTCACCTGAGAGAAAGTGCGGATTTCCTGTTTGACCGGGAGGGTGTCTTGAACGAAATCGCGAGAGTGGCGGCGGGCCAGGAGGCGCTGGCAGAGGCTTTGCCGCCGTTGACGCGCCACGAAGCCCTGGTCGAATCCACGCGCTGTCTGATGTGTTACGACGCGCCGTGCACGCACGCCTGCCCGACGCATATTGATATTCCGAAATTCATCAAGAAAATCAATACCGGGAATTTGCGGGGCTCGGCGCGGACGATTCTGGAGTCGAATCTTCTGGGAGCCACCTGCGCGCGGGTTTGCCCGGTGCAGGAATTGTGCGAGGGCGCGTGCGTGCTCGGCGCAGAACATAAGCCCATCGCGATCGGGCGGCTGCAGCGGTATGCCATGGACTATGTTTACGGCAACCGAACGGATATCTTTTTGACCGCGAAGACCAGCGGCAAGAAGATTGCCGTTGTCGGGGCTGGTCCCGCCGGGCTCTCCTGCGCAGGGGAACTCGCGAAGAAGGGCCACGACGTGACGCTGTTCGAAAAGCGCGGCCTCGCTGGCGGCCTCTCCACCTTTGGGATTATCGGCTTGCGCGAGCCGGTGGTGATTTCCCTGGCCGAGGTGGAAATGATCCAGCGGCTGGGCGTGCGGATTGAGATTCATAGGGAGATTGGAAAAGATTTGGCGCTGGCTGAATTGCAGTCAAAATTTGACGCGGTTTTCCTGAGCCTGGGACTCGGCGCGACCCCGAATCTGGGAATTCCCGGGGAAGATCAAGTCATCGATGGGCTGGAATATATCGAGCAGAGCAAACTGAACGGGCACAACCTGAAGATTGGAAAGAACGTGGTGGTTATCGGGGCGGGGAACACGGCCATCGACTGCGCCACGATCGCCAAACGCTGCGGAGCTGAGCACGTCACGATGCTGTATCGCCGGACCGCCAGCGAAATGACCGCCTATCCGCATGAGTATGACTTCATCAAGAAAGAAGGCGTGCGGTTTGAGTTTCTGGCGCAACCCGTGCGGATCGTTGTGGAGAAGGGAAGCGTGATCGGCGTTGAGTGCGTGCGGATGAGTTTGGGGCAGAAAGACGCCAGTGGCCGCCCCGCTCCACGGCCGGTGGAAGGGTCACACTTTGTGATTCCCGCCGACCAGGTGGTCAAGGCGATCGGGCAGGGAAAAGCGTCCCTTGCCGCGCGCCTTAACTTGAAAACGCAAAAAGGCTACATCGAAGTTGACGCGAAATGCCAGACCAGTTTGCCCGGCGTTTACGCGGGCGGCGACTGCATTCGCTGGAACGGAGCCGCTTCCACAGTGATGGCGGTTCAGGATGGAAAGATGGCGGCGCGGGCGATCCACGAAAGGCTGGTGGGCAATGGCTGATCTGCGGCTAAACTTTGCGGGGATTCGTTCGCCGAATCCGTTCTGGCTGGCATCGGCGCCGCCGGCGAACTCCGGCATGCAGGTGCATCGCGCGTTCGAAGCGGGCTGGGGCGGCGCAGTCTGGAAGACGATCGGCGCGCCCGTGTTGAACGTTTCGAATCGTTACGGCGCGTGGCACTTTGGCGGACAAAAAATGCTGGCGATTAATAACGTTGAGCTGATTTCCGATCGCCCGCTGGAAGTGAATCTGCGCGAAATCGCGGAAGTGAAGCGGGCGTGGCCGGATCGCGCGGTGATCGTTTCGGCGATGGTGGAGTCGAAACCCGAAGCCTGGCACGACATCATCAAGAAAATTCAAGACACCGGAGCCGACGGAATCGAATTGAATTACGGTTGTCCGCACGGGATGAGCGAGCGCGGGATGGGCAGCGCGGTCGGGCAAGTTCCGGAATATTGCGAGCAGATTACCGGCTGGGTGATGCAGGTAGCGAAAATTCCGGTGATTGTGAAACTGACTCCCAATATTTCGAATATCGTGATGCCGGCGCGCGCGGCGGTGGCCGCCGGGGCGGATGCGTTGTCGTTGATCAACACCATCAATTCAATCATCGGCGTGGACCTGGATACGTTTCAGATAACTCCCAACATCGGCGGGAAGGGCGGGCATGGCGGTTACGCGGGACCCGCGGTGAAACCCGTCGCGCTCAACATGCTCGCGGCCTTGGGAACGGATAAGGTAGTTTCGGAGTCGAAGCTGCCTATTTCGGGGATGGGCGGGATCTCGACCTGGCCGGATGCAGCGGAATTTCTCCTCTTGGGCGCGAGCAGCCTGCAGGTTTGTACCGCGGTGATGCATTACGGTTTCCGTATTATTGAAGACCTCTGCGATGGCCTGTCGAATTGGATGGACGAGAAAGGATTTAAGAAAGTTTCCGATGTTGTAGGCAAGAGTGT
>DASYXF010000052.1:0-1520 GCA_035935335.1 Candidatus Acidiferrum sp.
TCAGTAGCGCTCCGCTCTGGCTCAAGAAAGCCACGTTGCCGGGCTTCGCGATGTCCTGGGCAAAAGTCGCGTTCAGCCCGAGATGCGGGTTCATCATGCCCAGGCAGTTCGGACCAACGAGACGCATGTCCCCGCGGCGCAGCTCAGTGCAGATTTGCTCCTCCAGTGCAACCCCTTCCGGGCCTCGTTCCTTGAAACCCGCTGAAATCACGATTCCGGAGCGAACACCCGCATTGACACAATCCCGAACCATGCCGGGCACGGTAGGAGCAGGCGTGATGATGACAGCGAGGTCTATTTTTTTGCCAATGGAGGCAACACTGGGATAGCAAACCTCGCCGAGTACGTCCGCCCGGCGGGGATTCACCGCATATACCTCACCGGGGAAAGTCCCGCGGCGCAGATTGACGAGCACCGTGCGCCCGACACTTCCTTCGCGGTCGGTGGCGCCGATTACGGCAACAGTCTTCGGCTCGAAGAAGCATTCAAGCGCAGGCCGGGCCATATTCATTTCCTTGGACAGTTCCTTGTTTCTTACGATCGCAGCTTAGAGGGCCTGTAACGCGTCCAGCAAGAAACATACGCAAGCGAGGGCGCGCTTGCACGCTCAGAAATCCGTCAGCACTTTGGACGGGAGGGCGACACGCACCGCGTTCAAAACAGCGGCTAAGTCAATCATCTCTTGCGCCAGGGCGCCGGCGATTGGCGGGAGAAAACCCAGAGCGGCGGCAAACATTCCAAGAATGCTTAGCGCCATGCCGCCCACCGCGCTCTCCAAAGCGATACGGCGCATACGGTGGCCGATGTGAATCAGTTGATCCACTTTTCCGAGCGAAGTCTCCATCACCACTGCGTCCGCGGCCTCCGACGTGATGTCGCTGCCCAAGCCGAACGCCACGCCAACTGTCGCAGCCTGCATGGCGGGCGCATCGTTGATGCCGTCGCCGACGAACAGTGTCTTCTCGCGTTTTGTTTCTTCGCGGACGATCTCAACTTTCTCTTCGGGACTTTTGGCGGAATGCACTTCTTTGATTCCCACGATTCCCGCCAAATGGCGGACCTCGGATTCCCGATCGCCGGAGACGAGAATCACCCGGTTCACCGCGTGGCGCGGCATCAGATGGCGCACGAAGAGATTGCTTTCACTGCGCGGCGAATCGCGAAAACGGATTGCCGCGGCAAATTGTCCGTCCATGAAGACCAGGCATTCAAGTCCGGAGGCAACCGCAGGCAAGTCTTCCCTCCGCGCCAGTTTGCCTCTGCCCGTGATGAGGATCTTCCGGCCCCCCACTGTCCCTTGCAAACCCTCGCCCGGGCGTTCGCTGATTTCCGACGCAGGTTCCGTCGGCAATCCTTCGGCTCTCGCTTCTTCGAGAATTGCTCCGGCGAGCGGATGCTTGGAGTAAACTTCCAGGCTCGCGGCGAACTTGAGGACTTCATTGTGCTGGAAGCCATGCGCGCACTTAATCTCGGACAATTTGGGTTTTCCATACGTCAGTGTTCCGGTCTTGTCGAAAATG
>DASYXF010000053.1:0-9850 GCA_035935335.1 Candidatus Acidiferrum sp.
CCGGAGCCGTTGCGCTGGGCTACGACTTTGCGGGCGTTTTCGTAGAGGGCGCGGGCCTGGGGGATGGATTCGATGGCCTTTTGGACTTGCGGATCGGCGGCGAGGAGGACCTTGTCGCCTTCCTGGGTCCCGTAGGCGGACATGAAGACTTCCTGTTTGATCTTGCGCTTGATCCAGTCGAGGTTGTCGGCAAACTCGACTTCGGTGTACTTCACGTTGTGCTTCGCGAGGTAGTTGCGGAATTCGCGGATGACGTTGTCGTCGACTTCGAAGCTGTGGGTGATGACAGGCTTGGTGCCGAGGTAATAACGAGTGAAACCGGCGACGCCCTGCTCGGCGGGATAAAGCACGTCGGCGCGGAAGAGCGTCTCCTGGAACTTATCGTACTTTGGTGAGGGGACGATGATGTCCGGCGTAATGCCGCCGCCACCGGTTACCTGGCGGCCGCTGTCGGTCTGGCGGATTTCCGTCGGATGATCGGGAACTTTCCGCTCGTAGTGATATTCGTAAAGAGAGATGGACTTGTAGTCGCGCTGGATCAAGCGTCCGCTGGGCGTGTAGTAACGCGCAGTGGTTAGTGCGAGGCCGGTGTTTTCAGAAAGCGGCTGAACGGTCTGGACGAGGCCTTTGCCGAACGTGGTTTCGCCGACGACGAGGCCGCGATCATGGTCCTGAATGGCGCCGGAAACGATTTCGGCGGCGGAGGCGGAATTGTTGTTGACCAGGACGACGAGAGGAACGTTCAAGCCTTGATTACCGCGAATGGCGGTGAAACGGCGCTCCGGGGCGCTGCGGCCGTGATAGGAAACGATAAGCTGGCCCTTTTCGAGAAACATGTCGCCGACGGCGACGGCTTCATTGAGGAGGCCGCCGGGATTGCCGCGCAGGTCGAGGATAAGACCGTCGAGAGAATTGGCGCCGAGTTGCTTGAGGGCTTCGGCAATTTCGCGGTCCGTGGTTTCGTTGAACTGGTTCAAGCGCATGTAGCCGATGCCGGGCTTCAGCATGGTGACGATATCAACCGAGTGGCGGGGAATTTCGTCGCGGGTGACGGTGAAGACGAGGGGTTCGGTGAAGCCTTCACGGGTGACGGTGATTTTGACGACCGTCCCCTTGGGGCCTTTGAGGAGGTCGGCGACTTCGCTGGTGGTCAGGCCGTCGGTGGACTTGTCGTCTACCTTTGAAATGATGTCGCCCGGGCGAAGGCCGGCGTTGTAAGCGGGTGCGCCGACGTAGGGAGACATGACAACGGTGTGATTCTCGCGAGGAGCGACGACCATGCCGACGCCATAATATTTCCCGCGCTGATCTTCGCGGAGCAGGGCGAACTGGCGGGCATCAAAGAAATTCGAGTGGGGGTCGAGCATCCGGAGCATCCCGGGGATGGCTCCCTGGTAGACGGCCTTATCGGCGTCAACCGGCTCGGCATAATTGGCCTGGACGACGGACAAGACGCTGGTGAAGTCGCGGACGGCGGTCTGATAGTCGTCCGTGTTGGCGGTGGTGGCGCGGACGGAGGGGCCGTAGATGCCCCCGAGGACGCCGGAGATGAGGAGGACTACAACTACCAGGATTAGGCCACGACGTTCAGGATTCATGGACACCTCGCCCTTATTGGAAAGCCCAGTATAACATGCAAAACGGAACTCTCGTTTGACACGATTGGCCGCCCTTTCTATGATGCACACAGGGCGTTTTACGGCGCTTTTTACCTATGCTCAGCGTACCGCACATGATTGTGGTGTTTTTGGTGGTGCTGGTGGTCTTTGGCCCCCAGAAACTGCCGGAATTGGCGCGCAGCCTGGGCAAATTGATGGCGGAATTCCGCAAGGCATCGACAGATTTCAAGGGTGCGTTTGAAGAAGAGATGCGGGACCTGGAGCGCCAAGCGCGGGTAGCGGAGCTGCGGAAGAAGAATGCCGAGGCGGAAGCCGCGGAGGCCAAGGCTAAGGGCCTGCAATCGCCTGCGGCGTCGAGCGCGACCTCTGGCACGGAAACTCTCCCGGAAGCGGCGGCAGATTATCCGGCAGGGGATGGACCCGTGGTGAAACCGGAAGCCGAAGCTATACCCCGATTAGACGCGTCAAACGGCGAAAGCGTAGCCCCATCCACAGAATCCCCGAACACAGAATTGAAGGCCGAAAGCAGCCCGAGCGAACCTCCCCCCTCCCATGACCAACAGCAGCCAGCCTGACAATTCCATCGCGGCACGACTGGAAGAGAGCGGCGGCCAGATGACGTTTTTTGAGCATCTGTCCGAACTGCGGAAACGGATTATCAATTCGTTGTACGCGATCGGGATCGGGGCGTTCGTCGGGGTCTATCTTTCGCAAAAGTTTATCGGGTTCGTCACGCAACCGATGATCAAGGCCCTGAAAGACGCGGGCCTGGAACAGAAACTTATCTACACGCACCCGGCGGGTTACCTGAATATGGTGATTACGCTGGGGGTGTATCTCGGCGTGGTGCTGGCGTCGCCGGTTGTGTTGTACCAGTTGTGGTTGTTTATTGCGCCGGCCCTTTACCGGCATGAGCGGAGCGCGGTGACGGGGTTCCTGTTTTCGACGGTGTTTCTGTTTCTTGCGGGGATTTCGTTCGGGTATTTCGTGACGCTGCCGTATGTGCTGCGGTTCCTGGTGAGCTTCAAGGGGCCCGTGGTGCCGATGATCAGTATCAATGAATATTTCGATTTGATTCTGATGATTTTGCTGGGACTCGGGCTGGTTTTCGAGTTGCCGATTTTGATTTTCTTTTTGTCGCTGTTTGGAATCGTGACGCCGAAGTTCTTGTGGCAGAATTTTCGTTACGCCATTCTGATCATCGCGGTGGTGGCCGCGATTATTACTCCTACGCCGGATGCGCAGACGATGTTGATCTTCATGCTGCCGATGGTGGGGCTGTACTTCGTGGGCATTGGGGTGTCCGCGGTGGTGGTGCGGAAAAAGAGGAAGCGCCTGGAGGCGGAAAGCGCGGGGACCGGTGAATGAGCGTTTGGAAATATGGGAAACGGGTGGCGGTTGGCTGCGCGGTGTTTTTTTCATGTTTTGTGCTGGGGTGTAACTCTGGGCCGAGCGCTTCGACCAACAACGCGAAATCGAATCCGGCGCAGCCTCCTTTTATGAGCGCTGTGGCCGGGCCGCCGCCGAATCCGGCGGATGAAGCGCCCCCCGCGGAGAAGACCGGCGGGTTCGATGGGAAACGTGCTTACGAACAGGTTGTGAAGCAGTTGAGTTACGGCCCGCGCCCGGCGGGTTCGCCCGCGCTGGCCAAACTGCAGGATTACCTGGAAACCGAATTGAAATCGTACGGCTGCGCGGTGCAGGCAGATTCGTTTTCAGCAGACACGCCGGCGGGCCGCCTGCCGATGAAGAATTTTCTGGTGAAGATTCCCGGGCAGAAGCCGGGAATTATTCTGCTGGGGACGCACTACGACACGAAGCGGCTGGAGAATTTTGTCGGCGCGGACGACGCGGGGTCGTCCACCGGCGTGATGCTGGAGATGGCGCGACTCCTCTGTGCCCAGAAGCAGCCGCGGAAGTATGCGGTGTGGATCGCGTTTTTCGACGCGGAAGAAGCGGTGAACCGCGAGTGGCAGGATCCGGACAACCGGTATGGAAGCCGGCAGATGGCGGCCCAGTTGGCGGCAAGCGGCGATCTGAAGAACGTGAAGGCGTTCATCCTGGCGGACATCGTCGGGGGAAGGACGCCGCACTTCAAGCGCGATGGGGACTCCACGAAGTGGCTGAAGGATCTGGTCTGGGAAGTGGCCGCCAAGTTGGGATATGGAGAGGTGTTTGTGAACGCGCCAACCAATTTCGGGGGAGACGATCATTTTTCGTTCACGGCGCGCAAGGTGCCTTCCGTGGACATCATGGACCTGGACACGCAGAACGACGTGCCGTACTGGCATACGTCCGAAGACACGATTGACAAGATCAGCCCGAAGACGCTGGCGATTGTCGGGCATACCATCCTCGAATCCGTGCAAGAACTTCAGAGAAAATAAAATTGATTCGCGGTACCGCGCACGTTCTGGTGGTCCTGTACTAAGGTATTTGCACGCCCAAAGTTCCAATCGAACACCGGATTGATGCCTCCCTCCCTGCGTGATTGTTTAGAAACGCGCTAGGGTGCCTCTGAGTGTGTCCCACCGTTCAATTCAAAGGACGCCGACGTGGCCCCAAGTAGCAAAGAAAAAGGAGGAGGTTTGACTAAATGGCCGATCACCAGCTGAAAGTCGGGCCCATTCTGAAAATACTTAGCATCGTTTCATTAACAGCGATCCTTGTCCTGTGGGGAGTACCCCCAATCGCCCGTGCCGACACGACCTTTGTTGGCCCGGTAGATATGAGCGGGACAGGGTTTGGGGCGGTGAATACCGTCATGACTATGCAGGCGACCGGGACTCAAATGGGAGGCGTTGAATCGGGTTGCGTTGGGGTAAGTGATACCGGAAGACTCAACACCACGATTCAATGGCTCCAGCAGCACCACCAAACCGACCCGGATCTGTGCCAGGGGGGGAACACCGGGGGCTATGAAGTACCGCCCTCGAAGTTTCCTCATAACCAGACACTGCCAGTTTCGGATGCTTCCAACCTCGCAGTGGTCTTCAACTCCGACCAGCCAGCCGGCGGGTCCGTTAGCCTGAGCAATCTGGTATTCGTGCTCTTTAACGCGAACGGACAAATCGGATTTACCTCCGGCCCAACTTCTCAGGTCTTCTCCAGCACAACAGCCGAACCGGGTATTGGAAACTCGGGATGGGAGTTTGGGCTGGATGCGACCCAGGCGGCTGCCGCCCAAGCAGCGATGAATGCCGGCTATGACCTTTTTGGCCTGTCGGCAACCGTCACTGATAGCTTTGGCGGACCGGAAACCTTCTACCTTGTAAATAAGTCGACAGTTTCCGCGACGGAGCCGTCGACTCTGTGGCTGATGGGAGCAGGCGCATTCCTGATAGGCGGCTTTCGCCGCCGGTTCATGTACACCTAATCTTTAAAGCCTTCCAGTTCGGATAGGTTGAAAGGTGGTTAACAGCGATTGGTGCGCGTGTGTTGCGTCCAAGTTGCATTCCGGGCTCGCGCGTGCGAGAGGTCAGAAACGCCCTCACACTGACCACGAGCCCGGCAAAGTTCCAAACTAAGCCGACAAACGCTCCGGAGCAGTGTCTCGGCAAAGGAGCCCGGTGTCGAGAAAGGCCTCACCGCTGAAGGTGTGAGCTACGGTCCGTGCTGGCTAGGTGCGCGGCGGCGGGTAGGGTGCAACTTGATTGGGGCGAGAGCGCAAGGTGCCTTTGGCGGACATCATGGCATACGCCGGGAAGACACGATCGATAAGATCAGCCCGAAGACTCTGGCGATCGTCGGCCATTCCATTCTGCAATCCCTTCAGGAGCTTCAAAATAGATAAACCCCATTTGGGCCGGTTCTGGCGGTCCTGTACTAGGGTGTTTGCACGCCCTGACATCGGTTAAAGACCGGATTGCAACGCTCCCGTGCGCGTGGATGATTCCAATGCCACTGGGGTGGAACTGATTGGTGTCTGGCGCCTTTAACCTATGTGGGCGCCGATGCAGCCTCCCAGTAGCCAAGCAAGGAGGGGAGGATTGACTGAATGACCGTTCGGAAAATACTGAGCCTGTGTTCACTTTCAGCAGCACTTGTCCTGTCGGGAGTACCCCGGCTTGCCCGCGCCGATACGACCCTTGTCAGTCCGTTCGATATGAGCGTGGCAGGGGTCGGGACGATGGAGCCGGTCATGACCATGCAATCCACCGGTATCCAAATGGGAAGCGTACAATCCGGTTGCGTTGGGGTCAGCGACACGGGAAGACTCAGCACCACCATTCAATGGCTCCAGCAACACCACCAAACCGACCCGGATCTTTGCCAGGGAGGAAACACTGGCGGGTCCGAAGTACCGATCTCCCAGTTTCCTCAGAACCAGACACTGCTGGTTTCAGACGCTAGCAATTTGGCAATTGTGTTCAATAGTGACCAACCCGGCGGAGGCGTTGTTAGTCTGAGCCGTCTTGTCTTTGCACTCTTCAACGCCAACGGACAAGTCGGTTTTGCTACCGGCACTAGCTCGCAGCTCTTCAGTACGGAGTCCACACCGGGCATGGGAACCTCCGGGTGGGAGTTTGTGCTAGACCCGACGCAAGCGGCCCAAGCCCAAGCAGCGATCGACGCAGGTTATAACCTCTTCGGTTTGTCGGCAACCGTTGCAAACAGCCTTGGTGGGCCCGAGAGCTTTTACCTGATAAACCGGCCAACCACATCTATGCCAGAACCTTCCATACTATGGCTTCTGGGAGCGGGCTTAGTGCTGGCAGGTGCAATTCACCGTGTCAGATCGGGCTTTAACCACCCTCCACGGCGCGCGTCCGGATCGGGCTGAGGATACTTAGCCGCTTGGCGATGGGTGGGTGATAGCTACTTGTCGTACCTCAACGACTTGTTCGGATACGGCGGCGGTGGCGGAACCGGGCGCGGGTCTTTTTTGATTTCGTCCTGGAGATATTTGATGGCGGCGTCGAGCTGCGCGTCGCTGCCCGCGAACGTGGCGTGGGGGAGATTGTCGACGGTGATGTCGGGATCGACGCCGTGGCCTTCGATGAGCCATTTGCCGTCGGGGCCATAGACGCCGATTTCAGCGGCGGAAGCTATGCCCTGATCGGCGAGGAAGTTGTTGAAGGAGAGCCAGACTTCGCCGCCCCAGGTACGCACGCCGATGATCTTGCCGAGGTCGAGACGCCGGATGCCTTCGGTAAACGCTTCGCCGTCCGAGCCGGTTTCCTGGTCGCACAGGACCACGATGTGACCTCGAAAGGCGTACTGCATGTTCGCGAATGGCCGGCCGACCCGAGGTTGCCAGTAGAACCAAGCTTTGCGAAGGAGCTTGGCGAGAATCCAGGAGTCAATGTTGCCCCCGCCGTTGTGGCGGACATCGATGATGAGTCCCTGGCGGTCGTACACGGGATAGAAGTCGCGGGCCCATTCGGCGATGTCGTCGGGGCCCATGGCGCGAAGGTGGACGTAGCCGATGTGGTTCTGGGAGTCGGAATCGACTTTGCGGCGGCGGGAAAATTCCCATTCGGAGTAACGCAGATTGCGTTCGTCCCGTTCGGAGATGGGGGAGACGAGAACTTCGCGCGACTGACCGGCGGTTGATTTCACCTGCAGCAGGACTTTGCGGCCGGCTTTGCCGCGCAGCAGCAGGCGTTCGTCGGAGACACTGAGCACATCGACGCCGTCGATGCTTTGGATGACTTCGCCTTCGTGGACGAGGGAGTCGGGGCGGGCGAAGGGCGGGGCCTGGTCGGGAAGATCGGGATCGTGCTGGTAGATGTGCTCGACGACGTCGCCGCCGGCTTTTTCGTCGCGGCGCAAAACGGCGCCAAATGTAGCGATGTCCACGTGGTCGCCGGGTTCACGCGCGTCGCCACCGACGACGAAGATGTGCAGGGCGGAGAGTTCGCCGACCATCTGGGCGAGGAGATCGTTGAGTTCGGCGCGGTCGGCGACGCGGTCGACCAGGGGCAGATAGCGGTCGCGGACTTCGGGCCAGTTCACGCCGTGCATGTTGCGGTCGTAGAAATAGTCGCGCTCCAGCCGCCAGGCGTCGAGGAACATGCCCCGGAATTCGGCGCGGGGATTGGTGAGAATCTGCCAGCGAGCCATATCGATTTTAGCTTTGCCATAGGCCTTGGAATCGGAAAGCGCGGAGGGTTTGGCGTCGGAATCGAAGATCAGGAAATCATTTTCTTTCCAGAGCAGGATTTTCTTGCGGTCGGCGGAGATTTCGTAGGCTTTGACGTCGGCGAGGATGGTATCTGGTGCGTCGCCTTTGTTGGCGATCTCCACGCACTGCAAGGCGCGTTTGGGCGGTGCGGCTTCGTTGCGGTCGAGCCAGCAGAGGCGCTTTTCCGTAGCTTGCAGCTCGGAATAGTTTCCGGCGGGAACGGGGACTTCGTTCAAGCGGGCGGCGATGCCGGTGAAGTCTATGTTCACAGCGGGAGGAGCTTTCTTTTCGTCCGCAGGTTTTTTCTCGTCAGTTCCTTTTTTGTCGTCCGCTTCTTTCTTGCCCTTGGCGTCTTTCTTGTCTTCGGGCTTGTCGGTTTTCTTTTCCTCGGCCTTTTCCGGCTTGTCGGGATGCAGCTCATCCACAGGCGCAAAGGGAGAGCGCAGGCCGGGTGTCAGCGCGAGTTCGTAGACCTTCATGGAGCGATCGAAATAGGGGTCCGGCTGGCGGGAGCCCCAGGGCGCGCGGACCGCGGTTTTGAGCATGCGGTCGGAGAGGAAATAGAGCCACTTGCCGTCGGAACTCCAGGCGGGGCTACCGCTGTTGTAGCGATCGGATGTGAGAACCTGAATCGCGCCGCTGTTTGGGTTGAGGACTTTGATCTGGTCGAAGGTATTGTCGGAGGTTTCGACGTAGGCGAGCCATTGGCTGTCGGGCGACCAGGCAAGGTCGGAAAAATCGCCGTTCATGGACTGGGCGATCATTTTGTCGGTTTTTGTTTTCAGATCGAGCAGCCAGAGTTGCTGATCCTTGTTGCGGTGAGCCAGCCAGTGGCCGTCGGGAGAAGGCACGCCATCCCAGCGGAGGACTTTTGCATCTTTGCTCAGTTGTTCCGGCTTGCCGATGCCGTTGGCGGGATATTTCCAGAATTCGGTTTCGCCGCTGGCGGTGGAGAGGGCGATTATGGATTTTCCATCGGGCATATAGCGGGCCTCGCGGAAGCGGATGGAGGAGTCTCCGGCGACTTTGACGATGCGGCCGCTGGGAACGGCCGGAAGTGCGAAGACTTCACCGCGGGCGGTGAAGACGGCGGAGGTGCCATCGGGAGCGATGTGGGCCATGGTGAGGTAGTCGAGAGGCTTCTTGACCCAGTGGTCGCGCAGCTGATCGAAATCGGAAACGAGCGTGATGGGAATGACGGCGTCCTGATGGGTGTTGAGGTCGAGCAGCCAGAGGTCGGCGCCACACTGATAGACGATGCGGCCTTCGGAAAGGGAAGCGGACTGGACGTCGAAGCCGCGGTGATGAGTGTGCTGCTTGACGTCGTGACCCTGCGGGTCCATAGAGAAGACGTTCATGGTGCCGTCGCGGTCGGAGAGGAAATAGACGCGAGCGTTCCAGAACATGGGATTGTGCGAGGTGCCGGCGTAGTCGGAGGTGAGAGGCACGGCTTCGGCGCCGGAATCATAGCGCCAGATGTTTTCGGCGGTGCCGCCCTGGTAGCGTTTTGTGGAGCTGCCTTGCCAGGGTAGGCGCGTAAAGAAAAGCGATTTGCCGTCGGGAGTGAAAGCGCCTTCCGCGGATTGTGACAGGGGATAAATTTCGCGGCGGCCTTCCGTATCTACGGCGACTAATTTTGGATCGGGAAGCGTGGAGTAGCGGCGAGTGCGATAGAGGACGCGGCCATCGGGGGTCCAGCCGGCGACGACGGCGCCGGCGTCCCAGGTGCGGCGCTGCGGCAGGCCGCCGTCGACAGGCATGGTGTAAACGTCGACGGGGCCTTCGTAGTCCGCGCTGAAAGCGACGGTTTTGCCATCAGGAGAGATGGAGGCATTGGCTTCCTGGCCGGGGCTGGAAGTCAGACGGCGAGCCGGTCCGCCTTTAGCGCTGACGGACCATAGATCGCCTTCGGCGGTGAAGATGACCGTGTCGCCGTGGATGGTGGGGAAGCGGTAATAGCCGGGGCGGGTGGAGGCGTTGTCGGCGCTGAGAGGGAGTGCTAGAAGAAGCGCGGCGGCGAAGGACAGAATCAAGCTACGGCACAGCTTTGCTTTCGGGAGAAACATGTTGGAGGCGGCTCCTGTCGTGCTCAGCGCCGTGGAGT
>DASYXF010000054.1:0-14804 GCA_035935335.1 Candidatus Acidiferrum sp.
TCACTTCTTTAAACCGAGTTCGCGCAGAATCTCTTCGTGAGGAACGCCTTCACCGCGGGCGAGCGAGGCGCGGGCACGCTCTAGCGCGGCTGCGGTTTCAGGCGCGAGTTCTTCTTCTTCCACGGCGGCTAGGGCCAGCGAGCGCGACAGTGGTTCGACCATTACCTCAAGCAGGGTGCGTACCGCGTTCACCTTTTCGTCAGGCAGCATGTCAAGCAACTCGTGCGCTTGCTGTCGCTCTTGCTGGGGGTTTCGTTTCAATCTGTTTTCCTTCACTTCTCTCCTCAAACCCCGCACTTCTGGCAGCTACCCCTATCGCTCCGAACTTCCGCTCGGACGCGCAGGCTCGGCGGAATCGCCCAATTCCTTGCGATGGCTCTTCACTTCGCGCAGTGCGTAGATCGCCTTGTTCTGCGATTCATAATAAGTGCGCGAACTGATTTCGCCCAGCAGCCCCATGGAAACAAACTGGATTCCGCTGACAAACAGCGCGATCGAAAGCAGCAGCAGCGGTCCATGCTCCGTCATGATGTTCTGGTGGTAGAAAATCTTGTCCGCCACCAGCAGCAGTCCCAGCAAAAACCCGCTTCCCGTTCCCGCCAGACCAAGCAAGCCGAAAAATTGCAGCGGGCGCGTCGAATAATCCAGCAGGAACTTCACCATGATCAGGTCGAAGAACACCCGAATCGTCCGCCCGATTCCATAGTTGGACTTGCCGCTCTTGCGGTCCGGATTCGAAATCGGCACTTCGGCAATCCGCGCGCCCGTCGAGCTTGCCAGCGCCGGAATAAACCGGTGCAACTCGCCGTAAAGCTGAATCTCCTGCAAAATCTCTCGCCGATACGCCTTGAACGTAGTCCCGAAATCGTGCAAATCAATCCCGGACAATTTGGCCATCAGCCAGTTGGCCGCGCGGCTGGGCACACGTCGCATCAGCCAGTGGTCCCTCCGCTGATGACGCCACCCGCTCACCAGGTCGTAGCCTTCCTCAATTTTTTCCAGGAAACGTGGAATCTCTTCCGGGTCGTGCTGCAGATCGCCGTCCATCGAGATGATGACTTCCCCGCGGGCAAAATCAAAACCGGCCTTCAGCGCCGGAGTCTGCCCGAAATTCCGCCGCAGCCGTACCACGTTCACCCGGCGATCGTGCTCGTAAATCTCGCTCAAAACTTTGTACGTGTTGTCCTTGCTGCCGTCGTCCACAAACACCATCTCGTACGGCTCGCCGATCGCGTCCATCACTTCGGTTATCTTCATGTACAGCGTCGGGATATTCTCCTGCTCGTTGAAGAAGGGAACGACAAGGGAATAATGGATGGGCGAGTCACTTCTCATACGGACTTCTCAATGCCTCTTTCTGCAAGCCAGGGCTGCAGTTTTGCCGGGGACCCCAGGTTTCGGAATTCGCTCTGGCCGCGCCTACGCCGCCTGTGCCAGGAATCCATAGTTTATCAGGCGAATCCCTCGGCTAGCCACAATTTTTCTGACCGACGTGTCCGTCAAAATCTCCAGTTCCGTCTGCCGCGAGCCCTGCAGCCGCGTTCGCGTCTTCCGCAGATCGTCGTCCACATAACCCGGATGGCACATCAATTCCGTCGTTCCGTCCGGCAGTGTTTCCAGCAGCCGCTCCACTCCTTCGCGCGTCAGCACTCCTGTTTGCGCGATCCCGCAGAAATAGTCCGTCGAAGAAATTCCGGCCCGCTCCGCCATTTCCCTCGCATCCCGCGCCAGCAGCTTCAATCCTCTCGCCTGTATCCCCTGTTTCAGCAGCACGCCGGTACTCAGCTCACCGCCCGCGGAGAGCACCGCGCGCAGCCGCGACTCCTCATGCGAAATGCGAATCGCCCCGATCCCATGCTTGCGCGCCAGGCGCAGCGCCACCGGAAATAAACCCGGCAGCATGTGCACATGCTTGTGCCCATCGAGATGCGTTGGCGCAATTCCCGCGCCCTTGATCTTCGCTATTTGCGCGTCCCATTCCAATTCCACTTCATCCAGCGGAAAACTTCGCGCCGCGATGCGCAGTAACAGGCTCTCCGGACCGCCCTCCAGTTCGCCCGCCTTGTTCAGCAGGCCCGGCACGCTCCGGGCAGCCGCCGCCGGCGGACCGTCGCTCAGATTCAGGTGCACACCCACGCCGAGCTCCGGATGATTGCGCTTCACCGCAAGCCCCGACTCAAATGCCGGCCCATTCGCCAGCAGCGAAGTGCTTGTCACCAGTCCGCGACGGTGTGCATCCGCAATGCCGCGGTTTATCCCTTCTGTCCAGCCCAGGTCATCCGCATTCACTATCAAATTCTTCAACTTACGCCCATCCCTGTCCTTTCGGACAGCTACTCTTTCGTATTACCCGCCATATTCGTACCATTGACCGTCCTTCCCTCTAACTCTAGCATGGCCATCAAGAGGGAAAATGACGGTCAAACTCCGGGAACTCAAAGAAGCAGGTGTGCGTTACAGCGATAAGCGCCGTGGGCGGCGCATGAACTCCCGCGTGCCCATTCGCCTGGAATGGGAAGGCGAAGCCGCGCAACGCAAGACCGTTGATGCCATCACGCGCACAGTGAATCCCTATGGTTGCCTGGTGTTTCTGCCGGAAACGCTTGAACTCGAACAGCGCCTGGCCCTGACGAACCTGGCCACGCAGGCCAGCAATGCCGCCGTGATTGTCTGGAAAGGGAACCGCCAGCCGGAAGGCTGGGAATACGGCATAGAGCTTATTGCGCCCGACATGGAATTCTGGGGGATCGAACTGTGACGCCGCCGCAGAAATTAAATGCCGCACCGCCGGTCGCTCCCGGTCATAACGTAAAACGCGGCGCCGCTGTGGCCCGCCCTCAGACTGCCGAAGAGCGCCGCCGCGCGCAACGCGTCCTGCTGAAGATGCCGGTCATCATTCACATTCCCGGGAAAGCGCACCCGTTGCATGGCTTCACCCACACCGTCAGCGCCAGCGGCGCCATGATTGTCCTGCCCGAAGGCATTCCCATGGGCACGAAATTGTCGGTGGAAAATCCCAAGACTCAGAAAAAAGTGGAAGCGCACGTCGTGCGCCCCCCGCAACTAAACTCCGAAGGCTCCCTCGTCCCCGTCGAGTTCACCACGCCTTCCCCCCAATTCTGGAACATCTTTTTCCCGCCCAACGCCAACAACTGACCTAGCTCTATTGCACATTCATCTGTCAGCTGGGCAGTGCACTACTTTTCGCGTTTTGTCTCCACCCTCTATTGGATAGTGAGCCTCACGCTTGTTTGCTTTGTAGTCGGCCCGATGGCCGCGTTGATTGTCATATTGCCTGCGGCCCCAGTCTGCACCACGGTCAAGGGAGTTTGGACATGTGACGGAAGATTTCGCGAATCCCCACTGTAGCTTGCCGTCATCGGGAATGCCCCGGGGGCGCCCAAATAATACGAATACTGCGCCGTGCCATTTACCAACGTTGCTGTATTGAAGCTCCATGATTCTCCCGCCACGCCTAGGCTGACGGATCCGGACGGTGAATTTTTCCCATTCACTTGTACAGTCGCCGAAAGATTGGGTGCCGAAACCTTAGTGTTAGGAACGGACAAGGTCACACTCGTCGGCGTTACAGAGCCACCTCCTCCTCCGCCTCCAGTTCCTCCGCCACCACCTCCTCCGCAACCCAATGCCACGCTGATCGTAGTTAAGAACAACGAAACGTACGCGAGGCGCCTCAGCCGCACGGGCAACATCCAAAGGACGATTGCAAGACCAACCAGGACACCGCTCAGCTTCCACCAATTGTTTGGCGAGCGCAGTTTCGGCCATCTCAAAGGAGGAGCCTGCGTAGTTGACATAGAGGGCGAAGGTGCGGGCACGCTGCAAGTCAGAGCGGCCGTCACGCCGTTTGTCCCTGATAATTGAACCTGGGCTGGGCTAACGCTGCAAGTTATGCCCTGAACTACAGGAGTGGGTACCTGAAATTGAACTGGACTGCTCAGCGAGAAAGTTGGTGTGACAACAATATTCATGCTGGCAGACTGTCCCGCGGTAATAGTCAGACCTGTCTGGGAAGGGGCTATGCTAAAGTCCGGCGAATTTACCGAGACATTAGACAAATACGCGCTCCCCGCAGAGTAGTTCGAGTCGCCGGAGTAATTCGCATAAAACGAACTGCTGGATTGCAGCGTTACCGTAGCGGTCGCCTGCAGGGCAGCGAATCCATTGACTATGGTCTGGGTGGTTGGTCCCATAACGATGGTCCCCTGACCCGCGTTAAACGTGAAAGTAATTTGCCCAGTGACCGGCGGGTTTGCTTCTGTTGTGCTGACGGTAGCAGTGAGAGTGAAAGTAGATCCGTAGTTTACGGTAGTTGTACTCGATTGGAACTGCATCGTTGTCGGATAGACTACCTGAACGACTTGGGGGCTAGTCGTCACCGCCAAATAACTTGGATCGCCGCTGTAAGACATGGTGAGTGAATGACTACCGAGTGTCTTCAGCAAAATGCCGGTGTCGATAGCGAATCCCGCCGTTGCATGGCCTCCTGAAGAGCTGGAACCCGTCCCTGCCCAGGCCCCTATGCCGTTAGAGCCCGACGCGCTGAGTATCAATGTAGTTCCATCGTAAACAGAGAGTGTGCCTGTTGGAGGTGCACCCAAAGCGGCGTTCGACGTGCCGGACAAATAAATCACGGTTGCTGTCCCAACCACTGAACTTGTCGGGACTTGCAGCGACAGTTGCATGGTGGCCGGTACAATAGTTAGCGTGGTCGTCGCTGACGTGCTGGTTTTGTAGCTGGTGTCACCGCTATAGGTAGCCACCAGGCTGTGGGTTCCTCCCGGCAGACTAGGCGTCAGATCTCGCGTGTAGCCCGCACTGTTCAGGGCGTAAACTCCGGGCCCCCCACCTCCTATGTCGACGGCGGTTCCATTGTCGGTCAGGTCAACTGTTCCGCTCGGGCAGGCGACTTGGTTCAGTTGCGTGCAGGCTCCCGTTGGTGCGCCGGTCGCGCTCGCCGCTCCACCACTATTGGTCACATACATCCGAATGATATAGGGAGTACCGTAATTGATGCTCGTGGCGTTACCGTTCGTTTGATTCCCCGTACCTGGATCAAAAGTCGGCACGACAATAAACGTTTTGCTGTTTTCTTGCGCAACGGTGATCATCTGACTTGCCGAATCGCTCGGCGCGTTAACGCCGTCACCTGAATAGTGAGCATAAACGGGATAGTTGCTTCCGCCCGGCAAATTTGTGGCCGTTCCACTGATGCTTCCGTTCGTACCAAGAGTAAATTCTCCTGCACTAACAGTTGTCCCGTCGGGCAGCTTTGCTATCAATGACACCGTTCCCGTCGCCGTCCCGCTCTTGGGCGTAACGCTGATTGCCGCCGTCACGTTTTCCGAGCCATGTGCAATGCCCGTCGTTGGTGATAGCGCAAGCGTCGTCGTTGTCTGCACCGTCGAAACCGTTCCCCAGTTCGCAGCCAGGTTCCCCACGTTCAGCGAGCCCAATCCCGTCGCCAGGTCGTAACCCGCTCCCGCATTCCACGCCAGCGAGCCCGCTTTGCCCGGATCGTCCAGCACCCCGATTTGCGACGACAACGTCGCGCTGCAACCAACTATGCCGCCTTTGCACGGCACGCTGATCGTACCCAGGCCCGTCCCTCCAGTCGGCAAGGCGCTGCTGCCTTTTGTTACATCGTTGAACACGCATCCGGCAGCTACGGGTGTCGCGGACGCGCAACTCGCGCCCGTCTTATGCGCCAGTGCATAGAGCACGTAGTTGGCGTTCCCCTGTCGTGGCGCCGGATTCTGCGCCGTCGCCTGGCTCTGGTTGATCAGCGCCATGATCCCGGCAAACGCAGGCGCCGACGCCGAAGTTCCTCCGATAACTCCAAAGGTAGTCAGATTCCCAGTGAATCCATCGGCAACGGCACACTGGCTCAATGCATCTACCTGGCAATACAGAAATCCTGTTCCGTTAAATCCCGGGCTCGCCAACAGCGAAATATCCGGCAAATCGCGTTTCGAATCGCTGGGCATCCCGGCAGTTCCGATCTGCCAGCTTGGTTTGCTGTATTTCCCGCTTGGGCCTCCGGCGCCAGCGACAATGTTCTGCAATTGGACCGGCGTTGTGTTGATGTTGCAGCCGGTCGGCCCCAGTTGCGCGCAGCTTTGATTCCAGGGAATCTCAGGGATATAACCCTTCGCCGAAGCGCCGGTGACCGAGTCGTTCGTCGAGCTCCAGAAATTCAGCCACGAGTTGAATTCGTCAAAATCTGTTCCGCCAACCGCCACGTTGTAGGGCGTTGATGCCAGTCCGCTTACTGCCGGCGAGTGGGTGGCCAGGTTCTCCTGATGGGGATCGTCGCAGCCCGCCGATCCGCTATCGCCCGTAGAAACCGCCACTGTAATTCCTTGCGCCGACGCTTGCTGCCAAAGATTGTTGTAAAAGGAGCTTTCCGTGCTCCCCAAACTTGATTCGCAAGCTCCGTAACTCTCGCTCATCGCCCCGGCCAGATTGTGCTCCACGATATACAAAGCCGAAAGGTCCACACCCTGCGAAGCGGGCGTCGAAGCAGAAAGCACGTACTTGATCGTGGCCCCTGGTGCAACTCCTCCAGACCACTGCGTGTCGAGATCCGCCTCCGCTTCCTCATCCGTTGAAGTGATGCCCGGATCTTCTCCGTTGTAAACGATGCTGTTCGCATCAAACGTTGCCGGCAAGCCGAAGATGCTGCGGAACTGCTGAACATCCCTGACCGCGAGATTCGTCTCGCCCACGATCGCAATCGTCTGCCCCGTGCCAGTGCAGGCGGTCGCCGGATTTCCGCACGTCGCGGGCACACCGTAAATCTTTGCGAAGTCTCCCGGGCCCACACCATAGAAATTCCCCGGGCCAAAAGGATTGGGAATTGTCACAAGAGGTTCCATCACTCTTTTGCCCGCGGACAGGGTAAGATTTCCGAATCGCCGCGCGTAGAAGTCTCTCGGAAAGTTGTGCAGGCTCACCACACCTCTCACGACCGGCGCCAGCGCCGCCGGTATCTGCGGATCGCTCGCATTCGCCGAATAGGTTTTTCCGTTCACCTGGTAGCTGTGAATCGCCGTGCCGAATGCCCGCTGCACCTGCCCGGCCGTTCCGGAAAACTCAATGACCGTTTCCCCACTGTAAATCTTCCCGATGCTGAATCCCTGCCGCGTCAGCCAGTCCGTCACCGCTTGGATGTCCGCGTCGGCCGGGCCAAATTGCGCGCCAAACTGCTCCGGCGTCAGCCACTGATGAAATGTTGGCGAACTCTTGTCTTGCAGTTTTGCGAGTACATCCTGCAGCGCGGCTTCCTGCTCGTCACTCCGCTTCAGCAACAGCAGGATCCGGTTCATCGGCTGGGATTCCGCCACCGCCCCGTGGTCAAATTCCGCACGCGCCAGGGGGTGCACGTTCCCGTTCAGTGTAATCCGCCGCGCATCGTCCACGGCTTCCGTAACGCGCGGGCGCACCTGCCCAAACGCGGTTTGCATATGGATTTGACACAGAAATACGCCAGACACGAGCAAACTGCGCAAGACCACCCGATGAAGGCTCATACCCACTCGCTGGGAACCCAATTTTCGTTATATGAATGAACCTTCGGGCTCGACGGCGGGACCTGGCCGGCGCATCCCAAAGCGCGCGGATAATAACACTCTGTATAAGTCTTGTCTATGACGTGACGTCAACGCATCTATACCGGAGCAACGCCGCGCAAACGAGCACCAAATAGAAAAGGCGCCCCGCACCCGCGGAGCGCCTTGTTTCGGTTTGAGTTGTGCTTATTGAACGGTGATGTTCGTGGTCCCATTCGAAGCAGCGTAATTGGTGTCGCCCACGTAGCTCGCCCTGATCGTCACGTTATGCCCGCTGACTCCACCGCCACCGCCGCATCCGGCAACGCCAACGGCAAGAAGCGCAAACGCAATGAATCCGGCATAGGCGTACGTGCGGCGCCGCTTTTCCGGCATCCAGCGCCAGCCGAGCCCGAACAGCACCATGCTCAGCAACGCAAACAGGATGGGGAGCAATGGCAATCTCCCCTTGGGATCATGTCCCGTCGGCGGATACAGCGCCGAAATTGTAGTCGTCAATTGTGCCACGCAGGAAGCGCCACCATTTGCGTTTGCCCCCGATGGTGTGCAGGTGACGGGCGCGCCGAGATTGCTGGCGCCGTTCTGAAATTGAACGGTGCCCGTGGGCCCCTGGCTCGAGTTGCTGTTTGAACCCACCACTGCGGTCAGAACCACGGAAGTACCTGAGGAAATAGAGCCCAGGCTGCTGGCAACTTGGGTCGTCGTCGCCGCCGGAGTGATGGTCACGCTAAGCGTGTTGCTGTTGCTGCTCTGATAATTCGTATCGCCCGTGGTGTACGCCGCCGTGATGCTGTGGCTGCCACCCGGCAGTTGGACATTGACGTCCTCAACCAGCCCTCCCTGGTTGCTGATTTTCGCGATGTTTGTGGCATTCGAAGCCGGTCCGCTCGGGAAATCATTCAAATTATTCGCGCCATCCTTCATCGCCACCGTCCCGGTCGGGCAGGGAATCGGCGACACCGTTTTGGGGTAGAAGAATCCGCAGTTGGTGCCATCGGATTTAGTCACAACAACGTTCACGACATAGGGAGATCCGTACTGTACCGGAGAAGGGGAGGTACTCAGGTGTGGATTGCCATTGGTGTCGAAGGTGACGAAATTTACCGTAGTCTTGCTGGCAAAGTTTGCACCCGCCACAGTTCCGGTCAAGGCGACCGGCGTCGAGGTGCTCAGCCCATGCGTCGAATCGCCTCCGTATCTCGCCGACACAAACGCAGTGCCGGGCGGTAGAAGGTTCGTCGTAACACTCTTTGTTCCGCCGGAAAGTGTAAATGGGCCGAACGAAGCCAGCACGGTCGTCTGGTCGTTGGCCAGCGCATTCAGTGAAACGTCTCCTGTAGCACCCGCGGGTGTAACCGTCACGGTCGCGCTGAAGCTTGTGCCGGAAGGTGTTCCACCCGTTGGGTTGGTTACCGTAGTGGTTGTTCCCGTCCGGACAAATGTGCTCCACTTTGCAAGAAGATTTGTTACGTTGACCGACCCAAGCCCTGTCGCCAGGTCGTACTGCGGTCCTGCGCCGTAGGCGACACTCCCGTTTGCGACAGTCACACCAAATGTGGCCCCAGTACCCTGGCACCAGGCCGTGTCGCCGTCCACATTGCTGGTGCTGCCTAGCATGCACGCAACGCCGATGTTCCCCTTGGTGACATCGTTGAATATGCATGCAGCATTCGGAGTGGCCGGCAGGGAAGAGTTGCACAGGTTCCCTGTGTAATTCGTGTCATGCGCCGCCAGGAAGTACAATCCGTAGTTCACGTTGCCTTGCCGCCCACCACCGTTGGCCTGATTCAAAAGAGCAACAATCGCGCCGAACGGCGGAGTCGCCGCGGAAGTTCCTCCTACCAGGCTGAAATCCGAAAACGGGCTGCTCAAGCTGCAAGCCGCTCCGCTCGGATTTACGTCCGCCTCGCAAACGATCACCGCCACGTTATTCTGCCCGTTGCTGGCGAAAAGAGAGACGTCCGGAATCGTGCGCACCGTCGGGAACTGGCTCGTATGGAAGCCCGCCTGATACGTGGGAATCGGATAGCCTTTGTTGCAACCGCTCCCCGTAAAGGTGGCGCAATTGCTCGGGCCGCCGCCTCCAGCCGCCAGATCGAATCCATTCGGATCCACGGTATTGCAAGCCGTCGGGAAATTGATCGCGCACAGAGAATCATCCCACGTGGTTTCGGGGATATAGTTCAATGCCGAAGCGAAGGTAGGGCCGTTCGTTGCGCTCCAAAACTGGTTTGGAGGTGTCACTGGCTGCGCCGTCGCGTCAAAATCCGTTCCGCCCACCGCCACGTTAAACGGCGTCGAAGCGATTCCGCTCACCGCCAACCCATCCACCGCGGCATTCGGACTGACCCCGCTCGGGTCAGGGTCGCATCCTGCCGATCCGCTGTCTCCGGTCGAAACGACTACCGTGATCCCCTGCGCGGCTGCCTGCTCCCACAAAGCGTTGTAAAACAGGTTGCCCGCCGAACCCAAGCTGGGTTCGCAGGATCCGTAGCTCTCGCTGATGACCGATGCCAAATTATTGTCCACGGCGTAAAGCGCGGAAAGATCGATTCCCGGCGTAATTTGCGACGGATTGGACTGCGTCGTGGACGAAGTCACCAGCAGAATCTTGGCATTGGGTGCGACCGCGCCGGCCCACTCTACGTCCAAATCCGATTCACCTTCGTCGCCGGTGCCAAGTTGCAAGCCCGGATCCGGGCCGTTCACGATCACGTTATTTGCCTGGGTGAAATTCTGCGGCAAGCCGAAGAGGTTCCGAAAGGCGATCACGTCCTGCGCGTCTATGTTGGATTGCCCGACAAGGGCAATGGTTTGGCCTGTACCATCGGCTCCCGGCGGAATATTGTAGATCTTGGCAAAGTCAGCCGGCGCCAGCGCAAAACTAGCCGGGCTGCCGAACGTAAAAAGCGGCCTGATCTCGCCGGTGTCCCGCTGCCAACGATATATTCCCTTGTTATGCAAGTGCGCCCGCCGCGGAAAATTGTTCATGGCGGCCACGCCCTTCACCACTGGCGCCAGCGCCGCGGGAATCGCCGGTTCGCTCACATTGGCAACGTGCTCCTCGCCGTTCACCGCGAACTTGTGAATCTCCGTGTGAAACGCGTTGCGCACCTGCGCCACGTTTCCGCTGAACTCAATTGCCGTGCGGCCCCCCGCCACTTTGGCCACCTGGAATCCCTGCCGCGTCAGCCAGTCGGTCACCGCCTGCACATCCGCGTCCGAGGGTCCAAACTGCTTGCCGAACTGTTCCGGCGTCAGCCATGCGTGATAGCTCGCGGATCCCTTGGTCTGCTGCGCGTCCATCAATTGCTGCAGCGCCGTTTCCTGCTCCGCGCTGCGTTGCAGCGTCAGCAGCATCCGCGTCATCGGCTGCGAATCGGCCACCGCGCCGCGGTCAAATTCCGGGCGCGCCATGGGGTGAATATTCCCCTTCAACTGCACGGTGCGCGTATCGTCCACTTTTTCGGTCACGCGCGAGGGCACAGGGTGGGTCTGCGCCTGAACGGCTGGGGCTGCAAAAAGAGCGAGGGAAAACGCTGCAAGAACTACACCCATCGCGGTCGTTCTGATTTTCATGGTTTGCATAGGCTCCTGAGTATGGATACTTCCGGATCAACCACTGCCACTTGGCAGGAATCGCGGGCTCCCAGCCCCCATGCGAGGAACACGGTTCTTGCTTCCTTTTCAGATGCCAAACAAGAGGCTTAGGTTTGCCGCTATTCCTTCACTATGACGCGCCTGAAGGCCTCTTCGGTGTAACAAATTTGTATTAATTTGTACTTACATCCACGGCCACTCAGTCTACCCTACCTGCATACGCCTTAGCTTGATTTAACTCACCACAAACCCGCGCCCTCGGCAAAAGTTGCGCTCGCAATTCCCCTTCCTCCGCCGACTCGGTGTACAATTCGTTGCACTCTCTTGGGGTCACGCGGGCCTGCCGAATACCTTCCTTTCATTCCGCACTCGCCTGAACCATCGCGCACCGGAAAGGATTCCATGTCTCCTCGCAAGCTCTTTGCCCTGCTGTGCCTCTGCTTCGCGCTCAGCTTCGCCGTTCATTCCAACGCCCAGACCAAGCTTCTTCGCTTTCCCGACGTTCACGGCGACAAGGTTGTCTTCACCTACGCCGGCGATCTCTGGCTGGCCTCCACCTCCGGCGGACTGGCCACTCGCCTGACCGCGCATCCCGGTATCGAGGTCTTCGCCAAGTTCTCTCCCGACGGCAACTGGATCGCCTTCACCGGCCAGTATGACGGCGACGAGCAGGTCTACGTCATCCCGGTCACCGGCGGGGTCCCCAAGCAGCTTACCTTTTACCCGGCGCGCGGCCCCCTCAATCCTCGCTGGGGTTATGACAATCAGGTCTACGGTTGGACTCCCGACGGCAAGTCCGTCGTCTTCCGCTCTCTTCGCGAGCATTTCGATCTCGGCGACAACCGCCTCTATACCGTCTCCGTTGACGGCGGTCTCCCGCAAGCTCTCCCCATGCCCAAGTCCGGCGCCGGCGACTTCTCGCCCGATGCCTCCCAGGTCGTCTACTCGCCACTCTTTCGTGATTTCCGCACCTGGAAGCGCTATTCAGGCGGCTGGGCCCAGCAACTCTACATCTTCGATTTGAAAACTCACGCCGCAGAGAAAATCACCGACGACCCCCGCGCGCATCGCGACCCGATGTGGGTCGGCGGCAAAATCTTCTATTCCTCGGACAAGGACGATACTCTCAACCTTTACGCTTACGACGTCAAAACAAAAAAGACCGATCAGCTCACCCACAGCACCAAGTGGGATGTCCGCTGGCCCAGCACCGATCACAAGAGTCAGATCGTCTATGAATCCGGCGGCGAACTGAATATCTATGACATCGCAACCGGCCAGTCGAAGCCCATCTCCATTACCGTTCCGACCGACGCCCTCGCCATGCGCCCCTCGCAGGTTTCCGCTGCTCACAACATCGAATCCTTCGGCCTCAGCCCCAAGGGAGAACGCGCCTTGTTTGTCGCGCGCGGCGATGTCTTTACCGCTCCCATTGAAAAAGGCGCAACGCGCAACCTCACCGACACGTCGAGCGCTCATGAGAGGTCCGCGCAGTGGTCGCCGGATGGTTCCAAAATTCTGTTTATCTCCGATGCCGACGGCGAAGAGGAGCTTTACACCATCAGCCAGGATGGCTCCGGCAAGCCCGAAGAGCTCACCCACGGTTTTCACGCCAGGTTGTATGAACCGCTCTGGGCGCCCGACGGCAAGCGCATTGCCTTCAGCGACGCAAAGAACAAGCTCTATGTCCTGACCCTCGACGACAAAAAAATCTCGACCGTCGCCGAAAATCCCCGCGGCCGCGTCCGCGATTATTCCTGGTCCGCCGACGGCGGTCATCTCGCCTATTGCCTCGACAATCCCAATAATTTTGCCTCGATTTACATCTGGAGCGCTGCTGACGGCCAAACTCACCGTGTCACCGACGAATATTTCGACACTGGCTCGCCCACTTGGGATCCCGAAGGCAACTATCTCTATTACCTCAGTACCCGCACCTTCTATCCGCAACTCAGCTTCATCGAGTTCAACTACGCTACCAATCGTGGAAATTCCATCTATGCCCTCGCCTTGCGCAAGGACACCAAGAATCCTTTCCCGCCCGAAAGCGATGAAGTGACCGTAACCAAGGAAGGCGAAGCCGGCGCCGACAAGGGCAAGGACGCCGACAAGGACAAGAAAGAAGAAAAGAAAGACGCGAAAAAGGACAAAAAGGAAGAAGACAAAAAGCCCGAGAAAAAAAAGGAGTACATCAACATTGACTTCGACGGCCTCTCCGATCGCGTTACCCGAGTCCCGGTCGACGCGGAGAATTTCTCCCGCATCGTCGCTACCAAAGATTTTCTCCTCTATTCCCGCGATGGCGCGCAGTTCTACGGCCGCGAATCCTATCCCGACACCAGCATGGTCATCTTTTCGTTGAAAGACCGCAAGGAAACCACCCTGGCCGAGAAAATTCAGGGCTTCGACGTATCGGCGGATGGCAGCAAAATCATCGTGCGCGAGGAATCCGGCTTCAGATTGATCGACGCCAAACCGGAAGGGAAGCCCAAAACCATCTCTACCGCCAATCTCATGGTTGATCGCGTACCCCACGAAGAGTGGGTCGAAATGTACAACGAAGTCGGCCGCCGCTATCGCGACTTCTTCTATGTCGAAAACATGCACGGCTACGACTGGAACGCTTTGCTGGCGCAATACCGCCCACTGGTGGATTACGTGGCCCACCGCTCCGATCTGAACTACGTCCTCGGCGAACTCGTCGCCGAACTTAGCGTCTCCCACGCCTATCTCCAGGGCGGCGACTTTGATATGCCCAAGCGGCCCCAGGTCGCTCTTCCCGGCGCGCGCATCGAACTCGACGCCGCTGCCGGGCGTTATCGTGTGACCAAAATCTTCCACGGCCAGAATCAGGAAGAAATCTACCGCTCGCCGCTCACTGAAGTCGGCGTTGACGTAAAAGAGGGCGACTACATTCTGGCAATTGACGGCCAGGACCTGACGCCGAAGGACAACCCCTATCAATTCCTGCGCAACAAGGCCAATCGTCCCGTGCAGTGGACCGTAAACTCAAAGCCCACTCTCGAAGGCTCGCGCAAAATCACTTACCGCCCCATCACCAGCGAAACCAATCTGATCTATCTCGAATGGGTCACCCACAACCGCGAAGCCGTGGACAAAGCTACTGGCGGAAAGGTCGGCTACATCCATATCCCGGATATGGGCGAGGAAGGTATCCGCGAATTCATCAAGAATTACTACCCGCAGATTCGCAAACAAGCGCTGGTTGTGGACGTCCGCGGCAACGGCGGTGGCAACGTCTCGCAAATGCTGATTGAGCGCCTGCGCCGCGAACTCCTCGGCGTCGAGTACGATCGCATTGACAAGCAGACCGGGACCTATCCTGACGCCGTCTTCTACGGTCCGAAAGTTTGCCTGATCAATGAGACCTCTGCTTCCGACGGCGACATTTTCCCGTACATGTTTCGCCAGGCCGGCCTGGGCCCTCTGATTGGCAAGCGTACTTGGGGAGGTGTGGTGGGGATCAGCGGGCGTGGTCCGCTGCTGGATGGCGGCCAGGTCTTTGTTCCGGAAGCCGCCAGCGGCTCCGTTGCCGGCCAATTCGTGATTGAAGGCCACGGTGTTGACCCGGACATCGTCGTCGAAAACGAC
>DASYXF010000055.1:0-14913 GCA_035935335.1 Candidatus Acidiferrum sp.
AGATCGTAAAACGAGGCCACGGAATGAACTTCCGCCGGGGGAACGTCCAGCCGGACGGAGACATAGTTCAAGGCGCCGGGACTCAGCCATCCGATGCGCGATTGAACGGAGTGAAGGACCGGCAGAAGCAGATCCCGGCGATTGGGCTCAGCGGATGCAGATTGCTCAGGCTGTAAGACGTCGCGCGGTGAGCCGGTCCATTGTGAGGCCGGCGCCCCGAGAATAGAGTCCACGGCGAATTTTTCATCTTGTGTTGCTGCGTCGCTGGTGAGATGAAGCTCCACTCACTGCACCTCGATTTTCTCAATGGCGATAGCGGAAGCCTTGAATTCGGAGGTCCCCGATTTCGGGTCGGTGGCTTCGATCGTGAGGTCGTTGGTGCGCACCTGATCGGGAAAATGAAGGGTCATGAAGGCCAGTCCGGGGCGAAGGGCGTGATCGAAATGCACGGGGGCTTCCACGGCGCCGCGGCGGGAACGGATGAGAACGCGTTCGCCTTCGCGCAAAGCATATCGTTGCCCATCTTCGGGCGAAAGATCGAGCGTTTCCGGGCGGCGCAAGGGCGAAGAGTATTTTCCCGTCTGCACGCCGGTGTTGTAGGAATCGAGGCGGCGGCCGGTGGTGAGGCGAATTGGATATTCCGACGTGAGCGTATCGACGGGTAGCTCAAACTCGACGCAGGAGAATGGTGCGCGGGGGCCGAGCAGTGGTTCCTGCCAGAGCCGGCTGTGAAGATATTGTTCGCCGGGATGGGATTCGCCGTAACATGGCCACTGGATTCCGCCGAGTTCTTCGAGCCGCGCGTAACTCATGCCTGCATGCATCGGACTCAGTTTGCGCAGTTCGTCCCAGATCATTTCTGCGTTGGGCTGGCCCCAGTCGTGGCCGAGGCGGCGAGCGAGTTCAAAGAGGATCGCGGTGTCGTCCATGACTCCCTGGGGAGGAGGGACGGCGGCACGAACGCGTTGGACGCGGCGTTCGCTGTTGGTGACGGTGCCCTCGCTTTCGCACCAACCGGCGGCGCCGGGCAAAACGACGTCGGCGATTCGGGCGGTTTCGGTATAGAAAAGGTCCTGGACGACAAGAAATTCAAGGTTGCCCAAAAGTTTGCGCGCGCGGTGCCCGTCCGCTTCGGAAGCGATTGGATTTTCGCCCAGGACATAAAGGGTTGTGAGCTCGCCGCGCTCCATCGCTTCGAGCATTCCGGTAACGTGCAAGCCGGCTTTTGGATGCACCTGCACGCCC
Organism: Candidatus Acidiferrum sp.; assembly: GCA_035935335.1. Lineage (GTDB taxonomy): Bacteria > Acidobacteriota > Terriglobia > Acidiferrales > UBA7541 > Acidiferrum. The sequence goes on from DASYXF010000055.1 coordinate 1,246, forward strand.
CAGGCTTTTTCGAATTTGGCGCGGAGCTCGGCATTTTCCACGTGCTGAAAACCGGGGAAGCGGTCGGGAATCGCACCCATATCTCCGCCTCCCTGAACATTGTTCTGGCCGCGAAGGGGATTGATGCCGCTGCCGTAGCAGCCCACGTGCCCGGTGAGAAGTGCGAGATTGATGAGCGCGAGAACATTGTCCACGGCGTTGTGGTGTTCGGTGATGCCGAGCGTCCAGCACATCTGGGCGCGAGGAGCTTTGGCGTAGGCGTGCGCGGCTTCGCGGATCCGCCCGGCAGGCACGCGGGTTTCGCGCTCCGCACGCTCGAGGGTGTATTTCTCGACGGTCTTGCAGTACGCCTCGAATCCGCTGGTGGCGTGACGGATAAATTTCTGATTGGCCAGGCCGGAGTGGATGATTTCTCGCGCCATGGCGTTGGCCAGGGCGATATCGGAACCCACATCGAGTCCCAGCCAGGTGTGCGCAAACTGCGCCGAAGAAGTGCGGCGGGGATCGACGACAACAAGTTGCGCGCCGCGGCGTGTTGCCTTCAATAAATGATGGAAGAGGATCGGATGCGTCTCGCGGGCGTTGGAGCCCCAAAGAAAAATGAAATCGGACTCCGCCATTTCCTGATAGGAGCTGGTGGCCCCGCCCGCGCCGAAGACCGTCGCCAGACCGGCGACGCTGGGGGCGTGTCAAGTGCGGTTGCAACTGTCAATATTGTTGCAGCCGATGACCGAGCGGACGAATTTTTGCGCGATGTAATTCAGCTCGTTGGTGGTTTTCGAACAGCTGAACATGCCGAACGCGCGCGGCCCGTGTTTTTCAATTTGCTGGCGCAACTTGCCGGCCACAAAATCGAGCGCTTCTTCCCAGCTTGCCGGCCGGTGGCCGCGGGAATCGCGAATTAGTGGGGATGTGAGCCTGCCTGTAGTAATCGTATTCATATGAGGCTCCCTCCTGAGCGTGTGGCAGAGAGCGTTGGCCGGAAGACCAAGGCCAGGGGGATTGCACTGCGGCGCTCAACGTTACGAGCGGCTCCCGCAGCATATTGATGGTAGCGGGAAACACCGGGCGACGACAACTGAGTTCCTGCAAAACGCAAAATGTCTGTGTAGGGCCGAGTTGGCGTCGATTGTCACGGGTTTTGGGTCACGGTGAAAGACGGACTGCAGACGGTAGTTTGAACTCGAATAAAACGGGGCCAGGTTGGACTCGGCCGGTCCCCCCGGCAGACTATTTTCGGCCATCCCCGCTCAATTGGATCGGATACTGTTTCAGGAGATCTCTTCGGATTTTGGCAGCGACAGCCCGGTTGAGAGCGTGGGAAGGAGTCGTCCGCAAAACTTCGATGGTGTTTTCGAGGCTTGTGAGAAAGGCCTTGCATGGCTCGCAGCCATCCAGGTGCTCTTCGAGCTTCTCGCAAAGCGAGTCATCCATCTGTTCGTCCAAATAGTTGGAAAGCTGGGCAAAGAGATCTTTGCAGGAAGCCGGGCGTCTCTCCTCACCGGAAGTAGCGGACTGAGGTCGCCGGGCGGCTTTTCTTCGAACCGAACCGTGCGGGCGTTGACCGGCAAATTTCTTGCGGACAAAGAGCCGTGCCCGATGGAGACGCACTCGAACCGTTCCGGGGCGTAGGCCGGTGATGTCTCCCACTTCGTCATCGGTAAGTCCCTCCATGTCGCGGAGCACGAGAATGATTCGATATTGCGGCGGAAGCTGCTGAATGGCCTCACGCAGCCGCCGGGCTTCCTGGCTGCGGATGGCCAGCATCTCAGGATTGACGGGGCCCTCTTTGGCCAGGCGCGCAAGCTCGACGCGATCCGGCATGAGCTCGTCGAGGGAAAGGTCCCGCTTGGGAGCGAATTTGCTTTTGCGCCTGCTCATCAGGCAACGACTCTTAGCCACTTTGTAGAGCCACACCAGCAGCGCACGCGGACTGTCAAACTTGGGCAGGTACGGAAGCGCCTTAACGAGGACTTCCTGCATCGTGTCTTCGGCGTCTTCCCGCTGACCGCAAACTTTCATGCTGAAAGAAAAAACCGTCCCTTGGAGAAGCTCCAGGGCGTGTTCCAGAGCCTGTGGCTCTTTTGTTTCCAACAGGGCCACTGCCTCTTCGATCTCTTTGCGCATGCCAGCCTCACAATAACACAGGGTTTGCTGCGAGAACGCAGTGTCGCTACAAGTTATGTATTGACAGTGTGTTACGGGTGATTCCCAAGTGGCTTTCTCATCTCCGGACGAGGGCGTTTCCCCTATGCCCGTAACAAACTCCGGGATTCTGCATTTGTTCGGGCACGGGAGCGTTCCATGATTCAAGCAAAAGTGACTCTCACGCAATCTCTGAAATCGCAGCGGCAATTCATCGCCGAAACGGGAAGCGGCCACCACCTGATCCTGGACGATGCTGCTGGAGCGACCGGCGCGAAACCCATTGAGCTGGTGGCCATAGCGCTCGCGGGTTGCACGGCGTTTGACGTGGTAACCATGTTGCGTCAGAAGCACCACCAGAAGGTAACCGGCTATGAAGTTTTGGTGGAGGGCGACCAGGCAGAACGCCCGCCGCAGGTATTCACCACGATTCGGCTGCGCCATGTCTTGACCGGAATCGGCATCGAGAAGTCGGCAGTGGCGCAAGCGATTAAATTGTCGGAAGAAAAATATTGCTCTGTGGGAGCAATGCTGAAGGGCGGTGCGCGGCTGGAGACTAGTTTTGAGATTTGCGAGGAGCCGGCGGGGTGGCTGAAGCCCGGGACTACGTCCGATGCGGTGTGCGCTTGAGGATCGCGATGGGCTCCCGATGGCACGACACAAAGAGAATGTTGGCCGCCCTGGCGATGTTAGTTGCCATTTCCAGTCCACGCAGCGAAGGCCAGGAGAGCGGCGCTCGGCCGATCACCCTCCAGCAAGCGGTGCAAATGGCGCTGCTGCAAAATCCCGCCTTTCAAACCAGCAAAGATGACGCGGATGCCGCGCGCGCAAAGCTGAAGGAAACGCAATCGGCCTGGTATCCCCGAATTGATTTTAACCAGGACTTCACGCGTGGAAATAACCCGATCTACGTTTTCGGAACAAAGTTGACGCAACGGCAATTTTCCTCGGCCGATTTTGCGCTGAACAACCTGAATACACCGGCTCCCCTGGACAACTTTCAGACGCGGCTGGAAGGCCGGTGGCGGCTTTTTGATTCCGGCCAGACTTTGTTGCACCAGCGCGGGGCGAAGCGGCTGGTGACTGCGGCGGATTTCGAAACCGAGCAGGCGCGGCAGGACCTGATTCTCGAAGTTGTCAAATCTTATTGCGGAGTGCTGGTGATGAAGGAGAACGCCAAAGCCGCCGAAGAAGCGGTGAAGACGGCGGAAGCCAGCGAGCATCGGATGGAGACGATGCACAAGGCCGGCATGCTGGTGGATTCCGATCTGTTGAGCGCGCAGGTTTTTCTTTCGCAAATGAAAGACCGGCAGATTCGGGCACAAAACGATCTGGCACTCGCGCAAATGCAGTTGGCGCGCGAAATGGGAATTGCGCTGGATACCCCAGCGGAACCGGCGGGAGTGCTAGCAGAGCTCCCCGCTCCAGCGAAAACGATCCAGGAATGGATGCAGACCGCTTTGCAGGAGCGTCCCGCCCTGCGAGCGGCGCAACTTGCGGAGACTGCAACAGGCGACGAACGAAAAGCAGCGAAGGCTGAGTTCGGCCCAAAGATCGGAGTTTTCGCAAGTACCGAGCGGGATGCGATGACGCTTGGCGGACCCTCCGGAACGAACTGGACCGCGGGCGCCCGGCTGGATGTCAACCTTTTTGCCGGCGGCGCTCAGAAGGCACGGCTCGCGGAGGCCGCGGCGAACGAAAGCAAGGCCAGGCACAACGCCGAGTGGTTGCGTTCGGGCGTGCAAATGGAAGTGCGCAAGGCGTACCTGGATGGCAATGCGGCGGCGCAACGCGCAACCGCGGCGCGCGATGCGGTGGCACAAGCGAAAGAGAGTCTGCGCATCGTGCAGAACCGTTACGAAGCGGGACTCACCACCGTGACGGAATTGCTGAGAACCCAGACAGCGGAACTCGACGCGACAACGGGCTACCTGGCGGCGCTGCAGGACGCCCAGGTGGCACGCGCGCAACTGGAACGGGCCGCCGGAGTGCTGACGCCCGAGTCGGCGCTGATTACAGGAGCAGGCAAGCCATGAAACGGAAGAATGGAGTTCGAGCTACGGCGAGACCACGGGTTGGAACGGCTCTGCTGTTGTGCGGAGTCCTCCTTGCCGCGTGCGGGGGCCGGGATCAGACAACCGTGCAGAAGGCGGAATTCGTTTCGGGTCTGCGAATCCAAAAAGTGCAGTTGCAGCGTGTGCCGGACGAGCTGGAGGTTCCGGGCAGCGTGATTGCCGTTTCGACGGCACGGGTCGGGGCAAGAACAATGGGAACCGTACTGCAAGTCTTGGCGCGCGAAGGCGACACCGTCAAGCGCGGGCAAGTGCTTGCGCAATTGGATGAGCGGGAGGTATCGGCGCGACGTAGCGCGGCACAAGACGCTTCGCAAGCGACCAACGCGGCGGTGGCCCAAGCGGCCAACGCTTTGGCCGCCGCACAGGCACAGGCTGGCGTCGTGCAGAAGACCTACGACCGCTACGTCTACCTGAAGCAGCAAAATTCCATAAGCCCGCAGGAATTTGACGAGATGGCGGCGAAGCAAGAGTCGGCCCAGGCGAATGTGGAACAGGCAAAAGCGGGCTTGCAAAGAACGAAGGCAGTGGCAGCCCAAGCGGCGTCGGAGTCACGCGCGGCGGAGGATGTGGCGAGCTATGCGCGGATTGCCGCGCCGTTTGACGGCCGGGTGATTCGACGGAGCGTTGAGTCTGGATCGCTGGTGTCGCCGGGAATGGAGTTGTTTGTGGTGGAAGACACGTCGCGCTACCAACTGGAGGCGACTCTGCCTGCGATTGGACTGGCTTCGGTGAAGAAGAACACGGCTGTGCGTGTGCAGCTGGATGGGTTGGGACAGAAATCCCTGGTGGGTAAGGTGTCGGAGATGGAAGCAGGGGCCGATCCGGCATCACACACCTGGAAAGTTCGGATTGATCTTCCGAAGGATGCAGGAGCCCAATCGGGCATGTTTGGCCGGGCATTCTTTTTCCAAGGGGAAAAGCAAGCGTCGGTATTGCCGCGCGAAGCCGTCCTGACCCGCGGCCAACTGCAAGGGATTTACGTCGTGGGTGAAACGAATCAATTGCGATGGCGCGTGGTTACGATCGGCAAGGCGATGGGGAGCCAGTTGGAGGTGTTATCTGGACTGAATGACGGCGAGGCCGTGGTGCTCAATCCGGAGGCTCAAGAACTCGATGGCAAGAAAGCCGGCGCGCCGGTGAACAGCGGGGAGAAACGCCCGTGAAACGCGGCCTTGCCGGCAAGATCGCCCACGGCTTCATCGACTCGCCGCTGACCCCGCTGGTGATTGTCGCCGCGCTTTTGCTGGGCCTGTTCAGCATCTGGCAAACACCGCGCGAAGAAGAGCCGCAGATCGTTGTGCCTATGCTCGACGTTTTCGTGAACATGCCGGGAGCATCGGCGGCGGAAGTCGAGCAGCGCGTGACCATCCCGATGGAACGTCTGCTGCAGGAAGTCCCGGGCGTTGAGTACCTGTATTCCACCAGCCAGCCGGGCGGCGCCCTGGTGATTGTGCGCTTCTATGTGGGAATCAAGGAAGAGGACGCGATTCTCCGCACCTACAACAGGCTATACGCGAATTTCGACCGCGTACCGCAAGGGGCCAGCCAACCGCTCATCAAGGCGCGTTCGATTGACGATGTTCCTGTGCTGGCGATGACGTTTTGGGGCCCGCACTACGACGCAGCGGCGGTGCGGCGAATCGCGGCCGAAGTGCAGCAGAGCGTCAAGCAGGTGGAGAATGTTTCGGAAACGACGCTGATTGGCGGGCAGCAGCGCGAATTGAAGGTCACGCTTCGCGCGCAGAAACTGGCCGCGTATCATTTGAGTCCATTGCGGATTGCGCGAGCGCTGGAGAACGCCAATCAGCGAACGCAGGCCGGCTCGTTTGCAGAAAGAAATCAGGAAATTGCCGTGGAAGCAGGAAACTTCCTGCGCAGCGCCGAGGACGCAAAGAAGCTTGTCGTGTCGGTAGAGAACGAGCGGCCGGTGTATCTCGGTGACGTGGCCGACGTCGCGGACGGCCCGGAAGAGCCGCTAAATTATGTATTTTTCGGAAGGGGTGGGGCAACAGCAGGAGTGAGCGGAACCTATCCCGCGGTGACGCTGGCCGTAGCAAAAAGAAAAGGGGCCAATGCCACGGCCGTGTCTGGCGATGTTTTGGCAAAGGTCGAATCGTTGCGTGGTTACGTCTTGCCGAACGATCTGCAAGTCACCGTCACACGAAATTATGGACAGACGGCCAAACACAAATCGGACGAACTCCTGAAGCATCTCTTCCTGGCTACCCTTTCCGTGACTCTGCTGGTTGCCCTGGCGTTGGGCTGGCGCGAATCAGGCGTCGTGCTGCTGGCTATTCCCGTGACGCTGGCGCTGACGCTGTTCATTTTTTATGCCTATGGCTATACGTTGAACCGCGTGACTCTGTTTGCGCTGATTTTTTCCATCGGCATCCTTGTGGACGACGCGATCGTGGTGGTGGAAAACATCGTTCGGCACTTCCGGTTGCCGGAAAATCAGGGGCGCTCCTGGAGCGAAGTTGCCGTTGAAGCCGTGGATGAAGTGGGAAATCCAACGATTCTGGCGACGTTTGCGGTGATCGCGGCCATTTTGCCGATGGCGTTTGTGCGCGGCTTGATGGGACCGTATATGCGCCCCATTCCCGTGGGGGCGTCGGCGGCGATGGTGTTTTCGTTGCTCGTTGCGTTTGTGGTATCGCCGTGGGCGGCGCTGCGGCTGTTGCGCGGGCACTCCGGGAAACATGGCGAAGGCGAAACGGAAGGCGCTACGACGAAGTTTTATCGCAAGCTGATGGGCGGCATGTTGCAACACGCGAGGAACCGATGGGCGTTTCTGGCAACCGTGGCGGTGCTGTTCCTGCTGGCCTGCTCTCTGGTGGCTTTCAAAGCGGTGCGCGTGAAAATGCTTCCCTTTGACAACAAAAGTGAGTTTCAGGTTGTCGTGGACATGCCGGAGGGTACTCCCCTCGAGCAGACCCTGGCGGTGGAACAGGAGATCGGCGCGTACCTGCAAACACACCCCGAAGTGCGGAACTATCAGGTCTACGCCGGCACTTCGGGGCCATATAACTTCAACGGCTTGGTCAGGCACTACTATCTGAGGCGCGGCGCGAATCAGGGCGACATTCAAGTGAACTTGCGCTCCGTGGACGAGCGCAAACGCCAAAGCCACGAAATCGCCAAGGAAGTTCGCGGGCCAATCCAGGAGATTGCGAAGAAATGGAATGCCCGCGTAAAGGTGGCGGAAGTTCCCCCCGGGCCACCGGTCGTATCCACGTTGGTGGCGGAGGTCTACGGGCCGGACTACACGCGGCAGATCGACGTTGCGCGCCAGATTCGCAAGATTTTTGATGAAACACCGGGAGTGGTGGACGTGGACTGGTACGTTGTCGCGGACGAGCGGAAGCTTGATTTCCAGGTGCAGCAGGATAAGGCTGCGATGCGCGGCATATCACCGGCGGAGATTTCGCAGTCCGTGGCTTTGGCCGTCGGCGGCGCGCAAGTTGGGCTGATGCACCAGCCTTCGGAGCGCGAGGATATTCCCATTCGTGTGCAACTCTCCCGCGCGGACAGGTCCAGCGCAGACGCCTTGCGCGGTTTGTACCTGAATGCCGCCGGTGGCGCTATGGTGCCGCTCGGGGAGCTTGCGAAAATCCACGAAGGCACGATCGACAAGAATATCTACCGGAAAAATCAGCGCGAGGTGGTCTATGTGATTGCCGACGTGGCGGGAGCGGAAGAAAGCCCCGTGTATGCCATCGGAAAGCTCGGGGAAAAGATTGACGCGCTGAAAATTCCCGAGGGCTACAAGATCGCGCAGTTCACGGCCATTCAGCCGCCGGACACAAAAAAACTGGCCATAAAATGGGACGGCGAATGGCACATCACCTATGAAGTGTTCCGCGATCTGGGGCTGGCCTTCGCGGCAGTGTTGGTGCTGATTTACGTTCTGGTAGTTGGATGGTTCGAGTCCTTCAAGACCCCGCTGGTGATCATGGCGCCCATCCCATTGACGCTGATCGGAATTTTGCCGGCCCACGCGGCGATGGGCGCGTTTTTCACCGCCACATCCATGATCGGGTTCATCGCGGGTGCGGGCATCATTGTGAGGAACTCCATCATTCTCGTGGATTTCATCAAATTGCGCCGCCAGCAAGGCATGCCTTTGGAAGAAGCGGTTGTGGATGCGGGTGCGGTGCGCTTTCGCCCGATGCTGCTGACGGCGGCCGCGGTGGTGGTCGGCGCGGGAGTCATTCTTTTCGATCCAATCTTTCAAGGACTGGCGATTTCGCTGATGGCGGGAGAAGTTGCATCCACCTTCATCTCGCGCATGGCGGTCCCGGTCCTTTATTACATGAGTGAGCGAGGTGGCAAATGACACTGGAGCGTTATATCCGCATCATCGCCGGCACGTTCGTCCTGGTATCGCTGGCGCTGGGGACCTGGGTCAATCACAACTGGTATTGGTTCACTGCGTTCGTTGGGGTGAATTTGCTGCAGTCAGGTTTTACGAAGTGGTGCCTGATGGAGGATATCCTGCGCAAACTAGGCGTGGGTTCCCTAAGCCATTCCTGATCCTCAGGTGCGGGCCATGGAGGCAGCGCCTGATCCGTGCCTTGACAGGGCTTGCCCCGTAGCATCCGTTACAAACGAGTCTCGCGGAATTGGCGCCGAATCAATTCCCGCGAATCGCCGTGAAGTTGCCCATTCGCCGCAAATTCTTTTCGTTGTAAGATGATGAAAGCGAAACGGGCTCGTAGCTCAGCGGTTAGAGCAGCGGACTCATAATCCGTTGGTCCCAGGTTCAAATCCTGGCGGGCCCACCATTTCCATCCGGGTCCAACCCGGAGACATGGGTTACAGAATGTACCGGCTGGCTACATGGGTAACACTTTTGGGCCGAACTCCCTGCAAAGTTCCGCCATTGGCTAGCCGGCGAGCCACGAACTGTAGCCTTTCATCCATTACCGAACACTCCTTCCAAGGCATCCCCCCCTCTCTTAGAGGAGGAAAGTGTTACCCATGTGTCCGGTACGATCTGTCACCTTTGTGTCAGGTCGCTCACAGGTCCAATCCCGCCGGCCATCCCGCAATTTCGCCAGGTAAGGGCCAGCGTGGTTCCCCACGCCCAGCTGTGGTGACGGTGCGATCCTATTCAAAAATAATGTGTTAGCAACGTAAGAGACCTACGATCCTTTGCTGGCATGCCCATCCCTATCCACGGAGTCGCTGTGGGCGGGTTTTAGAGGATTCCCTGTTTCTCGAACCAAATAGCAATATTATTGGCCAATTCGGCGCGATGAGCATCTCATCCCAGGACCGAATCTCGAGTCTGGCATTTTGAGTTATTAAGGAACCCGAAAAATGAGGCTGGGGCGAACTCTTGGTTGAATTCTCCCATGCAAACCTCGATGATGCTGGACCCAAGAGGGATGAAAGTGAACTTGCGCGGGTTAAAACGGGACGGACTTGCAGGGCGGGTCGGCGGAATTCTTCTGCTTGTTTTGGGACTGCTGCTTGCTGCGGGATTATGCACGGCGAGCGAGCCGGGCGATAATCCTCGGGCAAAACCTAGCCAGGGTAGCGTTCCGGCTGATCTCCCCTAGTTCTGAGAGTAGCAGGACTAGGGCGAGCTATTAATTCCTAAGTTTGCGATTGACAGTTCGAGGCCCCCAGAACAGAATGCCCCACGGTTGCGAGTGGTTCGTGTTGGATAGGATAGTCATCCGTGAGAATTTGCGCAGTTCGAGCAAGGCGCGAACCAACTTGAGAAAAAGTTTGCATACCGCTGAGTAAGCTGGGATTTGCAGTTCGGCAAAACCAACAGTGAGAAGGGCTTAGAACGAGGACGTGTTCGGTGAACTGGCAGCAAAAGTGCACATCTATTTTTGATTATTTTGTCGTCGGAACATAGGTACCGGGGGTCGATCGTGAAACTAATTCGCTTACTGATGGTGATGGCATTCTTGGGAATCTCGGCCTCGGTGGCCTTAGCTGATTCAACCGACCCAACACTCCTCACGTCGGGGTGTGGCAGAATCGGCCAGCCCAAGTGTGACGCCTACCTGATCACCTCCCCGTTCGAAACGATAAGTGTTGTTCTGACTCTTGACACCACTGTGGGTGACCCGTTCTTCGGAGACGCTGTGGCGGACTTCGTCAATGTTTCGGGGCAAACGCTTGATGGCCTTTTCACCATTAATTTTACGGTGCCGGCAGGCCTGAGTTTTCAGGGATGCGGAACACCTCCTGAGGGCATAACTTCCCTCTTTACTTGCACTGGGGGCGGGAGTCCCGGCAGTCCAATTACCGGCGGCGGCACGGCGCAATTCAACCTGACTGGTGCATCAATTTGCTCCGCAAATTTTGACGACCTTACCGGTGGCGAAGGTGGAATTACATACCTCTCCGACAGCGACGATGACGACAATTGCCAGGCCGCGTTCACCCTTGCTTTGCAGCCCGTTGCAGGCGAGACGCTTCCGCAGACCATCGCCGGCACTTTTACCGTTGCTCCCGAGCCGTCTTCTGGCTTACTCCTGCTTTTCGGTCTGGCTGCAGGCCTTCTTTTTGTCAAGGGCCTTCGCCCAAACCAAGCCTAAGGTACTTCCCGCAAAATCCTTAGCGAATACCGGACTGCTGAATACGGTCCGGGGTTTGCTTTGCGTTGTTCACCTGGACCAGTTCCCCGCGTAAGACATGTGATAACTGCCCCGGTTTGCAAGCGAACTGGTAGTGTCCAGAGTTTTTCGCACATTTGTTGAAGCATAGGTTTAGGTTTGGTGGTGCTCAGCTCCCCCGAGGGGCTAGAGGGTAGAGATGAATGAATTGCCGACAGGATTTCCGCAATCCTGTATATTAGCCGCGCGAAGCCTTATTTCTTCTTGGAATATTCCTTGATCAGGGCCTGATAATCAGGGCGAGTCCGCAAGGCCGTAAACTCCGGGTCAGCTTCCACATCCGATGCCGGTTGGCCCTTTTGCAGGGCTGTTTTCAATTCCTTTACGGCTTCCACTGGCCGATTCGCGATTGCTTCCAAGGTTGCCCCAGCGTAGTAAATGCCGAACTCTCCAGGGGAGATGCTCTTGGCCCGCTGCAGAAGCTCGCGGGCTTTGGTCATATCTCCGGACTTCGCGTAGTAGAGAGCCATCTGGCTCAAGAGGCTGGAATTCCGTGAGTCCACCTGCAAGTCCTTGCTGACCAATGCGATGGCCTTTTTGTAGGTAACGTTGGCCTTGTCCTGCTGCCCAGCCCACCGGTATCCATCACCCAGGTTGCCCATCACGGCCTGGTCGGACGCATTCAGTTCCACCGCTTTTTCAAACATCGGCACTGCTTCAGAATATTTCTTGGAAAGGAAGTAAGCCGTGCCCAAACTGGAATAAGTCTGGGGATCGGGCTGCAGCTCCAGCGCTTTCTTGAAAGCTCCTATGCTCTCCTCATATCTACCCAGATATGCATAGGCTGCCCCAACATTGGTGTACCCATTGGGGTTCTGAGGCTCCAATTGGACGACCTGTTGATAGGCTTTCAGAGCTCGTTCGTAGTCACCGAATGAAAGGTACGCCTGGCCGAGCGAATTCTGATTCCCCCAAAAGTAGGGATTGATCTCGACCGCCTTTGCGAGCGCCTCGATCGCCAAATCTTTCTGGCCCACGGCTACATACGCGCTCCCGAGCCTCCGGTAGGCTTCGTCTGAATTCGGGGCCAGTTCCAAACCGCGTTTCAGTTCCGCAATGGCCTGATTGTTCTGGCCCGTGGCGCTGTAGACTGTGCCCAGGGTCATGTGCGCCTCAGGCAGCTTGTCACTTAACTCTGCTGCACGGCGTGCCGCGGCCAGCGCCTTTTCTGACCAGGACGCATCCTTTTTCACGGTATACATCCTCAGGCTGGCATTAGCTAGCCCGGTATAGGCCAGCGCGAAGTTCGGATCTTTTTTCAGAGATTGATTAAAGTAATCGATAGCCTTCTGGAAGTTCTTGGGATCGAACTGGCCGCGCATGGCATTTTTCCCGCGCAGGTAAAGGTCGTAAGCGTCCGCATTGTCGGTCGGATGCAGGGTGGCGTCGGCCGCACCCAAATCGGAGGCATTGAGCCCTATCGCTGTAACAAGCTTTCCGGAGATCTTATCTTCCAGCGCCAGCAAGTCTCCCGATACCCCGGGAAACTCTTCGTTCCATACCGTTTTGCCTTCCGCGACATTTTCGAGCTTCACGGTGATGCGCATCTGGTCCGCGCTGCCTTGCACAGTGCCCTGCACAATCATGTTGGCGCCCAGCTTCTTGGCGATTTGCGGGAGCGGCATGTTCGGATCCAGTTTTCTCGCCGCATCCGCGGAAGTTACGTGCACTCCCTTCAACTGGAAAAGCTTCGCCGAAAGAGCCTCTCCCAATCCTTCCGCGATGTAACCCATGCTCGACGCATCCCCAAGCACTCGGAACGGCATCACGGCCACGTATTTGCCTTGCGCAAGGGGAGGAAGGCCCGGATTGACGACGGACGCGTTGTTGCCCGCGGTTGGCGTACCGGTAATCATGCGCCTGATCGGCGGGATTGCCAGAAGTATCAATGCAGCCAGCAACGCAGCGCCAGCCGGAGCCACCCACTTCCAGGGAATCGAGCGTGGCTGCTTGGGCGCCTGCATGACAATGGAGGCCATGACAGGTCGCTTGCCTTGCCACGCGTCTAAATCGGCGATGATTTCCGCGGCACTGGGGTAGCGGCGCTCCAGGTCGCGCTCCAGGCAGCGGCTGACGATGTCGCTGAGACCCGCGGGAACCGTGGCGTCAATTTCCGCCAGGGGCACCGCGCGCTCCTGATTGCGCATCAGCAGGCTGGCCATGGCCGTTTCGGCCTTAAAGGGCATTTTGCCGCTTAAGAGTTCGTAAAAAATCAGACCGACGGCAAAGAGGTCCGAACGCTGGTCCAGGGTCTTGCCCATGGCCTGCTCCGGCGACATATATTCGATGGTTCCCAGCAAGGCGCCGGTTTGGGTCATGCCTTCGGACTGGATGGAACGCGCGAGGCCAAAATCCATAACCAGGATTCGCCCGGTTTTGTCGCGCATGATGTTTTGCGGCTTTAAGTCACGATGGATGATGCCCGCGGTGTGCGCAGCATCCAGGGCCATACAGACCTGGCGGATAATATCGACCGCCTCATCCGGCGGGAGTTTTCCGCGCTCGCGATACAACTGCCGAAGGTCGCTGCCTTCGACGAATTCCATGGTGATGAACTTCACGCCGTCGGCTTCGGAAAGGTCGTAGATGCGGATGACGTTCTTGTGGGTGACCTGGTGCGCGGTCATCAATTCCTGCTTGAATCGCGCCAGAATCGACGGGTTGCTGGCCATTTCCGGGCGGATCAGCTTCAACGCTACCACGCGTTCCACTTCGCGATCCTTGGCTTTGTAGACCGCACCCATGCCGCCTTCGCCGAGAAGGGCAAGGATTTCGTAGCGCCCGCCGAGGACGTCTCCCTCCTGGAGGAC
>DASYXF010000056.1:0-37046 GCA_035935335.1 Candidatus Acidiferrum sp.
CGCCAGAGGAGCGGCCCGATTGTGCGGGTTGGGACGATATGCGAATATAGAGAAGAACACGAGGAACCATGGAAACCAATCTGGCGAAACACGTCACGCTCACGAAACCGGATGATTTCGGCAAGTTGCTGCAGGATGAGGGGATCATTTTCACGCAGCTCGATAAGGCGGTGAACTGGGCGCGGCGCAGCTCCATCTGGCCGCTCGGATTCGGCCTGGCCTGCTGCGCGATTGAAATGATGTCCATGGCGGCTTCGCGGTTCGATATTGCGCGGTTCGGCGCGGAAGTGTTCCGCCCTTCGCCGCGTCAGGCGGACCTGATGATCGTTGCGGGACGGCTTTCGCAGAAAATGGCGCCGGTGATCCGGCAGCTTTACGATCAAATGCCGGAGCCGAAGTGGGTGATTTCGATGGGCGCGTGCGCCACGTCGGGTGGCGTGTTCAATAACTACGCGATTGTGCAGGGCTGCAACCAGGTGATTCCCGTGGACGTGTACGTACCCGGATGCCCCCCGCGGCCGGAAGCGGTGCTTTACGCGGTGTTGCAGTTGCAGAAGAAGATTGATGCGGAGAAGGGCTCGTTCAAGCGGGCGTTGAATCTGGCGTAATACGTTCCGATGGTTGCAAGGGGTAGCGCTGGCATCCTGATCTCCCTGAGGAGCGAAGGGCCGGCCAGTATGTTCGCCGCCAAGATGGCGGCGCTACGGGAGCTTTCCCATGGCTTCGCCCATTCCAGAAACAGTGAGCGCGCGCGATTTGCTTAGGCATTGCCTCGCCACGATCGCCTATCGAGCCGGCAAGACTCTCCGCGACGTCCCCGAATCCTTCGCCAAATACCAACCGCCCGAAAAAGCCCGTACTCCGGAGCAGATTCTCACGCACATCGGCGACCTGTTTGACTGGGCGCTTTCGATGGCCAAGGGCCAGGGCGTGTGGCATGATTCGCAGCCTCTCCCCTGGGCCCAGGAAGTCGAACGCTTTTTCGGCGCGCTGAAGCGCTTCGATGACTACCTGGAAGGGAACGAGCAGCTCCACGCCTCGCCCGAGAAACTCTTCCAGGGTCCGGTAGCGGACGCGCTGAACCACGTCGGCCAGCTCGCCCTGCTACGCCGCATGGCGGGCTTCCCGATCAAGGGCGAAAATTACTTCAAGGCCGACATTGCCGCCGGGCGGGTGGGACCCCAGCAACCTCCGCCAAGACGCGAATTTGACTGAAGTTTTTCTGAACGTGGCCCCCAGCCATAGGTAACCCCGCCACGGCAAGGACGGGGCCGATGAAAAGTGAACAGAGGGCATACCCGCGGATCAAGCCGCCGTCAAGTGTCTTAATAGCCTGGCGATCGGGAATGCAGCGGGATGTTTCGTATGTGGAGGACCTCGCGGTCGGGGGGGTGTTTTTGCGCACCAAGAAAAAAGTGGCCATTCGCAGCCTGGTGCAGGTCCTGCTGGACATGCCCTTGGGACAGGTGCGCGGCCGCGGCGTGGTGCGCCGCCACCAGGAACAATACGGCATCGCCGTCCAATTCATCGCCATGGACCCGGAAGACCGCGGCAGGCTCGTCCGCCAGATCCGCGACTTGACCGCTACTGCCGGCTAGAATTCCATAGAAACGGTTGCGAGGTCGTTTCTGACGAGGGCTACGGAATTGGCGTGCTTACGACGGTGGCGGAGCCTGCGGCATCGGGAAGCTCAACGGTCGAGCCAGGAGTGGATCTTTCGCGGCGCACATAGGCCATTCCGATGGGTGCGTTAAGGACAGGCGAAAACGCGGCGCGGGTAGTGAAGCCAGCTTCTTTGCCTTCCGAGAAAAGCGGCGTGCCCGGCGTAGGCGGCTGCGAACTGATGTATTTCACTGTGACGCGGACGCGATTCACCTGGCCGCGGGAGCGCACCCGTTCGACTATTTCCTGGCCCGTGTAGCAGCCCTTGGTGTAGCTGATGTGCGAATCCTGCAAACCGGCTTCATGCGGAATCTGCTTTTCGCCGAAATCATAGCTGTACCAGGGAATGCCCTGTTCCAGGCGCGTGGCACTGAGCGCCCGATATCCGGCCGGCCCGCCGCCGTGATTGTGGACCGTTTCCAGAAGGATATTCCAGAGTGCTTCGGCGTGAGTCCGGTCGACAAGGAATTCGGCGCTGGCGGCGCCGCCCGGAGAACGCTTGCCGAGCCGGCAGGGAATCCGCTCTACGGACACCGGCCGCGTTTCGAGTTCAGCGAGATCCACGGGGTCAACGCCCGTGAGTTCCTCGGCAACGAGCGCTGCCTTGGGGCCTTCAAGCGCCAGCGACGCGAAGTCGTCTGTGCGGTCGGTGAGGGTGACGTCGTCCATGATGATGTATTTGTCGAGCGCGGCGATCAGCGGTTCGCGAATGCTGGCGTAAGAGACGCAGAAAAGCTTTTCCGGAAGCGCCTGGGTTTCGATTTCGGCGAGGATGCGGCCCTGCGGATTCAGGAATAGCGAAATTGTGCCGTGATTTTCGCGCAGGTCCTTGATGTTATTGGTCAGGATGGCGTTCAAGTAGCGGACCCGGTCCGGGCCGGTGAAATCGAGATACGCACGGTAATTTTTATCGAGGAGGGCAACGCTTTCGTGCAGATGCCTGTATTCAGCCAGCCAGTCGCCAAAGTCGTTGGGCAGGGAACATCCGAACCATGATGCCAGTTGTCCGCCCGAACGATGATGAAGTTCAGCAAGCGGAGTCGGCAGGGTGGCCACTGGCGGATTGGAAGGACTGCCCATTACCTTTTAAGTGTAGCAAGGACTTTTGGAGTGCGGCAGCAAAGCTGCCGCTTTTACCGCCCACAGTTCGGATATCGGCTTTAGTTATCCCCACCCAGCACATCCCAAAAGCGAAGGCTTCGCCTTCGCACTCAAAAGGGTACCGGAGGAAAATCTTATGAAAATAGATATACTGCTGGGCATGGACGCGACCCACAAAATGGTGCAGACCTCCGACGCGGCCCACCCGGATTTGATCTACATGAAGCTTCCGGTGGGCATGCTGCAGTGCAACTGCCAGATTATCGGAGACCCGAAAACGCTCGAAGCGATCGTGATCGACCCCGGCGACGAAGTGGAGCGCATCTTGAGCATGCTCGGGCGGTATAAGCTGACCGTCAAGGCCATCATCAGCACGCACGCCCACATTGACCACGTTGGCGGCCTGGCAAAGCTCCACATGTACACAGGCGCGCCGGTGATGATGCACGGCGAGGATTTGCCGCTCTATCACGGAATGGAAGAGCAGGCGGCGTTCATGGGAGTCGCCACGCCGGAACTCACGCAAGTGGATCACCTGCTGAAGGAAGGCGACACGCTGCCGTGGGGAGGATTCCACGCCAGCGTGATTCATACGCCGGGGCACACGCCGGGGAGTGTGTCGCTCTACATGCCGCAGGACTGCGGCAGCGTGAAGCTGGCGCAGCCGCAATTGTTTGCGGGAGACACGCTGTTCGCGGGGAGCATCGGGCGCACCGATTTGTGGGGCGGCTCGATGGAGCAGATCATGGAATCGCTGCGCGAGAAGCTGCTGCAACTGCCGGATGACACGCTGGTGCATCCCGGCCACGGCGGCTCGACCACGATCGGCCACGAAAAGGAAACGAATCCGTTTTTGAAATAGGCACGCCGGAGTCGGCGGGTTTCAATGAACGTTAAAACGCACCCGAATTGTCATCTCTCACCGCGTTCTTTGCGGGTGAGGGATCTGCTTTTCGTGAAAATCCATGACAATTTAGCGAGGATGGCCGCCGATCGGCCGCCTGGTCAATTTGTCTCGCGGCGTTTGCGGAGTTCTTCCATTACGGATTGGATTAACTCTTTGGCGTGGGTAAGTTCCTGGGTGACCATGCGGAGGTCCATCGCGGGAACCGTGGGATTGCGCATGCTGGTGCAGTAGACCCCGTGCTGGCCCACGAGGACGAGCGCATTCGTGATGCGGTCGAGCGAGACCGCTAGGCGTCCGCGGTCACGCCCAAAACGCTGCTCGGAGTGCTCGAGTTCCTCGTGATGTTCCTTGAATGCCGACATGTGACTCCTTCAATCCCTGCAGCTCAGGCCCTCAGGCCTGAGGATTTTCGCATGCCTGAGCAATGTTGCCAGGGTTATGAAAACCCTCACCCCTCGAAGGGGTGAGCTACAGACGACAAATTTCCACTGGCCACTACCCCATTTCCGACGGGCGTTGCACTTCGGGCACAGGGCGCTGGCCTGAATCTTTACCCTACCGCATGCCCAGAACATAATCCAATTGAGCCGCAGCCAGACCCAGCAGAAAGCAGCGCCAATTTTATGAGCCTTCAGAAGCAGGCCGGCAAAGAATTCGTTCCTTTCGGTGATCGGCCCGGTGGGAATTGGGAGCATCCAAACATGCGACGTTCGGACCTAGTGCAGCATAAAGAAAAGGAAAACGGGCGGATCGATCGCACTTCGCAGATCGTGTTCGGGGAACGCCAGCATCTTTTGCGCGTGCTGGATTCGCTGGAGGGCACTTCGCTGCCCATCGCGCGGATGCAGCAGGAGCGCCGCATTCTGGAAGAGCTAATTCACGCGCGGACGCGGGAATTGAACCAGATCAATACCGCCTGGGACGAAAAAATCGGCCTGGTGCTGAGCGCGGAAGCCAAACCGGAGATGCTCGAAAAACTGGTGAAGCAGGCCCCGGAAGAAGACTATTACATGCTGCGCCTTATCAGCGAGCACCCGCGGACGAACGCGAAAACTTTGGGCAAGCTCGCAAAGCACCCGTACGGCGCGATTCGCGAAAACGTGGCGAGGCACCCGAACGCTGATGCGAATACGCTGACGTACCTGAGCAAAGACAAGACGCAGCCGCTGTGGTACCTGGTGGCCTTCAATCCGAATACGCCAAACCCGCTACAGCGGAAATTGCGCGACCGCCTGAAGAAGCTCGGCGAAGCGCAGCCGATTCGCTAACGGTTGGCGGCGGCATTACACAATCCAGTCCATTCCCTAAGCGATTCACCCAGGAAATGTCATCCCGAACCCGCGCTTCTTGCGGGTGAGGGATCTGCTTCCTCTGCGCTTATGCAGTGGCCGGTCTTTAGACTGGCATCGGGGAATTCCTCCTCCGAATGCCAGTGGATTTTTGGCTGGGTCCTGGAAACGATACAATAACGCCCATGCGAATTGAGGCCGGTGTGGAGGGTGGGCTTGCGGCTGAAGCCTTGCCCCCAGCCGAAGAAGCTCCTCTTTACAAAATGCAGCGAAAGACCCAGATGAGTTTAGTGTTGCTGGCTTCGGCGGCGATTCTCATCCCGTGTTTCTGGCAGCGGCACATCCAAGCCGGCGATTTGGCCAGCCACGTTTACAACGCGTGGTTGGCGCGGTTGGTTGGTGAGGGCAATGCGCCCGGCATGTATACGGTGTGGCAGTCAAAGAATGTTCTCTTCGACCTGATGCTGCTCAAGCTGGGTGGAATTTTTGGCTTTGGCGTGGTGGAGAAAATTGCGGTTTCCCTTTGCGTGCTGGTGTTTTTCTGGGGCGTGTTCACATTGATCCGCGTGGCGGCGCGAAAACCTCCCTGGATGCTTTTGCCTGGCTTGGCGATGCTGGCCTACAGCTATGTCTTTTACATGGGCTTCATGAACTATTACCTGTCGCTCGGACTGGCGTGTTTTGGCTTGGCGGCGCTGTGGCATGGCGAGCGGCGGGGAATTTTGCTGGCGGTGATCTTGGCGCCTTTGACGTTGTTGGCGCATCCGCTCGGATTCTTGTGGCTCGCTGCGGCCGGCGCTTACAGGTTGCTCTGGCCGCGCATGAACGGTTGGGAAGAATGGCTGCCTCCGGCGGGGGCGATTGGCATCGGACTGGCCGTGCGCTGGATGCTGGCGAGGCACCCGGAATACCAGCCCGATTGGCCCGACAAACCGTTTCTTCAATGGAACGGCGGGGACCAGTTTTGGGTTTTCCACCCGGCTACGCGGTATGTGTCGCTGGCGATGATCGCTTTTGTGATTGTGGCGACGCTGTTGGATTTGTTTCCGTGGCGACGCGGGAATGGAAAGGCGAAAGAGCGAAGGCTGTTTCCGGAATTTTATGCGGTTGCGTTTTGCCTGACCTCGCTGCTGCCGGAAAATCTCCGGCCCGATGAAAACGCCGGCTGGATCGGGCTCCTCGTGACGCGGCTAACCCTTGTCAGCGCGATCTTCATTTTCTGCTGGCTGGGAACGCTGCGGCCGCGTAAGTGGCATTTTTTTGCGCTGACTGCATGCGCGATGGTCTATTTTACGTTTGTCTATCGAGATACAAGGCTCTCGGACCAGTTGGAAGAAAACGCCGAGAGGATTACGCATGGACTACCACCGGGTACGCGCGTCCTCGCGACCATCTTCGAACCGCCCGACTACCGCATGCTGACGCTGCACGTTGTGGATCGCGCCTGCGTCGGCCATTGCTTCCTCTACTCGAACTACGAGCCGGCCACGAAGCAGTTTCGCCTGCGCGTGCGTGAAGGCAGCCCCGTCGCTGTCGCTTCCACGGACGACAGCGAAGATATGCAGTCCGGTTCCTACGAAGTGCAGGATGAGGATTTGCCCCTCAAGGAGATCTACCAGTGCGACGCGCGCGACTGGACTCGATTGTGTATCCGCGATCTAAAGGCCGGCGAGCAAAACGGCGCCGGCGCCATCCGGCCATGACCTGTAGCTCACCCCTTCAGGGGTGAGGGTTTTCGTAGCTTCTGCAACCCTGCTTGCTGCCGCGAACTCCCTCAGGCCTGAAGGCCTGAGCTACAGCCCCGGAAGACAAATTGGCTCTTTTACTAGGCCAATTTCTGGTAGAATTAGGCTGGGGTGAGAGACAATGCTGCCATTACACCTTCAGCCCGAAAGTCACATTCCCCTCTACATTCAACTGCGCGATCAACTGCGCTCCCTGGTGCACGCGGGCGATTTGCGCCCGGGAGACCGCATTCCCGCCAGCCGCGAACTGGCCCAGATGCTGGGCGTCCATCGCACCACAGTGGCCAACGCCTACGCGGAACTCGAATCGGAAGGCCTGATCCAGGGGCACGTTGGCCGCGGCACCTTCATTCGCAACAACTGCAACGGGCTGAAAATCACACCGCCCGCTCCACCGAGTCTATCGAACGGCGACGGCCTGCGCTGGGAACTGCTTTTTGCCGATGAGCGCAGCGAAGAAATTTTGAGCCGCTTGACCGCCGAAGCGCCGGTGAATTCGTTGTCCTTCGTGATGGCCCGGCCCGACCCAGGACTGTTCCCGGTTGAAGAGTTGCAGGCCTGTTCGCATGCGGCGCTGAAACGCGAGGGGCAGGACATCCTGAATCTTGGCGCATCGGACGGCTATGCACCCTTGAAGGAAGCGCTGCTTGAGCTCCTGCGGCAGGATGGCATCCCCGCAAAAGACGAAACACTCCTGGTGACCGACGGCTGCCAGCAGGCGCTGGACTTGATCGCCAAGGCGTTCGTGCGCCCGGGCGACACCGTGGTGATGGAAAATCCCACGTATCCTGGCGCTTCCGCCGTATTTCACGGCGTGCGCGCGCGGTGCCTGGGCGTCCCGGTGCAGACACACGCGGAGCCCGGCCGTGCACTCGGAATCGACCTGGAAGCGCTGGAAGCGACACTGGCGGCAAATCGCGTGAAGCTTTTGGTGCTGACGCCGGACTTCCAGAATCCGACGGGTACCTCGATGCCGCTGGCCTCGCGCCGGCGGGTGATGGAACTGGCCGCCCGCCACCAGGTGCCGGTGGTGGAAGACCACATCTACGCGCGGCTGAACGCCCAGGAAGAGAGAATCCCTTCGCTGAAACAGCTGGACCGGACGAATCTGGTGATCCACATTGACAGTTTTGCGAAAGTAGCCTTCCCCGGATTGCGCGTTGGCTGGATCGTCGCGCCTCCCGCGGCCATCGAGCGTTTGCGGCTGGTGAAGCAGATGACCGACCTGCACACCGACCAGTTGGCGCAGGCCACGATGGCGGAATTCCTGAAGCGCGGTCTTTTCCAGAAGCATTTGACGAAGATGCGCAAAGTCTACGCGGACCGCCTGCGCGCTGTTGATGAAGCTTTACGCCGCCATATGCCGGAAGGCGTGCGCTGGACGAAGCCCGAGGGCGGAATGTGCCTATGGCTGGAGCTACCGCCGGGATTCGATGCCAGCGAGTTGATGATTCACGCGCGGGAGCGCGGCGTGCTCTTTGCGCCGGGAAGATATTTTTATGTACAGGCCCCGATGCCGAACACGCTGCGCCTCGGCTTCGCCAGCCTGAACGAAAAGGAACTCGCGCGCGGCGTGGCGACTCTGGCGGAATTGTTGAAGAGCGAGATGCGCAAGCGGCAGCGGGGCACGCGCCGAGCGGAGCGCGCCCACGTGGCCCTGGTTTAGCGATGGCGAAGATCCTCAAACTCGAAACGCAGGACGCGAACCGCTGCTTTGGTTGCGGCGGCAACAACGAGGCCGGAATGCGTCTGGTGTTTGATCTGGATTTTGATGCCAGACGGACGCGCGGGCGGTTTGTGCTGGGCGCAAACTATGCCGGCGGCGCGGGCTTTGCACATGGCGGAATCATTGCCGTGGTGCTGGACGAAGCGATGGGAAAACTTTCGAAACTGACGGAAGAAAAAGCGGTGACCGCCGAAATGAATGTGGTCTATCGCAAGCCCGTACCCGTGGATCGCGAAATCGTGGTGGAAGGCTGGCAGGAAGAAGAAAAGGGCCGCAGCCGGTTTCGCGTGGGAGAAATCCGAGACGCCGAGGGCAACCTTCTGGCGCGCGGTACGGCCCGGTTTGTGGCGATTGATAAGGAGCATTTCGAGCGCGTGCGGGCTGAAAGGGAAAAAGTTTAGCGATTTCCAAATTTTTCAGAGGAGAAGGAACATGCAAGCAAAGAAACCAAACGGCAGCGGCAATGGTCACGGGGGAAAGGCCAAGGGCTCGAATGAGTGGCGCGTGAAGGTCGGCCTGGCAGAAATGTTGAAGGGCGGCGTGATTATGGACGTCACGAACGCCGAACAGGCGCGCATCGCGGAAAAGGCGGGTGCCTGCGCGGTAATGGCGCTGGAGCGCGTGCCCTCGGACATCCGCAAAGAAGGCGGCGTCGCGCGGATGGCGGCGATCAAGGTCATCCGCGAAATCATGAAGACGGTGACCATCCCCGTCATGGCCAAGGTGCGCATCGGGCATTTTTCGGAAGCGGAAGTGCTGCAGGCACTGGAAGTGGACTTCATCGACGAGAGCGAAGTGTTGACGCCGGCCGACGAGGAAAACCATATCTGGAAGCACGACTATCGCGTGCCGTTCGTCTGCGGTGCGCGCAACCTCGGTGAAGCCGTGCGGCGCATCGCGGAAGGCGCGGCGATGATTCGCACCAAGGGCGAAGCCGGCTCTGGCAACGTGGTGGAAGCGGTGCGGCACATGCGCACGATCGTTTCGGAAATGAAGCGGCTGACCACCCTGCGCGATGACGAACTGATGCGCACGGCGAAAGAAATCGGCGCGCCGCTCGACTTGATTCGTGAAATCGCAAAGACTGGGAAGCTCCCAGTGCCGAATTTTTCTGCGGGCGGCATTGCCACTCCGGCCGACGCGGCGCTGGTGCGGAAGCTCGGTGCGGAAGCGGTGTTCGTCGGCTCCGGTATTTTCAAGAGCAGCGATCCCGAAGCCCGCGCGAAGGCTATCGTGAAGGCGAATACCCACTTTGAAGATCCGAAGGCGATTCTTGAGGCATGCGAGGAACTCGGCGAAGCGATGCCTGGAATCGACGTGCGGCAACTGGAAGAGAAAGACCTGCTCTCCACGCGCGGCTGGTAAGGTGGGCTTTGAAGAGTAGCGCCAAAGGCACCAAAAACAAGCATTCAAAGAAGAAAATTGCCGGGCAGAAAGCGGCGAGAGTCGTGCGTGCCCGGCCGCTTCCTTCGAACGGAACGAGAAAAAAGAAGGGACCTGTGAAGATCGGAATTGTAGCAATCCAAGGTGATTTTGCGGCCCACGCGGCAATGCTGCGGGCATTGGGCGCAGAAACGGTGGAAGTGCGCACGGTTAAGGATCTGGCAGGGTGCGACGGCGTTGTTCTGCCCGGCGGAGAATCCACCACCCAACTGCAATTTCTGAAGGAAGAGGGGCTGTTCAACGCCATCCGCAGATTTTCGAAGCAAGGCGGAGCGGTTTTCGGCACCTGCGCCGGCGCGATCCTGCTGGCATCGAAGGTGAACAATCCTCCGCAGGAGTCACTGGGTTTGCTGGACATGACCGTCTTGCGGAACGCCTACGGCCGGCAACTGGCTAGCGATGTCTTTTATGAGCCGAGCAAGCTGAAGCAAGACCCACTCGAAATGGTGTTCATTCGCGGGCCGATCATCGAAGAATTAGGGAAGGGCATTGAGGTTCTGGCCCGGCACGAGGGCAAACCTGCGCTGGTTGAAAAAGGCAATGTGTTAGCGGCAACGTTTCATCCGGAACTCACCGACGACACCACCGTGCACGCGCATTTTCTGCAGATGGCGGCCGCGCACGTGGCTGAGGATGCCGGCGCACGTTGATTTGCCTCTGACAGGGAATCCTTATAAATTTAAATCCTGATGGAACAGAAAACACAGGTTCTCTTCGTCTGCTTTGGGAATGCCTGCCGCAGCATCATGGCGGAGGCTATTGCGAAAAACGATGCCGGCGATGTGATGGAGCCGGCAAGCGCCGGGCTCTACCCGCTTGGGGAAATTCCACTACACACACAGGAAGCACTGCGCCGAAACGGGTATTCGGCGGAAGGATTGGCTTCGAAGCGCATTGCCCCGGAGGCCTGGAAGCGCGCCGATCTGGTGATTAACATGAGCGGGAGAATGCGCGAGCTGGAGTTCGAGAATTATGAAAAGGTGGAAGACTGGCAAGTCGGAGATCCCTATGGCGAAGACTCGGCCACCTATCAGAAAATCCTGGAAGAGATTCGAAAGCGAGTGAACAGTCTGGCGCAGCAATTGCGAGAGAAGCAGCGCTCAGCGGTTTAAAGCAGGCACAGGAGACGAAGTGCGACGCGAGCAGACAAGTGTTTCGCAGGAAGACTACCTGAAAGCGCTCTGGGAGATGCTGGAAGAGAACCAGGTCCCCATCAGCGCGCGCCTCGCGGAAGAACTGAACGTGACGCCCCCCGCGGTCACCGCCGCGCTGAAGCGCATGACCCGCGACGGCCACGTGAAAATCGAGCGGGGCGGGCGCATCCACCTGACGGAAAAGGGCCGCAAGAATGCCCAACACCTGATGCTGCGCCACCAGCTCGCCGAAATGCTGCTGACGGAAGTCATCGGGCTCTCGTGGTCGAAAGCACACGCCGAGGCCGAGCGCATGGAGCACGCCATTTCGCCCGAGGTCGAAGCGCTGCTGCTGAAGCGCTTTGCCGCGCGGAAAACCTGTCCGCACGGCGTCCCGATGAACGGCGGCATCGCGCAACTCCGCAAACAAGGCGGCGTTCTGCTCTCCGAGCTCAAACCCAAGGAAACCGCGGAGATAATGTGCGTCTACGAAAAGGACGAAGGCTTCCTGGAGTTCCTGGAAGGCTTGCGCCTGCTGCCCGCCACGAAAGTGGAAGTCCTGAAACGCGAGTACGACGAAACGATGACCGTCCGCGCATGTGGACATACCATGCACTTAGGCAAACCGGCAACCACGCGCATCTGGGTGAAGCGCCTGGCCGCATAAATCTTTCGTAGCGGCGTAATTTCCCCTTGAAATGTCCCGCCAATCTGACTAAGGTACTTCCACTCTGCTCAGCCAGGCCCCGTTTGGCCGAAAACTTATCCTTGTGAGGTTAGGATCTTGGGAAATCCATCTCTGACGACGCGTACGAATAGGCCGGGGACCCACTGGGTCCTCTATGTGCTGATCGCCTTTTTCGGCGGCCTGTTGACCTTCGCCGGTGCGCGCGCTCAGCAGAGAGCTACCGACGACGCCACTTTCCGCAAACTGATCGACGGCTACTGCACCGCGTGGAGTTCGGGCGACCCCAACAACGCGGCAAAATATTATGCGAAAGAGGATGGGCTGGTGTTTTACGACCTGGCCCCATTTTCCTACAACAGCTGGAAGCAATATGACGCGGGCGTGCGCAAAGAGTTGCTCGATCAAATGGTGACCGGTTCACTGACCGCGGGAAAAGAATTGAAGGTGACTCGGCACGGGAACATCGCCTGGACCACGGTGCCGATGCACTTTTCCGCGAAAATGAAGGATGGCAAGACGATCGATACCCCGGTGCGGTACACGGGAATCTGGGAAAAAAAGGGGAAAACCTGGGTCATTGTGCATGAACATCTGTCCGCCCCGCTCGGCTGACGGTTGTTCGTTTACGAAAGGCAAGACCGATGTGGAAGACGATTCAGCTTTACTGGATTGCGGCCAGGGGCTACCGGTTGCGGCCGTGGAACAGCCCGTACCTGCAGTGGCGGTTTGAGACCTTTCTTGGCAAAGAAGCGGCCCACATGACCCCGGCCAAATTTTTCCAACTGTCTTGGAAGTATCGCGACCAGTTGCAGCGATTTGCCGACTGGTCCGCCGAACGCCGCCGCGTGCAGCGGCGTCACGCCTGATCAATATCGCGTAAAACACCCTCGGCATGTCATCCCTCAGTTGCGTCTTTTTGTGGCTGAGGCTTGCCTGTTACAAGCAGGAATCTGCTTTTCCTCTCTTTGCACGGCCGACCTTAAGATCGGCCACCACTGCGCTCGCGGGAGTATACTGTCCGCAGGAGGAGGATCATGAGCGATCTGAAGGTCCTCCAGAAGACGGAAGCGCTGCACGAAGCGCGCTGGTGGGAACCGGAAGGGAACGGGCGCGTGCACTGTTTCCTCTGCCCCCGCCACTGCCATATCCATCCCGGGCAATCGGGATTCTGCTTCATCCGCATCAATCACGACGGAAAACTTTACAACCTCGGCTACGGGGCCCCGGCCGCACTGCAGATCGATCCCATCGAGAAAAAACCGTTGAATCATTTCTTGCCGGGCACGCGCGTGTTCAGCATGGGCACTGCTGGGTGCAACATGGGCTGTTTCTTCTGCCAGAACTGGGATATTTCGAAATCGCATCAGGACCAGGTGCGCTCGCACCCCGTTCCGCCGGAGGAAGTGCCGTTGCTCGCGTTGAAATACGGCTGCGACTCGATCGCGTTTACGTACAACGAACCGACGATCTGGGGCGAGTACGTGATCGATATTTGCCGCGCCGCGAAGGTTTACGGCTTGAAGACGGTAATGGTGACGAACGGCTACATCACCTATGAGGCCTTCCACGATATTTACGATCACGTTGATGCGGCCAACGTGGATCTGAAAGCCTTCACCGAAGGGTTTTACGGCAAGGTTACGTTGACGCATCTGGGCCCTGTGCTGAAGACGCTGGAGTGGCTGAAACACGAGACTAACGTCTGGTTCGAGCTTACGAATCTGATGATTCCCACGCTCAACGATGATCCCGCGGAGACGCAGCGCCTGGCGGAGTGGGTCTTGCAACATCTCGGGCCGGACGTGCCGTTACACTTCACGGCGTTCCATCCCGATTTCAAGCTGCGCGACAAGCCCGCTACCCCGCCCGAAACTCTGCATCGCGCACGGGAAATTGCGCTCAAGGCCGGCCTGCATTTTGTATACGAAGGAAATATCTACAGCGATGCCGCAAACACATATTGCCCGGGCTGCGGGGAGGTGCTCATCCGCCGCTCCTGGCACGATGTGCAAGCCAACCGCATGAAGAACGGGAATTGTCCGCAGTGCGGCAGAAACATTCCCGGTGTGTGGCAAACGCCCTGTAGCTCACCCCTTCAGGGGTGAGGATTTCCCTTTGTTGAAACAAAAGTTTGCCGATGCAATGAAAACCCTCAGGCCTGAGCTACAAACTCTGCCGTTTTGCGAGTTGCGCAACAAAGTGCAGCTTTCTGCCAAACAACAGCGAAAAGGGAAACGGGTACAGCGGGAGATCGGTGGAAAATTCCGCGAATTCCAGGCCGCAGTCCGCCATGTGTCCCTGCCATTGGATCCGAGACTGGTAGTTGTAGGTGAGCGTGACGCCGTGCGGGCGGTTGCCTATCCAATCCATCGCCCGCAGCGTGGCGTTGTCAAACGAGGATTCGCTCAGGTGGTCTTTCAGCACAACACAGGTGCGCGAAACACGCGCGGCTTCGCGCAGGAGTTGCGTGACGTCCGCGGTGTGGTGCAGCACATCCACGAATAAACAGACATCGAACGACCGGTCGGGAAAAGGAAGCTTCGCGCCGTCGAACGCACGGCAGGGGACGCGGCAAGTCGGCCGCGGAATCACTTCCACTCCTTCAACGGCGAGCTCCGGCCGGTGTTCCGCTATCAGGCTAGCGATTGTGCCGTCACCGCAACCGATATCGAGAACACTCCGGGCCTCCGCTGGAATCAGCGGAGCCAAAGCTTCTGCAAGTACGCGCGCGCGGCGGCCAAAGACGAGCGCGCGATGGCTGCGTGCAATCCAGGAGAGAGGCCACGACTGAGGTGCAGAAGTCATCGGTCCGTCGAAGTCTGAAGATTTTTCTGCATTTTGCGACGGAGAATCCATTTCGCTGGAAATCCTAGAGTGTGGGAAACTGCGATACGGCACTTCCCGGATAAAACTTTAGCACACGCACGGCAGGGGGACACTGGGGCTAGATGATGGATTCAGCGCAGGACGCGGCAAAACAGGGAATCGACCCGTGGGAAGCGGCGTATTTGCGCTTCGAAACGCCGGAAGAGGAAATTCGGAAGTTCACAGACCGGTTGCGACGCTTGGGTGTTACCGAATGGCCGCGCGAGACAAAAGTGGTGGAATTGTTCTGCGGCCGCGGTAACGGATTGCACGCCCTGGAGCGGCTTGGCTTCCACAATATCGAAGGCGTGGACTTATCCCCGCGCTTGCTGGCGGAATATCGGGGAGGCGCGCGCTGCTATGCGGGTGACTGCCGGGAATTGCCCTTCGCGGACAAAAGCAAGGACGCTGCAATTGTGCAGGGCGGATTGCATCACCTGCCGGTCTTGCCGGATGACCTGGAACGCGTATTTGCCGAACTAAAACGCGTTCTGCGGCCCAGCGGCCGTGTGCTATTCGTCGAGCCCTGGCTCACGCCGTTTCTTCGCTTCGTTCATGGTGTTTCGGAGAACCTGCTGGCGCGGCGCCTTTCTGTAAAACTGGACGCGCTGGCTACGATGATTGACTACGAGCGCCAGACGTATGAGAACTGGCTGGGGCACCCGAGCGAAATTACGCAACTGGCGCGGCGGTATTTCCAGCCGGAGCACGAGTCATTCGCCTGGGGCAAATGGAATTTTGTCGGACGGCCGCGCCCGTAACCTCGGAAACTGTGAGATTAGAAAATGGAGGGGTGGAAGACTATCGGGCGGCTGCGACCGAGGTACCGTTGAAGGCGAACTGCGGAAATAGAGTGTCTGGAGAGATGGGGCTGAGGGGCAAGCCATCGGCATCTTCTTCTTGGCCATGCCGGTGCCGGGAGCGAAATGCCTGGATACAAACGCGCCCGACATAGTACCCGCTGAAAATGAGGTTGCCACGAACGACGTCGCCCCTGTAGGCGAGGATCTGGGTGCGAAGGTAGCGGATCAGCCGGGAATGTGGACGAGCGGGAATCAAGGGGTTTGCGCGCGCCAGCAGTGCCGGAGAATTCGCGCAATCCGCAAGTTGCACCACGGTCAGCAAGCCGTCGGTGCGCATTTCATCCCCGGTGGCGTTCACAAAAGTGTTGCGCAATTCCGGCCGCGGAAGAAGTTGCACGGACTTGACGCAACCGGCGAGAGTCAGATCCCGCACCAACATGTTCACGCCATCGTCGAGATTGCGGTCCAGGTGATGAATGAATTTGTGCTGTGTAACAGAAAGGGCCGCGCTGGTCTCGCGGGAATAAGCGCCCAGCCAGGCGTCCTGACCGAGAACGGTTCCTGGCTCCTCCCAGAGGCGTAAGTGGTCGCGACGGCTGTAACTATTGAAGCTCCTCTGCCAGGTAACTTCCTGGCGTTGGCCCTGAAGATACTGCGTCGTGATGGGCGCGGTGGGGTAGTTCGAAAGCGTAAGGAATGCCCGGAATTCTCGCACCACGCTGCGCGTTGAGATGCGGTCCCCATTCATCCAGCCCGAGGATCGGAACGCCGTCTCCATCTGCTCGCGGGAACCCAGAAAAAGCACGTTCACCAAGTCGGCTTCTTTTCCCTTGCCGGTGAACGTGCGCGCGGTGTTTTTCTGCAGAAGCATTTCCACGTCGCCCCGCTCCAGTTCGTCCATCTGGAAAGACACCTGCGGAAGTTCCGGCTGGTCGCCCACGTAGAGGGGAACGTTCAATTGCAGCCGCAGATCGGTGCCGGGAGGCAGGTAAATTTCCGGCTCGGGCAGCACGGTAAACAGGCGGTAGACAATCAGGCTCGGGGCGCTGTAGGGATTCAACGACGGCAAATGTCCCAGGCCGTCCGTGATGCGGCCCTGCGGCGTGTACGTGGCCAGGATGCCGCGGATTTTTCCCTTGCGCACGGTTTCCCGCGCATTGTCCACTTCCATCAACCGCGAGGCGATCGGAAGCACGGTTCCATCGGCGGTAACGATGCGGTCAAAAATCAATTCCAGGGACGCGGTTTCGTGGACAATGCCCAGGCCAACTTTCTGTGCGGCCACCACTTCGCCATCCACTTCCAGGCCTGCGGGGAAAACCGGCGCTCCATCGCAGTCCGGTGACTGAATCAGAATCGCCCGGACGAATGTTCCCGGCCTGGAGCTGTAGGACGCAACTGGGTCCAGCAGACGCACCCAGAACGATTTTCCAGCGGGAATATTTTCGCAATTGGCGCGGACCGGCCGCGCGAAAGCCAATGCCATCAGGGAGAAAAAGAAAAAGGCCGCGATGGACCCATTTCCGCATTGGGCGGGCCGCACCAGGCAGCGGCACTTCCAAAACACCTTCTTTGGCAAAATGCTCATTCAGCGAACACCCCAACCGAAAAACCAACCACTCCTTGTTTAGTGTGCCGTCGCCGGCCGGGGAGTTGGCTCACCGGGTGAAATTATTTTCTTGTGGTGTAACTGGCTGAGAGGACAGGTGGGTGCCTCTCAACTTCGGGCTGGCGCCCACAGGAGTTCTTCGGCAAAATCTCCGCCGCCCGGGCAGGCGGCGAACTATCACGCAATTAGAATGCGATCGGGGCGCTTCCGGTTGCCAACGCAGGAACCGCGCTGAACGCCTGCCCGCCTCCCTCCTGCGGCGGGCAAGCAGAAGGCGGCCGCTACACACTTCCTCTTCTTTCGAAGTTTACCAAGGATGCGTCTAGTGCGGTTCCTTGATCTCCGTCGCCGACCCCACCTTCACCGTGCTGCCGTAACGCTTGTAGTTGTAGTAGCGGATGGTCATGCGGATGTGCACGTCCCCGGAGCGAAAGTGCAGGTAGTCGTCGGCGCGCGTGTAGACCGGAAACCAGAATCCCTTCTCGATGTTCTGCCGGTACGTCCGGAACCGTGGAAACACGTTTTCATTATTCTTGTTGATAATGTCCGGCACTGCTTTGCCGTCGGACATCACGATCTGCAGATCGTTATCGTCCACCCACACGCGGCCCTGGAAATACCGCTGCTTCTTCTCGATGGTCTTCGGCGCGACGTCGAAAATGTAGCAGGAGAGTTCGTCCACCTGCTGCCGTCCCACGTAGGTGACGTTATACTTGGGCAGGTCTTCGGCGTTCAAAACAAACGGCTGCACGTTCCGCACGTCGTCGAGATCCTGCTCGCTCAACTGGATGCGCTGCAGCGTGTCCGGCGGCGCAAACGTGACCTTTTCAAATCGTTTGCCGTCGGGCGTGAATACGATTTCACTGGTCATGCGGTACTCCCCATCGGGGCGGTCGTCGTCGTCAATCGTCTGGATCGAGAATGTTTGTGTATAGGTATAGTTACTGCGTTCGAGTTTGAACTCCGATTCGCGCTCAGAGAATCTCTTGATGATCTGGTCCACCGGCTGCTTCGGCGGCTCGTTCAGAATCGGGCTATCTCCGGGCGAATGGATCGACTGCGGCGGCGGGGAAGAATGATACGTCTGGTTCGCGGGCTGCTGGGGTGGAGGCGGCGGAGGAGGCGGAGCCTGCGTACGCGGAGCAGGAGGATGCGGCAGCGGGCCGGGGTCTTGCGCAAAAACCGGGGAGAGCACACCAAGTAAAAATACTCCCGCGATGATCAAGATAGGGCGATAAACCGACTCGTGATTCATTCCGCGCACAGCAAACCTCGCATAGGAATTCGTTTATCCATACAAGTATAGAGTTTACCGCACAGCAGATGGTTGCACGAGAGAGCTGTAGCTCGGGCCTTCAGGCCCGAGGGCGACCTACAGAACCGGCGGTGCATTCAGTGCTCAATTCGATCGCCACTTCAAAAAGACCGCCGCCAGGGGGGGCAGGGTGAGCGCCAGCGAATACCGGCGCCCTTGCCACGCATGTTCGCCCGCATTCATGCCGCCCAAATTGCCGACGTTCGAGCCGCCATAACTGGCCGCGTCGGTGTTCAGAATCTCTTCGTAGTGGCCGGGACGCGGCACTCCGATGTGGTAGCCATAGCGCACTACAGGCGTCGCGTTCAGAATCACGATCAACAGTTCGTCTGGATTCCTGCCGCGGCGGATAAACGAGTACACGCTGTTGTCCGAATCGTTCGCGTCAATCCATTCAAACCCCTGCCAATCGAAATCCACCTGGTGCAGCGCCGGTTCGCTCGCCAAAAGTTTATTCAAGTCAGACGCCAGCCGTTGGATACCCCGATGAGATTCGTGTTGCAGCAAATGCCAGTCCAGGCTGCGCGTTTCGCTCCATTCCTGCCGCTGCGCGATTTCCTGGCCCATGAACAGCAGCTTCTTGCCGGGGTGCGCGTACTGATAGGCGAAGAGCAGCCGCAGATTCGCAAACTGCTGCCACGTATCGCCCGGCATTTTGTGCAGCAGCGAGTTTTTCCCGTGGACAACCTCGTCGTGCGAGAAGGGAAGCATGAAATTCTCGCTGAACGCGTAGAGCAGCGAAAAGGTCAGCTTGTTGTGCTCGTAGCGCCGGTAAATGGAGTCCTTGGAAAAGTAAGTCAGTGTGTCGTTCATCCAGCCCATGTTCCACTTCAGGCTGAACCCCAGCCCGCCGAGATACGTCGGCCTCGAAACGCCCGGCCATGCCGTTGACTCTTCGGCGATCGTCAGCACGCCGGGAAAGCGCTGATGCACCACTTCGTTCAGCCGCTTGAAAAAATCGATGGCGTCCAGATTTTCGCGTCCGCCATAGCGGTTGGGAATCCACTCACCCGGTTGCCGCGAATAGTCCAGATACAGCATTGATGCGACCGCATCCACGCGCAAGCCGTCAATGTGATATTTGTCCAGCCAGAACAACGCGTTCGAAATAAGGTAGTTCACCACCTCGTTGCGGCCGTAGTTGTAAACCAGCGTGCCCCAATCGGGATGCGAGCCCTGGCGCGGATCGGAATGCTCGTAGAGGTGCGTGCCATCGAACTGAGCCAGCCCGTGCGTGTCGCGCGGAAAATGTGCGGGCGTCCAGTCGAGCAGCACGCCCAGGCCGGCCTGGTGGGCGCCGTCCACGAACTCCATGAAGTCGCTCGGCGATCCGTAGCGGCTGGTGGCGGCAAAATAGCCCAGCGTTTGATAACCCCACGAACCGTCGTAGGGGTGCTCCATGATGGGCAGCAGCTCGATGTGCGTGTAGCCGAGTTCCTTGACGTATGGAATCAACTGGTCGGCGAGTTCGCGATAGCTGAGCCAGCGATTGTTCTCTTCCGGCATTCGCCGCCAGGATCCGAGATGCACTTCGTAAACGCTGACCGGCTGCTCCAACCAGTTCTTCTGGGAGCGCCTCTGCATCCACTCCCCGTCGTTCCAGGAATGCTTGTCTAGCCGCGCGACGACCGAGCCGGTGTTCGGCCGCAACTCCGACCGGAAACCGTAAGGATCGGCCTTCAACGGCAAAATATTATTTTGCGGGCCGACGATTTCGTATTTGTAGATGACGTCTTCGCCGAATTCGGGGATGAACAGTTCCCAGATGCCCGAATTGCCGCGCGAGCGCATAGGACTGACTCGGCCGTCCCAGCCGTTGAAATCCCCGACCACGCTGACCCGCCGCGCGTTGGGAGCCCACACGGCGAAATGCACCCCGCTGACGCCTTCGAGCGTCTTCACATGCGCACCCATCTTTTCGTAAGTGTCGTAGTGCCGGCCTTCGCCCATCAGGTAAAGATCGAACTCGGTGAGGAGATAAGGGAACGCGTACGTGTCGTGCGCTTCCCAGACGTCGCCATACTCGTTACGAAAGCGAAAGCGATAACTGGAAGGGGCGGGAGCGGCCTCGCTGGGCGTGGGAAGGGTAGTCTCGAAAAACCCCGTGTCGCGCCACCGCCGCATCGGGATGGAGGTGGGATGCCCCAAGAGAATAACTTGCGCTTCAAGGGCCCGCGGCTGAAATGCGCGGATGGACCACAACCGTCCCTGCGGCGATTCCACTGGATGCGGCCCGAGCAAGCCGAAGGGATCAGCGTTACGCGCGCCCAGCAGGGAAGCGACGCGCGCGCCGAAGTCGTCTACGGCCACAGCTTTCGCACGAGAAGGGGTCGATTCAGGCACGCGGCCATTCTAGCGGATGCCGCCCGCACGGCCAACTGGCGACGCAAGGCGAGTTGCCCAGGAGCTTCCGTAAGGGAAGCAAGAGAAGCGGGCTTGCCGTGCGGCCTGGTGCAGGATAAAGTTGGCGGGCGGTGTCTGATTCCTGTGTGACTCCGCGACTTCAAATTGCCAAAGCGGAGAGATTTTGTGAAACGCAGATTCGCCTGGGGCGCCTGGATGGTGTGGGTGATGGGAACTACCTTCGGACTGAACGCAGTCGCGCAAGACCGTTCGCAAACGCGCTCGATGGTGATTTCGCGCCAGGGAATCGTGGCCGCTGAGTCGCCGCTGGCGGCCCAAGCCGGTGTGCGTATTCTGGAACACGGCGGAAACGCCGTGGACGCCGCCATTGCCACCAACGCGATGATGGGCGTCGTCTCGCCAATGATGAACGGCATCGGTGGCGACCTCTTCGCGATCGTCTATGACGCGAAAGCCAACAAGCTCTACGGCCTGAACGCCAGCGGCTGGGCGCCGAAAAATCTCACTCCCGAGCTATTGAAGAAAAAAGGCCTGCGAGACATGCCAGAAGCCGGCGTGAACACCATCACCGTCCCCGGCGCCGTGGACGGCTGGCAGAAGTTGGCCGACAAATTCGGCCGCAAGAAATTAAGCGACGACCTGGCCCCGGCCATCCAAACCGCGCGCAACGGCTTTCCCGTGACGGAATGGGTGGCGATGTATTGGAGCGGCACCGCGGACTACCTCCGCGGCGACGATGCCGCGGCGAAACTCTATTTACCCCAGGATCGCCCGCCGAAAACCGGTGACATTTTTACCAATCCTGACCTTGCCTGGTCGCTGCAGCAGATAGCAGCACACGGCCGCGACGCATTTTATAAGGGCGAAATCTCGAGAAAGATTCTGGAAACAATCGAGCGGCATGGCGGCGTCATGACGCCGCAGGACTTGGCCGAATACTCCGGCGAATGGGTCGAGCCCATCTCTACCACCTACCGTGACTGGACCGTTTACGAGCTTCCCCCAAACGGCCAGGGGCTCGCCGCACTGGAAATGTTGAACATGATGGAGACGTTTCCTCTGGGCCAGCAGAAAGATTACGGCTACGGCTCCACCAACGCCCTGCACGCCATGATCGAAGCTAAAAAGCTGGCCTACGCCGACCTGAAAAAATATATCGGCGAACCCCGCGGCCAGAAACTTCCCGTTGCCGCGCTGCTCTCAAAAGAACACGCCGCCGCGCGCGCCAAGCTGATTGATCCCGACCACGCCAATTGCGACCCCAGCGCCGACCCCCGCGTCGGCAACGACACCACCTTCCTCACCGTAGTCGACCGCGACGGGAATATGGTCTCTCTGATTCAAAGCAACTTCGAATACTTCGGTTCGGGAATCGTCGCCCCCGGAACTGGCTTCGCGCTTCACAACCGGGGCGCATTGTTCACGCTCGATCCTGATTCGCCGAACCTGCTCGCCGGCCGCAAGCGTCCACTTCATACGATCATCCCGGCCTTCGCTCAGAAAGGCGATACGCGCGTGGCCTTTGGCATCATGGGCGGCTGGAACCAATCGCAGGCTCACGCGCAATTCATCGCCAACATGGTGGATTTTAAGATGAACATCCAGGCGGCCCTGGAAGCGGCGCGCTTCAGCAAGCACAGTTTCGGTGGTTGTGACGTGATGATGGAAAACCGTTTTTCGCCGAAAGTGCGCGAAGAACTATCGGCCAAAGGGCACAAGATCGAAGTCATGGGCCCTTTCTCCGCCGCAATGGGCGGTGGGCAAGTGGTCATGCGCGACGCCTCGAAGGGCATCAACTACGGCGCTTCCGACCCGCGAAAGGACGGTGCCGCCATTCCCGAGTTACCAGTCGAGTAAAATACTGTTCGATATATAGGGCAGTACCCTCTTCAACCGGTACGTTTGGGGCAGTACGGCAACAAACTTCCTCTAACTTGTGATGAATGTGCACCGTCGTTCCTACTCTTGGTTCGTTAAAAGCCGTTCCATTTCGGTAAGTCCAATATTATCAATGCGGTGAGGGATGGTACCCCTGGCGACCGACTTGCACATCTAAATGTTTCCATCTAGCACGTGATTGGAAAATCAGGGTCCAAGTGGGAGGGTCCCGGGGCATGCGAGTTTCAAAATGGCGTCCAATCCAGAGTTTAATGTTCCTCGGCGCAGGACTACTGTTTCTGGCCGCCGCACCGCAGAGCCGCGCACAGAATGACGACGTTGCCGGTCAATATGTCTGCTCCGAAGCCCGCGTGGCCGGAAAGCCCGTACCCTGCACCGCGCCCCCGCTTTCGCTGAAGAGCGACGGCAAATTTGAACTCCAGGGCCGCGAAGGCGACTACTTGGTCAGCGGCAATTGGGTCGAACTGAATGGCACCGTCCTGAAGTCGCGGGCAAAAAGGGAAGCCGGCCACAAAATCGTGTTCCGCTTCACCAACAGCAAAGGCGCCTGCGAAATGATCTACGAACGCCGCGTCGCCGAAATGGGCAAAACAAAGTTAGGTTAACCCGCGTAGTGGCGACCTTCAGGTCGCCAAGCTTTTCCCCTTGCACAGTTCAGGGCAGCGGCGCATCATAAGCCGCCGCCGCGATCTCGCCCAGTGCCTGCCCGGCGATCTTCTGCGCGCTCTCCGGGTCCGCCGGCATCGCGACGTGATTCACATACGCCGCAAACGCCAGCGTCTTGCCGGATTTCGTTTGCACATAGCCCGCAAGACCTTTTCCATTCAGCATCAAGCGTGAATTCAGCTTGTCTTCCGCGGCAAACGTTCCGGTTTTTGCGAACACGTGGCCTGCGCCAGGACTGTCTTTCTGAATTTTCGCCAGCGTTCCGTCTTTCCCCAGAATCGGCAGACCGTTGAAAAAGATCGGAAAGTCCGGCCGCGTCTTCCAGTACGCCAGGTAGTGGCACAGGAAATCGGGGCTGAAGAGATCCGCCCAGTCACCGCCCGCGCCGTCGCCTTGCGAAGCTCCGGAAAGGTCGAGTTTTGCATCCGCTAGAAACGCACGTTCCAGCTTGAATCCCGCGAATAGCGGATCTTTTGAATTTTTCGCGCCGAGGAGTCCTAGAAAATAGGGCCCCATGCCCGCATGAAGATTCTGGCTGACCTTCAGTGTGATCTTGATCTCTTCGCTCAACGGCGGCGAAACGTGCTCGGCCACCTGATTTTCCGCGGTATAGAAATGCTGTAGTAAAGAGAAATCCTTGACGACCGCGCCGGATTTCTTTGCCTTGATCTCGATTCCTTTGGCTGCGAGGGCTTCGCCGAGCACCCACACGGCAAATGGGGTGGGCGAGGGAATCTGGTAGGCGACAGTTTGCAGGCCGCTGCCCTGGGGAACGTTGCCGGAGAAAGTGATTTCCCACGACCCATCGGGGCGCACAGCCGGATCCGTCGCGTCAAACGACACCTTGGAATCGGCCGGTCCGGTGGTCATCCCGTTGACGAAATGAAAATAAGAAGTCTGCGGCGAGACACCGAGGGTCACCGGGTCGCCCGGTTTTGCTCCTGCGGTGGCGGTCAGATCAATGATGTTGTCGTTGACGATGATGGAGGACATCGTGACGCCCGTGCCGCCTTCGTGCTCGCCGTCAGGCATCAGGCTGGTGTCCACGTAAACGCGCCCCTCGATTTTGCGAATGCCTTTTGCCGCCACTTGCGCCGCGAAATCCTTGATGACCGCCAGAGGATCGCCGGGCAGCGCCGGGCCGTTGTAAGAGTGATCGTCATCCATGAAACCGAGCGTGCCGTCCGTCTGGATGCGATTCGAAAGATTGGGGTCCCCGCTGGCAACAAAGATCAGATTACCTTTCAGCGTCCCCTTTTTGTCGATAGGACCGGTGCGGTAAACACGGGTGTGAAAGCGATAGTCGGGGCCAAGTTGGGCAAGCAGCGCGCCTTCCGTCAGCAATTTGGTAGTGGAAGCGGGAACAAAAAGCTTGTCGGCGTTCAGGGAGTAGACAACTTTTCCGGTTTCAAGATCGTAAAATTCAATGCCGAAATTGGAATGCGCAAACTCCGGCCGCGCCATCACCTTCTGAATGCGCGCATCCAGCGAATCGGGCGTTTGCGCTTTTAAACTCGTTGCCCCTGCGGCGATGCACAGCAAAGCGGCGGCGCTTCGAATTCCCGCGTATCGCAAAATAATCCCTCCTCGTGCTTAAGGCTCATAGCTTCGATAATCTGTTTCCAATCTTACTCTGGGCTTCCCTGCGTCAGGCTCCTATAGTCTCGCAAGCGCAAACCGTAGTTCCTGCCTCCGATTCGATTCTCCCCGGCCCTAAACCAGCAGATGTGCCGTTCGAAGGGCAGTGCCAAAGATACGCGGGATAGTCGAGTCACGGGCGAAATCATAACCGAAAATTGAACTTTACGAACGGCGGCAATGCTCAATAATGCCGGATGAGCAATAAAAAGCCTGTAGCTCACCCCTTCAGGGGTAAGGGTTTCCATAGCGCTGGCAAAATTGTGCCACCGTTGCGAAAGCCCTCAGGCCTGGAAGGCCTGAGCTACAGGGCGAAGAGTTCCACCCCTTGCGTAAATTATTTTTTGGCGGTGGCGGCGGATTCGTTTAAGCCGGGGGCCACGACCGGGTTGAGGAACGGCATCATCGCGCGAAGTTTCAGGCCGATCTGCTCGATCTGTTGCTGCTGCTCCGCTTTGCGGCGTGCCAGGAAATTCGGGCAGCCCTTTTCGTTCTCTTCGATCCAGGCTTTGGCGAAGCTGCCGTCGCGAATGCCCGCGAGAAGTTTCTTCATCTCCTCGCGCGTCTGCTGCGTCACGATGCGCTTCCCGGCGTGATAATCCCCTTGTTCAGCCGTGTCGCTCACCGAGTACCGCATGTAGCTGAGCCCGCCGCGATAAATCAGGTCGACAATCAACTTCAATTCGTGCAGGCATTCAAAGTACGCCACTTCCGGTTGATACCCGGCCTCCACCAGCGTTTCAAAGCCCGCTTTGATCAACTCGCTGACGCCGCCACACAGTACGGCCTGCTCGCCGAATAAATCTGTTTCCGTCTCTTCGGTAAAAGTAGTCTCTAAAACTCCGGCGCGCGTGGTGCCGAGTCCCTTCGCGTAAGCCAACGCCTGTGCCTTCGCGTGGCCGGTAGCATCCTGCTCCACGGCAATCAGCGCCGGCGTCCCTCCGCCCTCCACAAACACTTCCCGCACGCGATGCCCCGGCGCTTTCGGCGCAATCATGGTGACGTCCACGGTCTTCGGCGGCTTAATCGCGCCGAACCGAATATTGAAACCGTGTGCAAACATCAGCGTCTTGCCGGGCGTCAGGTGCGGCTCAATCGCGTCCTTATATAACTTCGGCTGCCGCGTGTCCGGCGCGAGGATCATGATCACGTCGGCCCACGCTGCGGCTTCCGCGGGACTCTTCACCGTCAAGCCGTCCTTCTCCGCTTTCGCGCGGGAAGCGCTACCCTCGGGAAGTCCCACCATCACGGAAACGCCCGAATCCCGAAGATTCAGTGCATGCGCGTGCCCCTGCGAGCCGTAACCGATAATCGCCACCTTTTTGTTTTGGATTAACGCTAGGTCAGCGTCTTTGTCGTAATACAGGTTTGCCATTTCGTTCCTTTCATTTTGGCCGCTGTGCGGCAAGAATCTCCAGGTAGCGCCGGCATCCTGCCGGCCGCCGCAAAAGAAGCGGCCCTAACAAACTACTTCGCCGCCGCTGCCGGATCCGGCATCTCCGCCGGCGGCCGTAACAAATCATTTCCCCGCGTCATGGCGATCCGCCCTGTCCGCGCCATCTCCAGCACGCCGAAAGGCCGCAACACTTCCAGCAAGCCGTCAATCTTGTCCACGGTTCCCGAAACTTCCACGATCAACGACTCTGGCGCCACATCCACCACGCGTCCGCGAAACACTTTGATCAATTCCATCAGGTGCGGCCGGTTCTGCTGGTCCGCCGCAACCTTGATCAGAGCCAAATCACGCTCCAGCATCGGCCGGTCCGAAATATTCTCCGCCAGCAGCACGTCCACCAGCTTTTCCAGGCTGGCTTCCAGCCGAGTCGCCCCCCGCTCGTCCGTATGCGCGCAGATCGTCATGCGCGCAATCTCCACGTTCTCCGTCGGCCCTACCGTCAGCGAATCAATGTTGATCGCCAGCCGCCGCGTCAGCGACGCCACGCGGTTCAGCACGCCCGGTTTGTTCTCCACATAAGCAACAATGGTCTGCATGTTTCCCTCGATTCCTCTCGTAGGGGCGGCTTCTTGCCCTGAGCATTGCGAAGGGTACGCCGCCTTCCCGGCCCTACGGTTCCGTCGCCGTCTCCACCAGCGGATTATTCGGCCGTCGAATCATATCGTGCAGCGCCGCGCCCGCCGCCACCATCGGGTAAACCGAATCTTCCTGCTCCACGCGGAAATCGATCAACACGGTCTGCTCCGACTTCCGCGCCGCTTCAATTGTTGGAACAACGTCTTTCCGCGCCGCGACGGTTTCCCCGCGAATCCCAAACGAATTTGCCAGTGCCGCAAAGTTTGGCGCTACCAGCGGCGTCGCCACATAACGCTTGTCGTAGAAAAATTCCTGCCACTGTCGAACCATGCCGAGATATCCGTTGTTGATGATCGCGATCTTGATGTTGATCTTTTCCTGAACAATCGTCGCCAGCTCGCACATGGTCATCTGGAAGCCCCCGTCGCCGACCACCAC
This sequence comes from Candidatus Acidiferrum sp., assembly GCA_035935335.1. Lineage (GTDB taxonomy): Bacteria > Acidobacteriota > Terriglobia > Acidiferrales > UBA7541 > Acidiferrum. The sequence continues at coordinate 27,324 of DASYXF010000056.1, forward strand.
CCACACTTCCGCATCCGGCCGCGCCATCTTCGCGCCAATTGCCGCGGGCAGCGCAAATCCCATTGTGCCGAGGCCGCCCGAAGTAATCAGCGTGCGCGGTGCGTTGTGGTGGTAATACTGCGCCTCCCACATCTGGTGCTGGCCGACGTCGGTGACCACGATGGCGTTGCCGCCGGTCACCTTCCAAAGGTCGTTGATCACGTGTGCCGCGTAAAGATGCCCGCTGTCCGGCAGCGATTGAATGTCGCGCACCGCGGAATCGCCCTTCAGTCCGGCAATGTGCGCCAGCCAGGCGCTGTGGTCGCGCTCGTGCACATGCGGCAACAGAGCCGCGAGAGTTTCACCCGCATCACCGATGATGGCCGCATCCACCTTCACGTTCTTGTTAATCTCCGCGCGGTCCACTTCAATGTGAATCTTGCGGGCATTCCGCGCATACACCCGCAAGTCCCCGGTGACCCGATCGTCAAACCGCATTCCCACCGCGATAAGCAGATCCGCTTCCTGAATCGCGTTGTTCACCCACGCCTCGCCGTGCATGCCCATCATGCCGAGATTCAGCGGATCGCTGGCAGGGAAACAGCCGATCCCGAGCAGCGTCATGGCCACCGGAATATTGCTGGTGTGCACGAACTGCTCAAAAGTGTCCATCGCACCGGAGAGCATAATGCCGCGGCCAGCCAGAATCAGCGGCCGCTTCGCCGAATTCAGCAGTTCCACCGCGCGGTCGAACTCTTCCTGGTCATGATTATTGCGCTGCCGCTTCACCGGCAATTTCGGCTCGCTCGCTTCCCAGTCGAATTCCGCGGAGGCCTGCTGCGCATCCTTGGTGATGTCCACCAGCACCGGCCCGGGGCGGCCGGAATTGGCGATGATAAACGCTTCACGCACCGTTCGCGCAATATCTTCCACCTTGGAAACCACCACGTTGTGCTTGGTGATCGGCATCGTGATGCCCGTGATGTCGACTTCCTGAAACGCGTCGGAGCCCAGCAGTTTACTGCTCACTTGCCCGGTGATGCAGACAACCGGCGAAGAATCGAGCATAGCTGTAGCAATTCCGGTGACCATGTTCGTCGCGCCCGGCCCGGAAGTCGCCATCGCCACCCCAACGCCGCCCGTGGCCCGCGCGTACCCATCCGCCATGTGCGTCGCCCCTTGTTCGTGGCGCACCAGGATGTGGTGCAGTTTGGATTTTCCCAGCGCATCATAAACCGGCAGGATTGCGCCGCCCGGATACCCAAAAATATGTTTTACGCCCAGGCGCGTGAGCGTTTCGCAGAGTATTTCCGCACCTGTCAGCTTCATAGCGTTCTCCCCGACGAAATCGGCGTGTTCTCCAATGCAAAACTTGCCGGCACCGTGGTGATGGCGCCCAGCGAGGATGACGAAACCAGCGCCGCGTACTTCGCGAAAACCCCGTGCGTGTAGCGCGGTTTCGGCGGCTTCCAGTTGGCCAAGCGTTTCTGAATTTCGGCCTCGGTTAGTTCCACGCTTAATGTGCGCTTCGGCAGGTCGAACGTGATCCTGTCTCCATCGCGCACCGCGGCGATCGGCCCGCCATTCGCCGCTTCCGGAGCGACGTGCCCTGCCATCAACCCGTGCGTGGCGCCGGAGAATCGTCCATCGGTAAGCAGAGCAACATCGTCGCCAAGCCCCGCGCCCACAATCGCTGCCGTCACGGCCAGCATTTCCCGCATCCCTGGTCCGCCGCGCGGGCCTTCATAGCGGATCACCACCACGTCTCCAGCCTTGATCTTTCCTTGATCCACCGCCGCAAACGCCGCCTCTTCGCTGTCAAACACCCGCGCCGGCCCGCTGAAATTCAGCGTCTTGTGCCCGGCCACTTTCACCACGCAACCTTCGGGCGCCAGGTTCCCCTTCAGAATCACTAAGCCGCCCGTTTCTTTGAGAGCGTTGCTTTTGCCGCGGACGACTTGCTGTCCCGGCGTTTCTTTAGCGCCTGCGGCTTCTTCGGCAAGCGTTCGTCCGGTAACGGTAAGGCAGTTTCCTTGGAGCAGGCCGGCTTCAAGCATGCGCTTCGCGACGAGCGGAGTGCCGCCTGCTGCATAAAGGTCGGTTGCGACAAAACGTCCTCCAGGTTTGAGATCGGCCAGGATCGGTGTCCGCGAACTGATGCGGTCAAAATCGTCAATCGAAAGCGGCAGCCCGGCTTCCCGGGCGATGGCCAGCAGGTGCAAGACCGCGTTCGTGGACCCGCCAGTGGCCGCAACGCCCGCGATCGCATTTTCAATCGCCGTCTTCGTGATGATCTGCGAAGGCGTCGTATCTTTGCGCAGCAGGTCGAGCGCGAGCTTCCCCGCAAGTTCGCCTGCATGAGCCTTACCTGCGTCGGTGGCGGGCACGCTGGAAATTCCCATGGGCGCAAGTCCCAGGAATTCGCATACCAGCGCCATGGTGTTGGCGGTGAATTGCCCGCCGCACGCTCCGGCGCCGGGGCATGCCGCGCATTCCAGTTCCTTCAGTTGCGCGTCGCTCATTTTTCCGCGAGCGTGCGCGCCTACGGCTTCAAACACATCCTGAATCGTGACGGAATGGCCTTCGTACTGTCCGGGCGCAATTGACCCGCCATAAAGAATCAGGCCCGGAATATTCAGGCGAGCCAGGGCCATTGCTCCGCCGGGAATCGTCTTGTCGCAGCCGACCAGAACGATCAACCCGTCCAGAAGGTTTCCTCGCGTCACCAGTTCAATCGAATCCGCGATCACTTCGCGGCTGATTAGCGAAGCCCGCATCCCCTCCGTACCCATCGTGATGCCATCGGAAATGGAGACGGTGTTGAACTCCAGTGGAGTCCCGCCCGCAGCGCGAATGCCGTCTCGCACATGCACGGCCAATTCGCGCAAATGATAATTGCATGGCCCGATTTCAATCCAGGTGTTCGCGATGCCGATCAGCGGCTTGGTGAAGTCATCATCCTTCAGTCCAGAGGCGCGCAGCATCGCGCGAGCCGGCGCGCGGTGCGCTCCATCGGTCAAAACAGTGCTGCGGGGTTTCAACATACTGTCGGACACTTCTGCATCCCTCCCCCAGGTACTTGCCCAGCCGCCGCAAACAAACGCGGCCACCATCCATCAGTGGATGATGGCCCCAAAAAATCGCTCGGATACAGCACTCCGCCCGCCATCAACCATGTCCCAAATGCGACATGGCGGAGATCCCAACACTAGAATGAAGCACTTGGGAGAATGAGTCAAATTAATAGAAATGTTCCAGAACCATAGCATAGCTTATAGCCCCTTCCGTGTATTTTGCGGGCATCCTCCGGTTACGGGCCTGCGGTGTGACCCGCATCACAGGCGTTCTTCCCAAAACGTCCGATTGCATTTGCATATCCGCCGGGCTTCCTCCATCATTAATAGTTTGGGTTACAGCTTTCCTGCCAGATGGCTGTGCCTTGTGCAGTCCACCTACGAATCAACTGAGGAAATTCATGGAAAAGCCAACGAGTATTGCCGCGCCGAAAGGGAAGTTGGGAGTCCTGTTGCCGGGCATGGGCGCGGTTGCAACAACCTTTATGGCGGGGGTTGAGCTGGTGCGTACGAAAAAGGCGCAGCCGGTCGGCTCGCTGACGCAAATGGCGACCATCCGTCTGGGCAAGCGCACCGATGGCCGCTCGCCGCGTATTAAGGATTTCGTGAAGCTCGCCAAACTCGATGACATCGTTTTCGGCGGCTGGGATATTTTCCCTGATAGTTCCTACGAAGCCGCGGCGAAAGCCGGTGTGCTCGACCCGCATCATCTGGCGATGGTGAAAACGTTTCTCTCCAAAATCAAGCCGATGCCCGCCGCGTTCGACCGCGAGTACGTCAAGATGCTGGATGGCAAGCACGTCAAGAAGGGCAAGAACAAATACGAAATCGCGCTACAGATCAAGGCCGACATCGCAAGATTCAAGGCCAAGCATGGGTGTTCGCGCATGGTCATGCTTTGGTGCGGCTCGACCGAAATTTTTCTGACTCAGGATGACGTTCACTCCACGCCCGAAAAATTCGAAAAGGCCATGAAGGAGAACCATCCCGCGATCGCGCCTTCCATGCTGTACGCCTGGGCCGCGATCACCAGCGGCATCGCCTACGGCAACGGCGCTCCCAACCTCAGCGTGGACATCCCGGCGATGCAGGTGCTCGCACAGAAACACGGCGTGCCCATCGGTGGCAAGGATTTCAAGACCGGCCAAACGCTCCTCAAGACCGTTCTCGCGCCTGCTTTCAAAGCCCGCATGCTCGGCCTCAACGGCTGGTTTTCCACCAACATCCTTGGCAACCGCGACGGCGAAGTTCTAGAGGATCCCGGCTCCTTCAAGACCAAGGAAGAATCAAAGCTCGGCGCGCTTGAATTCATCCTTCAGCCGCATCTCTACCCCGAGCTTTACAAAAAGATTCACCACAAGGTTCGCATCAACTACTATCCCCCGCGCGGCGACAACAAAGAGGGCTGGGACAATATCGACATCTTCGGCTGGCTCGGCTATCCGATGCAGATCAAGGTGGACTTCCTCTGCCGCGATTCGATTCTCGCCGCCCCAATCGTCCTCGACCTCGTATTGTTCCTCGACCTCGCCCAGCGCGCCGGCATGAAGGGCATCCAGGAGTGGCTAAGCTTCTATTTCAAATCGCCGATGACCGCCCCGGAGCTTTATCCGGAGCACGACCTCTTTATCCAGTTGATGAAACTGAAAAACACCCTGCGCTGGATGATGGGCGAAGACCTGATTACCCACCTCGGCCAGGAATACTACGACTAAAGGTGATTTTTCTTAACCGGAAACCACCCACCCATTGTCATCCTGAGGCCATCCGACAAGGATAGACGAAGGATCTCAACGTAAGAAATTTCGCAAGTTTTTCAAGTTGAGATCCTTCGGGGCGCGAAAGGCGTGCCCCGAGGGATGACGATTTTCCCTTCGCGTGGTGAGCGAATCACTACAACCGCTCCGGTGTCTCCCACCTGCCGGATTGCACCGACCGGAACAACGCCTCAATCACCGCCGTATTGCACACCGCGTCTTCCATCGAATTCGGCACTTCCCGATTCTCCCGGACGGCCTTCGAAAACTCGTCCGCTTGAATCGTAAACTGATTGCAAATCGGCAATAACTCCGTCACCTGGCTCCCTCCACCGTACAAATCCTTTCCGTCATCCATAAGAATCCGGCACGGCTTGTCGGTCGGCGCATTGAACGGAATTTCAATATCCACCCGGCCTTCGGTTCCAAGAAACTGCATTCGCTGGTAGTAAACCTGTTGCGTGGACACGGTGAAAATGCACTGCCCCGCCGGGAATTCCAGAATCGCCGAAGTCAGCCGGTCCGTCTTGAAGCTCGGATCCAGTTCCACGCAAGCTATCGCCCGCACAGGCTCTTCGCCGAAAATAAACCGCGACATCCGGACAGGGTAGCACCCGATATCCAGCAGCGCCCCGCCCGCGAATTCCGCCGAATTCCGCACATTCTCCGGGTTCACATTGAAATAGCTGAACTGGCACATCGCCGAACGAAGCTTCCCGATGCGTCCTCCGCGCACGATCTCTTGCGCTCGCAGCCACTGGGGATGCGTGCGCACCATGAACGCCTCGCCTATCTTCACTCGATATTCGTTGCGAGCCTCCAGCAACCGCCGCGCCTCGGCCACCGTCCCCGCCACCGGTTTTTCGCAAAGCACATGTTTCCCCCGGCTCGCCGCCCGGATCGACCATTCCGCATGCAAGTGATTCGGCAACGGATTGTAAATCGCTTCGATCTCCGGATCGTTGATCAATTCTTCATACGAACCGTAAGCCTTGGGAATGGAAAATTCCTCCGCGAACGCCTGGGCCCTCGCCAGCGACCGCGAAGCCACCGCCGCCACTTCCGCGAACTCGCTCTGCCGCATCCCTGGCACTGCGCGCCGCCGTGCAATCGATGCCGCGCTCAAAATCCCCCATCTCACTTTTTTCGTCATGGACTCCCCGATGATTCCAGCACGCAAGGTGTTTGATGAGCGTGATCGTACAACTGGCAGGAAGGGCAAAACTCATGCGCGGGCGGCCGCCGCTTTTGGGGTTGCCAGATTAATCTCCGCCACCAACTCCGTCCCCGTTTCGCTGGACGACTTGATGAACAGCTCGCCGCCCACCAGCCGCAGCCGCTCCCGCATGCTGGTCAAGCCGATCCCTCCGCGCGCCGCGCCGGTATCGAAACCGATTCCATCATCAGCCACGCAAAGGCTGATAGCTTTGCCGCGCATTGACACTCTCACGAATGCTGTCGTGCCCCCGCTGTGCTTCACCACATTGCTCAAGGCCTCCTGCGCGATGCGATACATGCACAACTCCACGGGCTCCGGCAGCCGGTCCACCTGGCAATCCACGCTGAGCTCGATGGCCAGATGATGCTGCGCCGCCAGCTTGTCACAAAGATCCTTAAGCGCCGATGCCAGCCCCAGGTATTGCAGCCTCGACGAATGCAAATCGTGCGACAGCTTGTGGATGCTGGAGGCAAGCTCCGTCGCCAACTTCGAAACCATTTCCGCCAGCGCCCCGGCCGGTTCGCTCCCCCCGCGTGCCATTGTTTCCCGCAGTGCGCACAAATCCGCCGCAATCGCTGCCGCTTGCTGGCCGATGTCGTCATGGAGTTCGCGGCTGATTCTCCTCCGCTCCTCTTCCTGTGCTTCGATCAGCCGGCCCGTCAGCGTCACAAGTTCCTGGTCGCGCTGCTTCAGCGGCGAAATATCTCTCAGCATTCCGATAACAAAAGGTTGGCTGCCATCTTGCGGTTTCAGCAACGATACGCTTACGCGCCCCCAGACGATCGTTCCGTCTTTTCGAAAAAACCGTTTATCGATCTGGTAGCTGGGCCGCGTGCCGGCACATAACTCCCGGAAGAGTGGCGCCTCCGCTTCCACATCCTCCGGATGCGAGAGCTGCGTGCAGCTCATCGCATGCAGTTCCGCTTCCGTGTAACCGAACATGGCGCAAAACGCGGGATTTACAATCGCGAGTTTCCCCTCCAGCGACTCCAGCGCGATTCCCACCGACGCCTGCTCGAACAGCTGACGGAACCGGTTTTCGCTTTCCGCAAGAGCTTGCGTGGCGGACTTGTGCTCTTGAATCATCGCCGCCAGCGCCATCAGCGGCACCGTCAGCAAAATCCAGAACAGTTGCATGGACTCTGCCTTCACGATGGAAGTCTCGTGCGCCAGCGGCCCGTCTCCGCGGTAGGCCCGCCAGAAGGAAACGCAGACCACCGCCGCAATCGCCATGCTGTTTCCCGCTGAACCAAATCGGATCGCGGCCCACAGCAGCAGCGGCAGCGAAATCAAAAAGGTTGCCGGCGCCCAGATCGGGTTGGCGTACCCTGACCCAAAGACCAGGTAGCCGGTCGCAAGCAATGCGCCACCCAGCCCGACCGCTTCCAGGGATTTTCTCGAGATCAAATTTTCAAACCACAATCGCCCGCGTGACGCAAACAGCAGAATCACCGGCACGAACACCAGGAACGACACCGTGTTGGTCAGCCAGATGCGGCTCCATGCATGCCAGAAATCCGGTGGCCACCCGTGCATACGGATCGTTTCTTCCGGCAAAAAAGCGGTCACCGCCGTCACCAGCGTCAGCGCCGAAGCTCCCGGCACCAGGATTGCTGCGCACAGAAACACCAGCACGCCCTGCAAGTGGTCAAAACTGAATAAGGAAGGCCCCAGCCGCCTCAGGATAATGGCTGCGGCAACCGCCAGCAGATTGTTGTGGCCCATCTGAAACGTCATCCATATCGGCGCGATGTGAAACGCCGAGTGCACCAGAATGTGCGCAGGAACCACGGCCAGCAAGTACATCCACCAGCGGCGGACCGGTGTCAGCAGCAACGCGGCCACCAGTATCGCGTTATTTGGCCAAAGCGCCGCTTTCGTCGAGCCGCTGAACCTTAAATTCAGGCTGATTTTCGCCATGACATAATAGCTCACAGCCACGATCAGCAGGCCTGCCGCTACTTGCGCGGCTTCGCTCCTCAGCGCGGATTTTGCAGCGTTCAGGAATTCGGAAAGGGAATTGGCGAACTTTTGCGAGCTATCAACCGGCAATGCCAGGTTTTGAAGACGCGACGCCTTTGGGAATTGCTGAGCATCCTGTGTGGACATGGGCGCAATCCTGTGCCGCACTATGCTGTCAACTATTTTCTTGAATTGAATCCAGTCGGGGGATTCTACAGGAACGGGCTTGTTAACTCAATTCCAAACCGTTTTATCTCTGTGCTGGCTTGAGAGTGGTCACATGCCCGAAAACAGGCGAACGCCGGGCTACACCTTCTCCCCGACAGGTGAGAAAATCAGCCCATGGAGGTACGTGATCGAGGAAATCCCCTCCTTCTTTATGGATAAGGTTCTCCAGCTTTTCATGGATCAAATCGACACTCCCCTCGGCCAATTGCTGATTGCGGCCGATCAGGACGGAAATCTGCGCGCAACTTCCTGGTCGGATTACCAAATATACCTCCGCCCATCGCTTGAACTTCATTACGGCAAAAACGGATTCACCATCCAACCCCGCCGCAATCCGGGCGGTTTGACCGGCGCAATCGCCCGTTATTTCGCCGGCGAACTGACGGCAATCGACACGCTACCAGTGCAGACGGCAGGCACCTCGTTTCAGCGGGATGTATGGCATGCCTTGCGGGAAATCCCCTGTGGCACGACAACCTCGTATGCCGCGTTGGCCGCCAGAATCGGCCGGCCGAACGCTGTCCGCGCGGTCGGCCTTGCCAACGGCTCAAATCCTGTCGGAGTCGTCGTACCTTGCCACCGCGTGATTGGCTCCGATGGTTTGCTCACCGGCTACGGCGGCGGCATCGAGCGTAAGCGCTGGCTCCTGCGCCACGAGCATGCTCTGGACAGCGACTTGGGCCTCTGACCATACCTGGTCTCTTTTTCCGCCACATTTCCTGAAAAGGCTTTGAACCTCCCGCCTGCTGCGGGCATCTTAGTTCAAGACGTGTTTGGAAAAGACAAAAACCCAGCCGCTTGATCATTGGCGTTGCCAGCCTGGCTCTCGGCGTCCCCGTGGCGCTCGAACTCATTTTCGAAGTCTCACACTCGCGGAAGCGCAGGTAAACGATGCCCCTGTCCCCACTCGCGGACACGACGCCTGCGGATTTTCAGCCTGCCGCGGGTGCTATCCTCCCGATGCCGGTCGCATGATCCAGAAGGATCTCGCCATCGTATCAACCCGGTTGCCGGGCATGAAATAAGCTATTGCACATAAATATGCAATTCTGCATAATTGTACAGGAGTGTGCATATGCCGGAAAAACTCTGGGGCGTCATCGTCTCCGACGTGGTTGGCTCGAGCCGCACCCGCGGCTTGCGTTCCGTCCTCGGCGCCAGGCTGCGTCTCGTCACGTCCGCCCATCTCCGCGAGGGGCGGATTCGCTTGCCCTATGCCGTTACCGCCGGCGACGAGTTTCAAACCGTCGCCGCCGATCTGCGCCAGATCCCCGAACTCCTCTTCGACCTGCGCCGGCGGATGCGCCCGCTGAAGCTGAGAATCGGCGTCGGCATCGGCCATATTCCCGGTCCCCTGCGGGCCCCCGTCAATCAACTGGGCGGACAAGCCTTTGAATTCGCCCGGATGGCCATCGGCGACGCGAAAGGGGGGCGCTTGCATTCTGGAAAAGCCACCCGCTTTCATTCCGGGAATAAAGACTTTGATTTGCTGGCCAATCTGATT